>QJWJ01000509.1 GCA_003235365.1 Deltaproteobacteria bacterium
GACGCCTTCCTTCTTCGCTTTGATGGCGTTGTAGCGGTGTACCAACTTGGGGAAGTCGAGTTGGAACTCGTGCCCATCTCGCGGCGTGTACGGGCATTGGACTTCGCACAGCTTGCATTGGAAACACGCATCCATCACGTCCGCGGTTTCATCGTCGGTGATCTTGCGCACGTTCCCATCGTGCTTGTTGTCAATCGCGTCGAAGAGCTTGGGGAACGAGTCGCAGTACTTGAAGCACATGCGACAGCCGTGACAGACCTCGAACACCCGAGTGATTTCCTTGTCGAGTGCGGCCTCGTCCCAGTACTTCGACTCGGCGGGGTCGTAGCTCAATCCGTCGGTGGGTTGGTAAGATACGTTCTTCTCGGCCATGGCAGTCAATCGGAAGCAGTGAGACGTGTGATGGTGTTCGCGCGCACTTCGGTCGCCACACCAATCCGTGAGGATCGCGCGGCGGGCCCCTGTGTGACCAGAACGATCAAGAAAACCGCCATCGGCGCAAACCCCCCGGATGGTCGGGGCCTCTCCGACGCCGCTCCCGGCGGACCGTGATCGAGATTCGCTGGTTTCGCTGGGTCGCCGTTCCGATCGGGCTCGGCTCCCCTGACTCGGCCCCGCGAAGCGTCGAGTCGAGACGAGAAGCGCGTCGGGACGACCCGGCGCGCTTCTCCACGAACGCTTCAGGAGATGTCGTCGAGCAGCGCCTGGAAACGACCGGCGTGAGACTTCTCGGCCTTGGCCAGCGTCTCGAACCAGTCGGCGATCTCGGCGAAGCCTTCTTCGCGCGCTGACTTGGCCATGCCCGGGTACATGTCCGTGTACTCGTGGGTCTCGCCAGCGACGGATGCCTTGAGGTTGTTGATGGTGTCGCCGATCGGCAGATCCGTCGCCGGATCACCGACCTGCTTGAGGTAGTCGAGGTGGCCGTGGGCGTGACCCGTCTCGCCTTCCGCAGTCTCGCGGAAGTTGCCGGCGATTTCCGGGTAGCCTTCGACGTCAGCGACCTTCGCGAAGTAGAGGTAGCGGCGGTTTGCCTGCGACTCGCCTGCGAAAGCGTCTTTGAGGTTCTGGTGTGTTTTGGTTCCCTTGAGTTTCGACATGAGGGTGATTCCTTCTTGCTGGAGTTCCGGCTTCGCAAAAGGTCGTTTCGACCGGCCCCGAATCGCGAAAGCTCTTGAAAGGCCAGTATGCTCAGGGGCTTCAATCATGTCTAATCGTAATTCTCGATGCTCGTGATAGGCACGGCCTATGACGAGCGTCTGCGCAACGAAGCCACGCGTGGCCTGGCTCGACCGCAAGAAAAGCGCGTCGGGCAGGCCAGAAAACGAGCGGCGAGAACCGTAGTCCGGTGGTCATCGGCTGGGCCGATTGCCGGCCGCACCGATCCCATGACGTGTGGCAGTTGCGACGCCGTGGCGCGCAACGACCGCCTCGAGAGCTCGATGGCGCGGCGCGAGCCCCGAGCTCGACACCGCGCGCGGACTCGGGCGATCTCAGCGGGCGATGCGCAGCTTCGTCTCGCAGCCAAACACCACGCTCACCGACGCAGTGCCGTCCTGGGAGAAGATGTTGCAGCTGGCGGGACAAGCACGAACGACGTTCGGAGCATCTTCGTTGTCGAAGTACCAACCGGGTTGATCACCACACTCGGCCTCCGAATCGACCTTGCCCAACGTCTCCGCGGTGCCGCCACCCGGCGTGAAGTCCACGTTGACCTTGTCCTTGTCGAACACCTCACCGTCGGGCGGCATCGGGATGTCCCACTCGCAGGAGAGCGTCGCGCCCTGGACGATGCCCTCGGCAATCGCGTTGAAGACGGCGTTGAAGTTCTCCGTGTGACACGAGGGATAACGCAGCCCACCAGTCAGGACGCTGAGCTCTTGGAAAGCGACTCCGGGCCCCACGGCGTCCCCACCAGCACCAGAACACATCTCGTTCTGCACCGGCTCCTCGGGCAACCACGGCTCGGGCACACCGCCAGCATCGGCGGTCTTCTCGACCATGCCGACGATACTGTGCCAGCGATAACGGCGATCATCTGCGCTACCGAAGTAGTCGGGAGCCAACGACAACAGGGCATCGTCGAAGTCCTGGGCCGAACCACCTGCAGCAACGCCACCGCCACCGCCACCGCGAACACCGCCGACCCCCCCAAACTGGCCGCAATTCGAGTCATCGTCAGTGATTACGACGAAGTGCTTGAACGACTCGGGGCGAAGCGCTTCCGAGTAGCCGTTTGGAAACAACGGTGTCCACCCCGCATCGCGATCCGCCGCAGTGCCGCCGAGTTCATCTGGCGCGTCGAACCCGTCGATCAGGTCACACCAGGGCTCTCGACTCCCGACGTCGGAGCTGTAGTGGTAAAAAAGCGGGGGATTGTTCGCCAAAGGCGCGGTGTCGGCGACGGAGCAGTCGCTCGCGCCCAACGGCGCGCCGACACAGACGGGATGATCGCTCTGACCAACGGCCGTGTTGACGTCACCATAGCGAGACACCATCAGCACGCGATAGTCGAGGCCGCTGGCGCCGATGATCTCCGAGAAGTCACCGTTGATGCGATCCTGCACCTCGGAGATCTCTTCGGTCATGCTGCTGGAGTTGTCGATCACGAAGATGATGTCGACGGGCAGGATCACCTGATTGGCCGTCTCCGAGAAGCCGGCGCACTGCATCTCCTCGATGTCGTCGTGAGTCGTTTCGACGATCTCCGACTCGACAATCACACCGTCGGTCGGTTGCAACGAACCGGCCTGAGGAGGCACGGCGCCTACCGGCGCAGCCGCCGGGGCCTCGGTAGCGACCGGTTCAGTCACGGCACTGGCCATCGGCTCTGGCATCGCGGGCATGGTGAAGACTTCGGACGAGGTACTGCCGGTGTCAGCCGACGAACAACCTGCGGCGGCGGAAGCAACTAGCAGACCCCCGAGCAGCGAGTGTCGGGTGGCTAGGTTCCATGCAAACGTGAAGCTGCGGGCTCTCATGCGTGCCGATTGTATGACATCGACTCCTGGGTTGCACAGGTTAACCCAGCTGTACGGGCAGGGCTGCGCGACAACAACAGTACCGTCGTCAGATTCGGATCCAACGGCAGCAGCGGGGGGTCAACACACACGCCAGTGATACACCCGAAGCGAAACAGCACTCCAAGGGCGCGAATCGTAGTCACTTTTCGGGGTATCTGTGAAGGCCGTGTGCCAGGCCGAATGTGCCGTTCTCGGGCGCCGTGACACAAGCCCCGAGAAACGGGGAGGCCGCTTCGTGTGATCGCTGCCTCTCGAGCCGCTCCTGCCGCATGCGACAATGCGTCGACTCGAGAATGATCCAACTTGAATGGAAGCTAGAACCAGTCGTATTTTTCGGCATCGGGGTCACCTTCTGCGCTGATTCGGGTCGGCTGGATTGGGGTTGGATGACGCGCTGGCCGTCATCAGTCATCACATCGCGCTGTCCCACCGTGCCACCAAGCAGCCGAGATTATTGCGGTTGTGCCCATGCCGATCGCCCCTCTCGACAGTCGTCGGTGCTAACCTGCAACCGCATAGGACCTCTTCGAACATGCTGTCCACCGAGTCGTTCATGCGCAGGCGATCAGCCTTGCCCACGCGGTCGCAAGGTCTGTGGATCTTGCTGGCGTCAATCAACGCAGGCTGCGGAGCTCGTTCTGGTCTCGATCTGGAGACGTCGCTCAACGGCGACGGCATCGGCACCGAGGGCCCCAAGCGAATCGAATCCGATCGACCGGGGACTCCGTCGCAAGACCCGAACGTCCCAGCGACGGCGGGTGGAGTAAACGACGAACCACGCGGTCTGCCGCAACCGACCGCCATCCCACCGGTACCGTCGACTCCCGATCCAGTACCGCTTCCCGCGACGGCGCAGCCGCCGGTGACCGTCCCCGCTGCAACGCCCGCAGTACCCACTGCGATGCCGCCACCGCCCGCGCCAATGCCAACGGCTACGCCCGCGACGTTCGACCCGGTGGCATGCAGAACCGAAGCCGACGCCACCTATGGTCCAGAGGGGTTCGATGGAGTGAGCAGCATCTTTCTCGCGGGTGACGAACAATCGACGGGCTGCCTCGGCTTCCGCGACGGGTCGGCTTGCATCTACGGCACCGTTGCGGCAGCCGGCCCGAACTACTCCAATTGGGGCACGATGCTCGGCTTCGTGCTGAGCAGCGCCGAGGACGTCCCGTTCGACGCGGCGGCTCGCGGGATCACCTACGTGAGCTTCACCATCACGGGCCTCGACGGCGAGACCCAGCTACGGCCCTCACTGCAATCCTTCGTCAGCGAAGACGGCAGTAGCGCTCCCGGGTCGCAGGTGCAGTACGTCGGTGACCCGATTACCTTCGACGGCGATTACACGTACCGCCTCGACGGCTTCACCTTACCGCCGTGGACCGACGCGCCCGATTCACCAGCAACCCCGGATGTTACCCGGCTGCACTCCCTGCAAATCCAAACCGTATCGACACCGGAAAAAGACGTCCAGTACTCCTGGTGCATTTCCAACCTGCGGTGGTCTGACGCACTCGGCACCGTAATCGAAGTTGCCCCGCGACGGATCCCGTGAGCTGTTGCGCAACGCCTGCGTCCATCTCGGACGACTGTTCACTTCACCCTGCTCGGGTTGGGACCCAGGCTCGTTCGTACAGTTCGAGTCCGAGTTGACAAATCTTCGCGACGAGCGTGTGTCGCCCTTGCCGCTGCGCGACCCGCTGGCGTAGGGTGCGACCGATGGGGCCTCGGCAGTGCCGGGGTCTGAGTAGTGCTGGGATCTCAGCACTGCCCGATGCGTCGCTCTCATTTTTGAGTCGTGGGGGCTCGTTGGGCCACCCGAACCCCGCAGGAAATCCGCTTCGTTCCGTGTGACAGCCCAAGTGACGATCAGGGACAGATTGTGACAATTCACAACATTTCCACTCGGCGGTCGACCACTTCGTTAAGCACGACCAGTGCCGCATGTAGCGAGCTCGTCATCGCCGTTGGGGCGGCGCAGCCGCGTGGTATTGGCTCGTTTCGAGCATTAGAGGTCGGCTCGTGCCGCCGTTGGGGCGGGCGGCAGCATTACACAAAGCGCGCGGCCGATTCACATCGCCGCCTTCTGAACGTCACGAACACGTCGTCGAGTTGTCACGCTCGCCGTGTGTCCTTCCGCCGCATTCAAGGAAAACGCTCATGAAACACTTACGGTCAACCGCGACGATTCTAACCTCCGCCTTGTTCTCGGCGAGTGCACTCGCTCAGCCTGCCCCCACGCCACCCCCAGCTGAGGCTCCACCCGCAACCCCACCGGCGCAAGCCGCGCCCGCTCCGGCTCCTGCCGCCACACCGGCTGCCGAGGCACCTTCGGCTGATGCACCTGCCACGGCAGAGGGCAGCGCAGAAGCGAGCGCGGAACCCGCCACCGGCGGACTCGGCATCCGCGGAGCCGTCGAAGAGCCTGCCGTCGCGGAAGAGCCTGCGCCGGTTGCAGAAGATGCCGCCGTGGAAGATGCCGCCGTGGAAGATGCCGCAGAAGACAAACCCGCACTGCCCTCGAAGCTCGCCATCGGCAAAGCCGGCCAAGGTCTGTTCCAGCCGAGCATGCTGCTCCAGTTCTGGACCTTGTACCAGCATGCCGACGAGGACAGCCTCACGTTCCGCGTCCGTCGAGCGGAGTTCAAGGCCAAGGGCGACATCATCCCCGGCCTGCTGAGCTACTCGGTGATGCTCGATCCCTCCAAGGCACTGCTCGGCAAGAGCGACGACGTCGACGTCGTGGACGACATGGGCAACGTCGTGGGGCAGGCCGAAGTGCCCGCTGGGGACCACTCGGTGTTGCAGGACTTCGGCTTGACGTTCAAGTCGGACTACGCCGACGTCACGTTGGGCCAATTCAAGGTTCCGGTGAGCTACGAGGGGTCGAACTCGTCGAGCAAGCTGATGTTCCCGGAGCGCGTCGCCGTCGCCAAAGAGTTCGGCGACAAGCGCGACATCGGCATCAAGGCTGAGAAGAAGCTGGGTGACATTTTCTACTACAACGTCGGCGTCTACAACGGCTCCGGGCTCAACAAGCTGGACGATGACAACGACAAGGACCTCGCTCTGCGTCTCGAGGTCTACCCGATCGAAGGGTTGATGGTCGGCGCGGTGGGGTACACGACGGTCGGCGAGCGTGACTCATTTCGCGACCGCATCGAAGGCGACCTCCGCTACGATGCCCACAATCTGTTGTTCCAGGCCGAGTACATCCGCGGCTGGACTGGCTCGGGTGGCGGCCCCGCCACCGAAGGCCACGGTGCCTACGGCGCTCTAGGTTACAGCATCGGCGACTTCCAGCCGGTGGTGCGTGTCGGCATGCTCGACAAGGATCTCGACACCGATGACGACGGTGCCATGCAGTACGACTTCGGGCTCAACTACTACATCCAGAGCCAAGAAGCGCGCGTCTCATTGGCAGGTACGGTAACGGCTCCGGAAGCCAGCGACGCTGACAACACCACCGATGTGATCCTGGCGTTCCAGGCATCCTTCTGATCAGCGCTCAGCGTCGGGTCGACGCTCGTTGCCAACACGGACAGGGTTCACGAGATCTCGTGAGCCCTGTTTCGCATTTTCGCGCTCCTCGTTCAGGCACGTCACTACGCACTTGAACGAGCCGTCTCGGGGTGGCACATCGCGGCGATGTTCACCGCGCGACAATACGTCCCTTGGCCGACTCCGATACCGCGCCTGCGTCAGAGCATTCGACGTCTCGCTTCCGCCTCGGCTTCTCGATTGGGCAGGCGGGCTTTTCTGTCTGCGCTGGGCGCGTCGGCATGGGCCTGCGGCACGACCACAGGACAGGCCGTGGCTCCCGAGCCCGCGCCGGTGGTGACCGAGCAGCCTTCGGGTACCCAAACCGGGGGCAGCGTGCGGTTCGTTGGCCGTGTCGAGCAAACGGGCCCGACCAGTGCCCGCTACGCTTGGTCAGGCGCGGGCTTCGTGTCGCGCTTCGTCGGCACTGGTATTGCGCTGCGGCTACGAGATCAGGACAACTTGCACACGGTGGTCATCGACGGCCGCGAGTTCGAGCCAATCCGAACCACGCACGCGCAGAGCGAGTACCCCGTCGCCGCAGGGCTGCCGGCGACTGAACACACCCTCGAAGTCTACCGCAGAACGGAAGCGTCCTTTGGCATCACCGAGCTGCAGGGCATCGCCGTTTCCGACGGACACTTGCTCCAGCCGCCCGCACCGCCAACGACGCTCGTCGAGGTGGTGGGGGACTCGATCAGCTGCGGATACGGCAACCTGGGCACTTCACCCGAGTGCCCATTCACGGCAGAAACCGAGAACCACTACCTGACTTGGGGCAGCCTGATCGCTCGCCGGTTGGGCGCTGAGATCAGCACGGTGGCCTGGTCAGGGCGCGGCGTCGTGAAGAACTACGATGGCCAACCCGGTGATCTGATGCCCGCCCTCTACAATCGGACGTTGCCTCAAGACGCCAACAGCCGCTGGTCGTTTTCCAGACCCGCATCCTTGGTATTGGTGAATCTCGGCACGAACGACTTCTCGACGAGCCCTGATCCGAGCATCGGCGCTTTCGCGCAAGCCTACGCCGCTTTGCTTGCCCAGATCCGCGACGCGAATCCCGACGCTTTGATCCTGTGTACCGTCGGCCCGATGCTCGGCGCAGACGATCTGACGCTCGCGCGGCAAGGGATCAACACGGCGGTCGCTGCGCGCCGCGGTCAGGGCGACACCCGTGTTCAGAGCTTCGAACTCGCCGCGACGAACGACAAGCCCGGCTGTTCGTGGCATCCGTCAGTGCCGACGCACGAGCGCATGGCTCAAGAAGTGTTGCAGCACCTCGTAGCGCAACCGTAGCCGAGCAGGCTCGTCCGCCACGACGTCGCCTCGCTCAGCTCGGAGCCAATTGGTGTTTCAATTGCTTGGCCGCCAGCGCATACCCCCCATCCGAGCCGTCGACGAAGTGTATGTGATCGCCGTCGTAGGAGCGGACGAAACAGGTCACGAGTGCTTGCTTCGACGCGTGCAAACCGTAGACGGCCATTCCTCGGGAGCGAGCCGCCTCGAGCAACTGAGTCAATTGCTCGAGCTGTGACTCGTTGACGTCGATCACCATGCGCAGTGTCTCGTCGAACTTGCGGAAATCGCAGTTTGCAATGAACTGCAACGGATACGACTTGCCGTCAAAGCCTCCAGCGCTCTGACCCGACATCACCAGCATTTGGCCAATCACCGTACGTCTGCGAGCGAATGCCACCGCGCGGTCGTAGGCCGGTCCGTCCGCGGAACCCGTCTTGATCCGTGCCTCCACGGAGAAGTCGCCAAACAAGCCTTGCATCTTCAAGGCCGTGCGCGCCACGGGCATTCCGGCGCCATCTCCGAGGACCGCAGTCAACCCTTCGAGCAACGAGCGGTAGCGCTTCGCCTTTTCTTGCGGCGAAGCGCCCAGGGCTTGAACGAGCAGCGACACCATCGTTCCGCGAGTACTTCGCACCGGACGCCAACGGCATTCGAAACCCTCGAGATCTGCCGGGACTTCCACACCCTCGGCGATCGCGTATCGCCCACCTCGCGCCTCGTCTTTGATCCAGCTCTCCGCCAACGAAAACCCCGCGCCCATGAACATCGCAAACGCGACGTGAGGACTGGTCCGATAGCGTGCAACCCGCACCTGCCCCCCAGACTCGCGCAGCTCGCGAACCGGCACCATCCCACAGCGCAGCTCCAACTCGAACACCTCGTGGGCGAGTCGACGCAACCCGCGTAGAACTGCCGCCGCATCATCGCAATGCCTTCCCGGCACGAGGATCGTTGCGCCATCACCGCCGAACACGAACGGCAACTCGACGTGGGGCAGGGCATTGCGCAGCGCGATGATGCCCGCCGCACCCACGGCGTTGACGTCCTTGTAGCGCCCACCCTCGATCGCCTGGGTCGATCCGCGCACGTCCGTGATCACCACCAGCCAGTCGTCGGGGACGTCGTGGTAGTGTCGCTCGTCAACGACTTCCAAAAAGTCGTTGAGTTCTGGCAGATTGCGAAAGTAGTCGGCACCGCCAGGGCGAACGTCACTCGATTGAGCAGCACCCGTCATCACGTTTCGCCGCTCCCTCCGCGCGGAAATTCGCCGTCATCATTCGGAATCAAAACCAGAAACCCTCCAGCTTCCGTCGACACCGCAAAGCGTAGCGCATCGCACGCCATGCGCGAAAATCGTCGCGAGCACCGGGCTGACCAATGCGTCACTTGTGCTTGCGATCCAGTAACAACTCCGCCACAACTCCGCCTCCCGGCCCCGCGTTTTGACGTGTTGCGCAGGAGCCGGAACAGTTTGGAAAGGACGAGAAAATGCGGGTCGGTATCGTTGGTTGGCGCGGAATGGTCGGTTCGGTTCTCCTGGAGCGCATGCACCAGGAGAGAGATTTCGAGCGTCTCGAAACGACGTTCTTTTCGACCTCCCAAGCTGGACAGCCGGGACCCGATGTAGGCAACGGAAGCCGACCCCTGCTCGACGCGAACGACCCTGAAGCCTTTCGCGGCTTCGACGCGGTGATCAGCTGTCAGGGTAGCGGCTACACCAAGGAATTGCACCCCAAGCTACGCGACGCAGGGTTCGACGGCTACTGGATCGACGCCGCGTCGCAGCTCCGCATGGATGAGCGCGCCGTGATCATCCTCGATCCGGTCAATCGCGCGCAAATCGATCGGGCTCTGGACACGGGCAAGAAGGACTTCATCGGCGGAAACTGCACCGTCAGCTTGATGCTGATGGCCATCGGTGGCTTGTACGCGAAGGGCTGGGTGCAGTGGGTGAACTCATCGACGTACCAAGCGGCTTCGGGTGCGGGCGCAGCCAACATGCGCGAGCTGCTCAACCAGATGCGGGCTCTGGGCGCAGCCGCTGGCGCCGAGCTCGATGAACCGCGTAGCAGCATCCTTTCCATCGACAGCAAGATCTCGACGGCACTGACCAGCGCCGACTTTCCAAAGAGCGAGTTCGGCGCGCCACTCGCCGGCAGCTTGATCCCTTGGATCGATGCCGCTGTCGCCAACGGGCAGACGAAGGAGGAATGGAAGGGACACGCGGAGAGCAACAAGATCCTCGGCAATGACCCGCAGATCCCCGTCGACGGCGTGTGCGTCCGGATCGGTGCGATGCGCTGCCACTCTCAAGCCCTGACCATCAAGCTCACCCACGATGTCCCTCTCGATGACATCGTTCAAGCGATCGCCAGCCACAACGACTGGGTGCGGGTCGTGGCAAACGACAAACCGGCGACGTTGGAGCAGCTGTCGCCGGCAACGGTATCGGGCACCCTCAACATCCCGATCGGACGCCTGCGCAAGATGACCCTGGGCCCAGACTACTTGTCGGCGTTTACCGTCGGCGATCAGTTGTTGTGGGGCGCTGCGGAGCCGCTTCGCCGCATGCTACGCATCTTGCTCGAACGACGCTGAGCGAAGAACACCCGCACGGCGGGGCTCAACCGAAGAACACGCGAGTGCGCGGCGGCGCCTCGTCAGCGCCGCGCGTTGCTTCTTCGCCACTCAACCGGAGTAGTTGTCGTCCTGCTCGATGCGCGACAGCACCCAGTCGAAGTCTCCAGTGACGACCTTGACGTGGCAGTACTCGCAGTTGCCCGCCATGCTGACCTTCAACGGGGCACCACAGTTGCTGCACGAAAGCTCGAGCTTTGCCTGCCCCTTGGCGCTACTGCCACGGATCAACGTCCAGTACTCGGTGTAGGGCCGCTCCTTGGTCTTACTGCCTTTGAGCACCTTGCCATCCTCGCTGATGGTGTAGTCGAGCCCCGTCGCGAAGATGCGTACGGTGATCGCGTCGTAGTTGGCATCGCTGATGACGTTCGACAAATCGATGTGCATGATGCGCGCGTTCTCGGTGACGTTGCGCGCCTTGCTCTGGCCGTACAGATCCATCCAGTAGCCGAAGTACTGAAACAAGTTGTCGCTGACGTGCGGACGAATGCGGTTCAAGTCGAGAGCTGACCAGCCCGCCTGCAACTCGGAGAAGATGAGGCGCACGCGCTGCTGAAACGCCGAGTAGTCGAACTGCGGGTCGCGTTCGGACAGCTCACCCAAGCGGCGTTGGCTGTGTCGGTCGACCACGGTCGGTAGCTCGTTGCCACGTTCGGCCACCTCCGCGGTGAGCAGCGGCGGGCGCTTCTCGACTTTGACGCACGCCATTGCGTACACCTTCCAGTCGAAACGGCCATCCGTGACGTGCTCACGACAATAGCTGCACTGAGAACCCGTGATCGACTCCAGCGGCGCACCGCAATTGGGACAATCGAGGGTTCGAGAACGCTGCGGCGGCCGCGACCGGGCCGTCGTCGGGCGGATCAGCGTCAGACGTTCCACGAGGTACAGGCGCTGCATCTTACCAGCGCGCGTCTCGGTCACGTTGGATTCGAACTCCACCACGACCTGCGTGTGCTGCTCACCCGGCTTGAAGCTGAGGTAGCGAATACTGCCGACCAAAACACCGGCAACGGCGTCGAGTGAATCGTCGGCAAGGGCGTTGATCACTGCGTCGTCCAAATACGGTGCCAGTCGGCGCAGTCCGTTCTTCGCCCGCGAGGTGTGGATCTGCGCGTACAGCGTGTAGATGAAGTCTTCGAAGCAAACGACCGAAAACGCCGGGTCCCACTGACGAATCCGGTCGAGTGCCGATCTGGCGACGTAGTGAGGCCGAGATACGGCCACCTGCTGCTGTGGCACCCCCGCGGACCAGTCGGACAGACCCGCTCCACGCACACGCTGAGCGACGAGATAGCCCACGACCACGAGCGCCACTACACCACCCAACGCCGGGTAGCGAATGCACAGGAAGATGAGATCGATGATGAGCCCGATGTCGCCACCCCCGCCGCCACCGCTCCCCCCACCGCTGCGACGGCCACCGCCGCCGAAGGATTCGCCCCCGCCAGGCCTCGCGTTGGCGTCCAGCGCGAGGCAACACCCAGCGAGCACACCGAGCAGCGCGACTGCCGTTGCCAACCGTCGCGATTGGCTCATACGCGACATCACGTTCGCCACGCGCACCCACTCACGGCCCACGACGTCCGCGCCGCACCGAAACGCCTTCGAGTCCCCATTGTCAAACGACTTCATCACTCAGCTCGTTCACGTCGTCAGGTTGGCGCGGCAGCGCTTGACCAAGGGGATGAGCGAGACCTAACAGGCCTCGCAAGAATGCTTCATCGTCGAGCCCTTCGACGGCGCTCGCCATCTCGTCCAGGGCGCTTTGATACTCGGGCCCCAACACGTCCACTCGGATCCCCGAATCCGGCAGCACGCACACGCGCTTCTCGAACAAGGCGACGTAGACCAACAGGCCGGTGTGGTCTTTGGTCGTGCCGACCTTCAACTCTTCGAACGCACGCCGAGCGGCAGCATCGACGGCTGAGACGAGAGTCGACGCCGGAGTCAACGCACGTTTGAGCGATGGCACGATCCCGCACACGATCGCCCCGAGCGCGAAAGCCAACGCGGCGTCGAGCGGAATGACGAGGTAGTGATAAACCGTCGGGCTCAGCAGCATCACCAGCGCTGCCAGCCCGCCGAGCACAGCGCCAAATACGACACTGGTACGGTGGTACTTGCCGGCAGCCTGCCGCACCGTCACGACGACTTCAGCGGCGGTAACCGACTCGATGGTCTTGATGGCTTCTGTTGCACGACTGCGAGCACTCTGATCCAGAAAGCTCCGGCGCGACATCGGTCCACGATATCAAGCCACGGCGTTTTGCCAAGGACCCATCGCCAATCGTTCAGGGAACTCGCATTGCCCGCAAGCCGGTTTTTCAGCTCGCTGGTGACGCTTCGCTCGCGGCCCGCGACGGTTGTTGGGTGCCGCGCGTCGGACGCATCCTCCACAGCCCCGCAAGAATGCTGCCAATCACGGAATGAAAGACACTCGAGATGGCGCAGGGCACTGCGGTCAGGGGGTCGCTGAAGTGCGCTCGCGCGAGCACCACTCCCAGCCCCGAATTCTGCATGCCCACTTCGATCGACGTCGTGCGAGCGACCGCGTCGTCGAAGGACAATAGCTTGGCCAGTGAGTAGCCCAAGCCGAAACCAGCGACGTGCAAGACGAACACCGCCGAAAGCAGCTGCAACGCGCTGTCGATGATCGCCGCAGCGCTCTGCCCGATGATGCTCGCAACGATGAGCACGATCGCCACCACGCTCACCAAAGGAGCAACCGGTAGCGCCCATTGAACGGCCCTCGGTGCATACCTGCCAAGAGACACCCCCACGACCACCGGTGCCACGACGACCTGCAGCGTGCTGAGAAACAATCCCCAACCGTCGACGGCGACCATCGTGCCCGCCAGCACCTGAGTCAGCAGCGGAGTCATCACGACCGCCGCACACGTGGAGACCATGGTCATCACGACGCTCAACGCAACGTTCGCTCGCGCCAGAAATGCAACGACGTTGGACGCCGTTCCCCCGGGGCAGCAAGAGACCAGAATCAACCCGACTGCAAACGGTGTATCCAAATTCAGCACCGTCGCGATCAGCCAACCCAACGTCGGCATGATCGTGAACTGCCCCAACACGCCCAACAAGGCGGCCCGCGGCATCTTGGCTACGTCGCGAAAGTCTTCGACGCGCAGAGTGAGGCCCATACCGAGCATGATCACGGCCAGACCCCAGACAATCCACGGCCCACTGAACCAGGTGAACCAGGTGGGGTGGACCAAAGCGAGCGCCCCCCCGACGAGAATCCAGAGCGGAAAAGCCGTCGTCGACCAGTTGATCAAACGCAACACGTTGCCGACAACCTTACTGCGGGCATCCGCGGCACAAGAACGTGATTCAACCACGCATCGGAAATCGACGGATCGACGACCCGCGACCCGTGTGAAACGAGGACCGACTCATCCGGCATCCGGAGCGTCGGCCATGCCTCCGGCACCTGCGGCGTTCGTCATACCGCCAGCGCCGGACGAGCTGCTCGTACCACCCGCACCCGACGCCGTGGTTCCGCCAGCACCGCTTGGTTCCGCCGGCATATCCACCGGCGCTGGCGCGCCAGCGTCAGCGTCGTCCGCGACGAGAATCGATGGCAGGCACACACCTGAAACTCCAACGTCGTCGAGAAAGTCCTGATTGGTGATCTCGAGGCACGACCAATCCTCGTGGTCACAACCGACCTCGGGTTCACACGTGGCCAAGCAGTTTCCGATGTCGTTCCAGCCGACATCCACGTCCTGAACGAAGAGCACCAGGGGCGGCATGCAAATCGACGTCGCGGGCGTGCTGTCATCCAGGTCGCGATGGCACGCCGCGGTTTCGGGTCGCATCGTGCACTCGGACATGCAGATACCCGTCGCGGCTCCCTGCTCGAGAAAGAAGCAGGTACCACCGGAACAGTCTTCAGCTTCGGTGCACACTGCCCCGTCGGGGGCGGCATCGGCAATCTCGGACTCGTCCACACACGTCCACGGCGGCCGCGGGTTGCACTTGGTGTCGCCCGGGCACTCGCCGTCGCTGAAGCACTTGTTCTCGCACACACCTGCCCCGCGTTCGTTGATGGGTAGGCACACCCGATTGAGCTCGTCGTCGCACTTGGCCTCGAGACCCGTGTAGAGACAGAAGTCGTAGCAATAGCCGATGTCGTCCGCAGTGTCGTCGGTGCCTTGGGTGGCCGTCCCGCAGAGCCCTGCACTGCCGCAGGCAAACTCCGGGTCCTGCTCGCAACGGATCGTGCAGAAACCACCGGCGATGATGCCGGGAGTGAAGTCCTCGTCCTCGGTCAGACACGTCACGCCATCGCCGCAGTCGGCATCGGTCTCGCACTCCATACCGAGTGACGCGGGCGTCATACCCAAGTCCATCGAGCTGGGGAGACCCGTCGCGGTGGGCGCCGGGCCCGACGCTGTCGGCGAAGTGGAGGTGGGTGTTGCTCCGGCGTCACTCGGATCACCGTTGGCACCGTCGTCTTCTCCGGCCTTTGCGCCGCTGCCGACGGCCTCGTCTCCTCCTCCGCAGCCAACCGCGACGAGAAGACCAATGCCAATCGACCCAATACCGACGAAGCGATGCATGACCATTGGACAATACCCTGGTAGAGCAGGGCGTCCCACACGCGAGATTGTTTCCCTGACACCAAACCACCGGCCGTCGACCCGCTCTGGAAAAAGGCCCCACGCGTGGAAAGTGACCACGGCCTCACGTCGGTGTCGGGTCACTCGACTCTCAGTGGACCGACGGAGTGTTTCGCCTGAGCAACCACTCGGCGCGTCTGAACCACCAACATCGCCGGCAATTCGGGATGCTGCACCCCACCCCGGATGCAGGCATCGCGCCGAGAGAACGGAAACCAGAACCCCGTGCTCCGTACAGCACCCGTCACCGGCTTGGTATCGGTCGCGCGGCGCGGAACGCCGCTGCCATTGCCACGAGCTTGACGATGGGTGCGCCATTGGTGCCCAGAGCGACCTGCGGATGCCCAGCGCAACCTCAATCCACCGGCACGACGGGACCGTGTTCCCGAAGGTACCATTGCAGGTCCCAAGCCCTCTCGGTGAGCTCATCTACACGCTGTGGGCGAACAACGTAGCTGAACGCCTCGATCGCCTGGGTCCCCACCGTGACCACGACGTTGCGACGCTCGTACAAGTCACCCTCGTACTCGTCGAGCAATTGCCATTCAGCGTCGAACAGCCCCTCGTAGAGCGTTCCTTCGACGCTACTCTCCAAGGCGGGAACGATACCGGGATAAGACGCTCCGCGGACCAGAAACCTCGCGTAAGCGCTCAGGGACGCGTCCCGGTGACGGGGCACGCGCCCGAGCAACGCCAAGATGATCTCGGGCACCATCAAGGTCCCGTAGGCAAACAGCCTTCGCGTCGAGCCTTCGGATCCGCACGCGTCAGACATCGACCCAGGATGCCAACAGACCGTGTCGATTCCAACGAGTGATCGTAATGCTTCTGCCCGCTCGGGTCGTAGTTGCCCGCGATGCCCGACACTCTTCGCCGGCTTTGCTGGCTCGCGTCGCTCCTCACCTCGGCGAGCCTGCCATCGACGGCTTGGGCGTTTCGTGAGCCGGGCCCCTCGTCAGGCGCAATCCTGGTGAACCCGGTGGGCGTTGTCTACGGCCCGCTGATCGCGGAGTTCGACTTCGGTCTGGGCAGCAACGCCTCGCTGAACTTGCACGGTTCCCGTTGGGAACACCTGAAGTCGTCACTTCGTGGAAAGGTCGGCGCTTGGGGAGTCGGCGTCGGCGCGCAGGTATTCCCCACAGGACCGATCTACGAGGGCCTGTTCGCCTACCCCTCGCTGGAATGGGTGTGGATCTCGATAGAGGAGCCGGCCGCGAACGACACGGTCGGCTCCTCGCCAGCCCCCCTCGAGCTCGCGGCCGTCGTCCCCAAACTGCTATTTGGCTATCAGTTCGATTGGAAGGCCATCACCTTGCGGCTCGGATTGGGCGGCTACTACGTAGCCCAACTCGCCGATGACGACGACCCCAACGCTGATCTCGATGGCCTGCAACTCGCCCTCGACCTGAGCCTCGGACTCACTTTCTGAGCCTCCCCGCGCTCAGCCCCGTCCAATCTCGCTCAGCCCCAACACACCTCCCCAACTGATGGGTGTCGTTCAAGCCTGACGCGGAAAGTCCAACTCGGCCTCGATCTTCGCGAGGCTGAGGCGAGCCATCGCCAGGTTCGACTTGTTCCGGTTCAACGCGACGTAGAAGAACATGCTGGTGCCCACCATCCGGATCAGGTGGTACTGACCCTCGAGCGAAATCAGAATGTCTTCGATCTTCTGAGCCAAGCCCAACTTGTCACGGATGCTCTTCTTGGCCCTGACGACCTCCATGTTGCCAGCGGCAGCCATCTCCAGGTCGAAACCCGGATTACCCGCGGTCCCCAAGCAGAGACCAGTTTCGAAGTCCACGAGTGCGGCGCCGAGGCACCCCTCGATCTCCAGCGCCTTTTGCAGCGATGCCTTGATGTCCAATGTCTTTCTCCCTTGAAAACGCCGCGCGAATCGTGCGCTGCGCGGCCCTTCCGACAGTTACGGCGTGGGAGATCGGAAGTTAACCACCCGTTTGGGATTGAATTCGCGCACCATCAGCGCCTTGACGCATCCTACAGGACCGGAGATGTGCGAGCCGCCACTGGTCGACGCAACGAGTCAGTCTCGGCTGAGCTCGGGGGGCAAACCTCAAGGAGTGACGCGCACTTCCAGCGGGATTCGACGCAGGCGTTCCGCGAACGCCTCGAGCCATGCTGCGTCGAGACGTGACAACTCGGGCGCTTCGGGCTGAAGAGAGGGCCGCGCCAAACTGTAAAGCAGCACACCCTGTATCGGAACTCCGGCATCCCGCAATCGCCGCACCACATCCTCATAGGCGCCTAGCTCGGTTTCGTCCGGCGGTTGTCCGCTACGAGCGAACAAGCAGGTCTGAATCCACGTCGGGCACAATCGGGCAACGCGTTCGAGTCGTTCCAGGCGCGCGGGCACCGACGCCTTGCTGTCATTTATCGCAAGGGCACCTGCCCGAGTAGCGCTATCGAGCTTGAACCACACCCGCCCGTTGATCGCTTGCATCAGCTGAATGCCGCGCTCGACCTCGGGACGATCGGTCAGGCTGCCGTTCGTGATCAAGATGATCTGGACCTTGCCTACTTGGTCGAACTCTTCGAGCACTTCCTTGACGACGGTAACGGCTTCGAGAAACTTCGGCGAACTGGTCGGCTCACCATTGCCGGAGAATGCGACGTCGTTGAAACGGCGAACCCCTTCGGGAACGCAACGCTCCATGAAGTCGCCGTGCACCACGTCGCGGAGCATCGCTCGAAGCTCCGCGCGGAGCAGCTCGACATCGACTTGTGGTGCCTTACCCCGCACCAGGCCCGGAACTTGGCAGTACACGCAACGGAAGTTGCAGGCGTTGTTCGTGTTGAGATTGACGCCGATCGACACGCCGCCCGCGCGCCGTGAAATGACCGGGTAGACGTAGCGCAGGTTGGCGCTATCGCGATCGTGATTGGTTACGTTGAGCCTCACGGGATTCTCACTGGAGCAACGCTCTGAGATCCTCCACCGCGTTGTCGGTCAACTCGTAGGTCTTGGTGTTGACGTGACACGAGGAGCACTTGAGCTTGTCGCCGGCCGCCTTGGCCTTCTTGACGTACTCCTTCATCAACTTCTGCGCTTGTTTGACGCCGCCCTCGTCACACGCTGCCTTGACCTCGTCGAACTCGAAAGAGGTCGCGCGGCAGGAACCTGCACCCATCTCCTCGCTGGCAGGGGAATCGCCGCCCTCGACGTCCGCGGCGGACTGGGCTGGCTCAGCCTGCGCCGACGTGCCGCCACAGCCCGAAAGCCCCGCGCCACAGCCCGCGAGAACGGCACCCAACCAAAGCGATTTCTTCCAATCATTCATGATGTTACCGTCCTTGCATCCAAGCCGAGACCAAGCTTGACGGCACTCGAAAAGGTGCCGCGCACACCGGCTGCGCCGCGGCACCGAACCGCCCGCCGCGCAAGCCCGACCCATAGCGCGCTTGTCGCCGAGTCGCCAGGGGTGGGCGTTGCCGCGCCGCCCCCGGCAGACTCCGTCCCTACGGGTTCGACGGGCCAGACAGTCGTTTCAAGTCGTTTTGCAGCAGCACTTCTGGTCGCTCGCAGAACTGCTTGAACTGTGACGCGAACGGGTGGCCCGGATACGGCAAGAAACAGTGGTCGACGCGAGCGTTGCGCCAAGCCAGGGCGTAGGAGATCCTCAAGGCGCTCGGACTCGCCAGCAACGGCTCGAGGAAACTCTTGCTCATCCAATCTCGATCGCTGACCGCCGGATCGTTGAGCCCTCCCTGCGCACCGAACTCCGTGACCGCGGCGACCTTGCCGCGCTTGTTGGCAAGGTCGACGACGAGCTCCACCACCCTGACGAAACGCGCCGAGTCGAGCCGATAATAGTGGTCGACGCCGAGCACGTCGACGTAGTCGTCCCCGGGGTAGCCGTAGAGATATGCTTGTTCAGAGTGAACATCTCCGCCGCTCGGCGAGAATGCGAACAGCAGGTTCGACAGGCCGCGTTCGTTGCGCAAATAGTCGACCGTGAAACGCCACAAAGCGATGTAGTCCGCCTCGGACGCATGCGCTTTGCCCCACCAGAACCAACTTCCGGTATGCTCGTGAAACGGGCGAAGGATGAGCGGAACCAATTCGCGCTTGGGGCCGCGAATCGACTGCAGGTAGTTGGCCAAACGGTCGAGATAGCGCACCCAGTCGGCGTGCCGTTCGCGCCCCGGCAAGATCTTCTGGATGACTCGATTGGTTTCCCAGGCATTGCCCTGGGTGATCGGATTGTGCGCGTGCCAGCTGATCGTGTTGATGCTGCCCGCATGATAACCTTCCACAATCCATTTCCGCATCGCATCGAAAGGCACGCCATCTCCGTTGTGCGCGTCACCGTGTTCGATCCCGAAGGCATCCCAACCCAGCACCCCGGGGTGAGACCCGCACACCGAGTGCACGTCGGAACGTCCATGCTCGCCGATCCACCCGACGCCGTAGGCCGCCGAGTCCTCGTGCCCCAGGGCGAAGTGGGGTTGGGCCGCCAGCGATTGAAGGGTCTGCAGAAGCGCCGTTCTGGCTGCGTCGGTTGCGACTTCGTCATGTCCGGTCAAAGGCTCACGCACGACAACTCCTCCTGGTTCGGGGCTCGCAGGACGTACAGCGGCCCCACCCTGGTCTTCAATCGCGAACGTCGGGTCACAGGTGACCGCGGAGCTCGCCGCCGGGCGCGAATCGACCGCGACGCTCGGGGCAGCGGCGCCACAGCCTCCAGCCGCGATCCCGAAACTGAGCACAACAGACAAAATGCGAACTCGAGCGCGGAGGCTGGACACCGCGCCACTATACACGCGGAGTTCCAGGTGCAACGATGCTCGATCCGCCGTGACGATTGCATGGCATCCGCCGACGGTCTGGCGCTCATCGGATGACCGAAGCGCGATAGGTCGCCCCGCAACGAGCGCTGGGTTCACAGCCAGACGCTAGTTTTCTAGTCGCCGTGATTGGGTCAAGGCGCCAACCGAACCGCCACGCCTCAATCGTCGCGAGGACCGCTCCGCACGTGCCACACGAGTGATACGGTCATCTGACCATGAGATTCGCGTTCGCTTCTACTCCCTCGCAGCGCAGCCCGCTCGCACTGGCCCGTCGCGTGCCCCTCGTCCCCGTTGCGTTGCTCGTACTGCTGGCTCCCTCCGCATGCGGAACCGACGAGGGTGGCGGCACGGACTCTCCAACCAATCCGACCACCGCCGTCACCCCCGGCGGTCCCTCGGCAACGGCGCCGGGCGATCCGTCCAACGTCCCGACGGGCGTCTCCCCTGGCCCCCAGGTGACGACCCCACCCCCGGGCCCCGGCCCAGACAACACGACGCCTCCTGTCGTCGGGCCAACCGGCGTTGGCCCCGATCAAACCGGACCGATGCCGACGATGCCCCCGCCCGGTCCAACCGGCTCGAACGAACCAGTCGGACCGGACCCGTCGACGACCACCCCCGTCGATCCGGGGCCGATGCCCTCTGCAACCGGGCCCGATAACCCCGATCCCGCACCGGGGCCCATCGAAGGGCAGTACGAGCCGTGTAGCGGAGAACCCTTCCCGGCGGTGAAGCTGACACCCGTGCTGGAAGACCTCGACAACCCCATCGACATGGTCACTCAGCCCGGTGATTCGTCGATCTGGTACGTCGTCGAGCGCGGTGGTCGTCTGCTGCGCTTCGACATGAACGACGCCAACCCGACAGGGACCGAACTGCTATCGTTGAATGCGTCCACAAGCGCCGAGTGCGGCTTCTTCTCGGTCGCGCTGCACCCGAATTTCGACGGTATGAACGAGAAGCGCATCTACGTCTCGTACATGCCGACCTGCCCGAGCATGATTTTCGGCGCGGGTGGGTCCAGCGCTCTCGACGAGTATGAGATCGAGGGCGACACGGCAACCTTCAAGCAGAACATTTTCAGCTTCGACCAACCGCAAGGCAATCACAACGGTGGCAACGTCATGTTCGGCCCTGACGGCTACCTGTACTATGGCCTGGGCGATGGTGGCGGTGGCAACGACACCTCCACGGGGCACGGTTCCAACGGCAACGGCCAAGACACCAACGTGCCGCTGGGCAAAATCCTGCGCTACGACGTCGACAACTTCGACACGCCTCCGCCGGGCAACCTGACCTCCGACATGGTCGGCGGCGGTAGCGTCGACAGTCGAATCTACCACTATGGCGTGCGCAACCCTTGGCGTTGGAGCTTCGACAAGTTGACCGGTGACCTGTACATCGGCGACGTCGGCGAAAACACCTGGGAAGAGGTCAACGTTGCACCGGCTGATGGCGGCAACAAGAACTTCGGCTGGTCTGCGCGGGAGGGTCTCGACGCCTGCGCGGGTTGCCAGGGACACACGGTCAATGGTCTCGAAGCCACCGACCCGGTTTACGCGTACCCGACGAACCCGAACCCCAGCCCGGGAGCGGGGTTCGT
Source organism: Deltaproteobacteria bacterium (assembly GCA_003235365.1). GTDB lineage: Bacteria > Myxococcota_A > Polyangia > Polyangiales > Polyangiaceae > SZUA-265. The sequence goes on from QJWJ01000509.1 coordinate 21,546, forward strand.
CGGCTCAGTAACGGGCGGTTTCGTGTACCGCGGCACGAAGATCCCCGGAATGATCGGCCGCTACATCTTCGCCGATTACGTGCGCGCAGACTTCTTCGCGCTCACCTATGATGGCGAGGGCGGTAGCTGCGACGTGGTCGAGGACGCGATACCAAACACGAGCATCCCCGGTCAGGGCCTGCCGTCTTTCGCAGAGGACGCCGACGGCGAGCTGTACGTCATCAACATGACGCGCGGGACCATCCTGCGCATCGACCCCGAATAAACCAACGCCACTCGACACAGCGTGCCGCGACGATGTGGTCGCGACGACCATTCCAAAAAGGCCTGGCGCTATCGCGCCGGGCTTTTTCGTCGATTGAGTCGGAGCTGACAACACCGGTCAGAAGTCGTCCCCGAAATCCAACGGGAACGCCGTTCACCCGTCGGTGGACGCCCTCGTGCCAGCAGGCGAGCCACGAACGCATGAGTTCACCAATCGAAGAAAGGGCATCATCGAACGGCAATGAGCATCGCGTGCCCCGTCGTCTCGGTTGGGGTCTCCTGTCACGTTACCGAGATTCTTGTCGACAGACCGAAGCACAGTTAGCGCCGATCGCCGCTGAGCCGGCTAGAGCACCGATCAGCTTGCCAGTGCACGGAAATGCCCCCAAAAATCGCCCCAGCGGGGGTGAGAGCGTTTTTCGGGGCCACGTTCGGGCACTCTTGCTCGCAGCTCGGTGCTCTAGGTTGTTGATTTGTCGCAGCAATCAAGATGATTGCCGCTCTAGGGGAGCGTGCGAACTTCAATGTAGAAGTTCGGTTTGATGCCAGTAACCGCGGTGGGACCAGTTCCGTTTGCCGCTTCATCGGGAAAAACGGAGGGCCACAAGGAACCGCTGATGCCTTGGAGCTCCCAAACCGTTGCACCGGAGGCCGACTCGTACATATAGGCGAGCTGCCCATAGTTCTCCCAGCTGGCCACGATCCAGTACGTACCCGGGTTCAGGTAGACATCATCCAGGACCACGTCGTACTGGCGGCGGCCATTCACGGGGCGCTTCTGTGCCCCGGTGCTCGCTCTCAGATTGCCTGGATAACCGGCATCATCGTCGTAGAGGGCAAACGCCGCCCCGTACGTCGCGCCGCTGGGGCCCACGATCCCAATCGACGTAAGCTCGACACGTTCGGAGAGGGTGACCTTCAACGCTGTGAACTCCTTGGCTACTCCCCCCTCTTTCGAAAACGCGTCGTAGTAGCCGACGTAGTAGGGTTCGTTGAAATCACAGCCTTGCCCCTCCACGCACAGGTATTCGGGAGCGTCGCAGGTCTGCGTTTCTGCCCAGAAGCCACTCTGGCACGTGAGAACCTTCTGGTCGTCGCACGTTTTGCCCGTGCCTTTGCACTCGCCGCCGCAGGTTGCAGACGAATCGATACAGACGAACTGGCAGTTCTGCGTGGAACCCCACTGACCGGAGCTCGAGCAAACTTCGCGGCCTGAATTGTCGTTCACGCAACGCGCGTCCCCCGGGTCGCACACACCAGAGCAAGCGTTGCCGGCGCAAACGTACTCACAAGCCGACGCAGCTCCCCACTCACCCGCCGCGCTGCAGGTCTGTTGGCTCGTGCCGTCGGCGCACCGGGTAGCGCCCGGCTTGCATTGGCCACCGCAAGTTCCAGTACTAGCCACACACACGTTTTGACAGGCCAAATCGGTTCCCCAAACGCCTGTTGCACTGCACGTCTGCTGTGTTTGACCGTCCTTGCAGCGCGTCGCCCCAGGCATACAGACCCCAGAGCAAGTGTTGTCGGTGCAGACGAACTCACACTTCTGGGTTTGCCACTGACCCGAAGTACAACTGCGCAGCTCGGTGGAGCTGGTGCACTGTGCCGGCGACCCGTCGACGCACCCGCCAACGCACTCCCCGTCGGAACAGATCTCCTGACACGCCGAAGGCGTCCCCCAGATGCCACTCGGCCCACAGAGCTGGGCCATCGTTTCATTGGAACAGCGCGATTCGCCTGGAACGCATTCACCCCCGCAACTGTCGCCAACACAGGCAAATGGGCAGTTGGAAGCGTCTCCCCACATTGCGTCCTCGCCACATACCTGCTGGTTCGTCCCCGTCTGGCAACGGGAAGTACCGGGCGCACATTCACCCCCGCAACTGTCACCAACGCAGGCAAATGGGCACGCAACTCCTTCATCGAACTGCGCATCCGCGCCACAGGTTGCGAGGAGTCCATTAACACACGACGTGCTGTTCGGGGCGCATTCGCCAGCGCACAGGCCATCTTCGCACAGAAACGCGCATGGCTCGGTCACGGTCCAGGCGCCAGCTTCACACGTGACTGCGTCGCCATCGACGCAGTCGCTCTTGCCCTCGGTGCACGAAGACATGCATTCGGCATCCTCACAGGTTCCGCTGCACGCCTCGGCAAGCGCCCATTCGCCGAACTCGTCGCATTCCATGACCCCCTGCGTCGCGCAACGACGCTCACCCGGCGAGCACGCCCCAGTACATTCACCGTCGACACAGACGAAGGGGCAAGTCGCTGGAACATCCCAGGCGCCGTCCGCATTGCACCGAAGCACCGCGCGCCCTTGACACCTGGAGGCATTGGGAGAGCACCGTTCACCCATTGCACCCAGCGAAGGTCCGTCGCCACTCTGCGAACGCCCCGTCGCGGCTGACGGCGTGTCCTGGTTCGCCGGAACGGGCGACGCAGCATCGGACAGAGTCGGTCCTGGCGCGAGTTCTCCCCCGGGGTCGGCGCGGTTAGCGTCCTTCGAGTCGCTGAAGTCTGGTCTGTCGCTACCACAGGCACCAAGTAGCAACAACGCGAGAACCGGCGCAATCCAACGCATGCAACGTGCTACGTCCCTCATGCGCGGTTGATTCCCACATTCCTTGCTCGAAAGCAACGGAGTCGGAGTCCGGCCAAATCCGTGCATTGGCACGAACGGAATGAATCGTTGTCGCCTCTGACGAAACAGATCGCGCTCGGCGAGAACTGAGAGGCGACATGGGAGTAAATCCAGACGCCGCGTTCACACAACATCAGGTCTGCAGTCTAATACCTAAGGCACTTAGTCCAGGGTCGATTGACATGAGCTCGAACGCGACGGTAGCTTGCGCAGTCGTGGGCACGAAAAACACAACGCCCGCAAGACACCGGCAGGAACAGGCGGCAAGAAGCCGCAATGAAAGAACGCTTCGTCGCGCTCGACGAGATCCACGCGGGGGTTGTATTGGGCACCGCTATCGCAGCTTGCTTGACGGACGCCCCGGTACCTTGGCTGGCATCCTACGTCGAAAACAGCCGACCCGGCGAACTGTGAGGGCCACGCGACGATTCGTTGATGATGTCGGTCCCGCTGGGCCCAAGCGGCGAACTGCTCGACGAGAATGCACGTGACGGCGTGCGTGACCCGGTGGACCGCCGTTTCGAACTGTTCTTCTTCGGGCGGCGCTCCGGCATCACACCGCCCCCGCCAGGAGAGAACACCACCGCGGGGTTCGACCGAGTACCCCGAGTGGCGCAGGTGAGCATACCGCGTCGCGGCAATCCGTCTTCGCCCGAGAGAACTCGACGGGCCAGCCATCACAATCAGAATCCATGCTCCGGGCAGCGCTCGCCCTGGTCCCGGAACGAAGCCGCTCCGGGCTTCGTTCCGCCGTGTTTCGCGGCGACCCATTCCGAGTTGATCGCGCCGCGGTGCCGCGAAACACTCACAACATTCTCAGGGCTTCGACGAAGCTTCGTGCACTTGCCCGGAAGCTTCGTGCACTTGCCCAGAGGCGTCGTGCACGGCCGACAGAGTCCGGTGCAGGGACGGCATCGCTTCGTGGCGGCGTGGGGAAGTCTCGTGTGCCCCGCCA
>QJWJ01000043.1 GCA_003235365.1 Deltaproteobacteria bacterium
GAATGAACCGCGCCGTTGGCCACGGGGCATGCTCGGCTGGATGTAGAATGGCGAAGTCTCACAACGGTCGCCGCGCCACGAAAATCCCGTCTTCTACATTCGACTGGGTGCCCTCGCGACTCAGGAACACTTCGCAGTCGTCGTCCGATACCCAGACGGGTTCGTCCGAGATGGTGCTGTTGAGCGTAGGGATGTGTGTCCACGCCCCAAAGCTGGCGGTCGATGAATGCGCGTCGCCCGCCAGATGTCGGCCGAAATAGAGCGCGACGTTCTGGTTGCGCACCTGGGTTTCTGCGCACGGATGGCAGTCAATGCAGCTCGAACAGCAATTGCTTGTCATTTCGTTGTCATTGGCCGCGGCAGAAGGCCGAGACAGGCTACTGTGCGACGACGTGCAGTGGCGGGAGCGGTTGTGCCGAAGGCTTCCAGTGCCACCGTGTCGAGAATGAGTGGCTGTGTACATGGGCGCGTTCGTCACCGGTCGATGTTCGCCCGAGACGATCGACGAACCGGCGAACCGACGAACCCATCCGCGTGTGCGTTGAACCTGTGCGTTGGGCTGTCTGAAGCGCATCGGCCCCAATTCGCACCGAGAGTCCGCAGCGACGTCACGAATCGCCTCGATGCCGATCCCGTTCCGGTCAGCGACGGCGATCGATGCGACGCACACCGCCGTAACGCGTCGCACGACGATCGCAGCTCCTCCTACTTGGGTCACGAATTTGCCGTGCTTACGCATCGCCGTGTTGGCCTCTTACCCCATCGACACCGAGGCTGCCCATTTGACGAGTTCGAGCCTCCTGTGGCTCGGGACGCCCTGCCGCCTCACGTTTCGAGCCACGCGAGGCCTCGGACAGCTGGGCGTTTGACGCGTTCGAAGCTCCCGAGCTTCCGCCTTGCTTGTCGCCTGCTCCTCTTGAACGTCGCGAGACTCCGAGTCGCTCGATGTTTGACTTTGGCCTAGATTCGGGCCCGTAGCCGATGCAACCCCGCCGCGATGAGGCCGACCGGGCACATTCAGTCCCGCAGTGCACCTCTCACGGCTCCAGTGCAGACTTGATCGCTTCGAGCAGTTTCTGGACGTTGATGGGCTTGGGCAGGAAGTGCACGCCGTCGTCCAGCACACCGTGGTGCACGATGCCGTTCTCGGTGTAGCCGGACATGTACAGTACCGTGAGTCTGGGGCGCGCCTCCGTGAGTTGTCGGGCCAGCTCGGTGCCGGCCATTTGTGGCATGACCACGTCGGTGATCAGCAAGTCGATCTCGCCGTCGAAGGACCGCGCCAGACCGAGCGCTTCGACAGGACCCGAGGCTTCGAGCACAGTGAAGCCGGCCTTTTCGAGCACGGTGATTATCATCTTTCGCACTTGACCGTCGTCTTCGGCGAGGAGAATCGTCGCGTGGGTGGACAGAGTGACGGGGGTCATCGGGGCGTGGTCGACGGTCACGGCGGCGTCCGTAGACGGTAGGTAGATCTTGAACGTCGTGCCGCGGCCAGGCTCCATCTGGGTCGGCGATGCCCACGAAGTCGGGGGTTGCGTCGAGAATCGCGGAGCGCTCGGCCAGCGCCAGATGCGCTCTCCAAGTCGAAGTCATGTCGAGGACGGCGCCGACCGTGGAGTGAAGAGTCGGGTGGGGGCCTCGCGTATCCAACGTGGAACTCCCGCGGATCTGGAACCAACGCTGCTGACCGTTCGCGTCTTCGAAGCGGTGCTCGAGTTCAATCTCGTGAGGACCATCAATCGACACGAGCTGATGCAGCGCATCGCGGACCCTCTCCCGATCGTCGTCGTGGACACGGCTGAGGTACGCTCCGAAGTCTGGGGTGAGGCCATTCTCGATGCCGGTCAACTTCGAGAATGCTTCCGATAGATACACGCCGTCCGTTTCGTACGACGGGCGGTGGTTCAGTTCGAAGATCCCCACTCCAGCCGCGGTTGTCGCTTGGTCGAGTCGCTTTCGTTGCCGCGCCAGCGCGAGTTCGAGGTCGCGATGCTCAGTCTTGTCCACGATGGATCCGAGCGTGCGAATCGGCACTCGCTTGCCATCGACCAGGCCGAACGTCGTCGTGGAACGTGAATGAATCCAGCGAACCGCGCCGTCTCTCTTTCGGACGATTCGGTGCAGCTGATCAAATTTGCCGTTCCCGGAAGGATCGTGTGCACGTTGTGCGGCGTGCAGAGCTTGAGCCAAGTCCAGCGGGAAGACCGACTCACCCAAGGTCTCGATCGTCAGCGTCTCGTCAGGGGCCACGCCGTACAGCTCGCGAAAGCGCGCTGACCCGTAGAGTTCGCCCGTGACGTGATCGTGATCGTAGATGCCGATGCCCCATGCGGCCACCGCCTCCGACATTCGTTCGCATTCGAGGCCGAGACTGTGCCCCACATCTTCCCGCTCTGTTCGCTCCACGCCGTGACGATATCACTTCGGCTGCGGCAACGGTACTGGAGCTTCGCCAGCATGAACAGGAGCGATTGTCGAAGCCCCATTCGGGGTGAGGCTTCAACAATCGCAAGGTCGTGCGCTCTGCTGGCTCGGCACCTTCTGGGTTTCATGCGGTCGCTTTGGACCGCCCGTGCCTTGCCCGAGCAAGAACTGGATAGCGGGGCCTGAGGCGCCAGGTTCCTGCCCCGCGTTCGCGACTGTCCTCCAATGCAGCCCGAGTTCTCGGGGTCATCTCAACGACTCCAAGTCAGCGGTCGGTGCTTGGGTCCGGGTCACTGCGAATCGCGCGCGAGGAAGGAGCAGCGAAGCAAAACCGTATCGCTCGCTTGGTCGTGCACCCAATCGTGCCCGTGCGAGCAGCTCTCGCACGTTCCAAGTGCGACGTCCTGGCGAACCATGGGACATGCAACGAAATGTTCCGAGGGTGCGCGCGAAAGATCGACGCTACCGACGTACGACTTGCGGCTCTGCAGCACGACCGGTGCTCGAGAAAGTGGGATGCCTGGCGAAATGGGCATGGGTGACATGGTGATCTCCTTTCCGAGTACCTGAGCAAGCAACTTGCGTTCCAGTAAACGCCCCGGGGTCAAGATGACTCGTGCATCGAGGGCGTTGATGCGCCCAGCCAGCAAGGCGTGAGGAGTCGAGCATTCTGGAGTAGTTGAGCGACGAGCAACGCTGCTGGCGGGGATGCAGCGGGGCCCGAAAGCCAAGACTATTTTGACCAGGGACCTAAGAACGGCCGGATCCGCCGTGAGAAGGACGCAAACCGTGCGTACGACGGCATTCGGACAGCAGGGGGTGCGTGGATTGAACGGCCGTCGGTTGGGTCACGGTTCGCTGGTGTTGGGGAAAAGTTTACTGTGTCCATCTGGAGGAGCGCTGACGTCCAGCCCCTGATGATGAGCGCAGTGGATTTTGTACCGCGTGTTTCGCGCGCGTGAATGCGCTCGCCGTCGGAGATCAGCCCCCCGGGGGTGAGCCCGAGCGCTCTGTTCCGGCTGGAACCGCTTGGTGGCTTGTCGATCATGCTCAAATCCATTGGCGACAAATTGAAACCGGGGTACCTCCAAGGCGTGAATCGAGGGGGCACCTATCGCGTTCAGCTGCGTCCCGGCTTCGGCTTCGACGAGGCGAGCGCCCTGGCGGAGTATTGGCAGGCCCTGGGTGTGAGTCACATCTACTGTTCACCCTACTTGCAAGCGACCGATGGCAGTACCCACGGCTACGACGTCGTCGACCACTCCAAGGTGAACGAGGAGCTCGGAGGGAATGCGCGTCGGGCCGCGTTCTGTGAGACACTGCGTCGGTACGGCTTGCGTCAGCTGCTGGACATCGTGCCGAATCACATGGCGATTCGCGGTGGTCACAACGTGTGGTGGTGGGACGTTTTGGAGAACGGCCCGTCGAGTCGCTTTTCACGTCACTTCGACGTCGAATGGCGCGCTTCGGAATTCGAACGAGTGGTGCTGCCCATCCTCGGTGATCAGTATGGCGTCGAGCTGGAGGCCGGACGTCTCGTCGTGGAGCGCAGGCGAGGCGCGTTGTTGATCCGCTACTTCGAGCACGAAAACCCCGTCGCTCCGCGGTCGTTGGGACAGTTTCTGCGCCCCGTTGCTCGACGGCTCGAGCACCCACAGTTGGGTTTCGTGGCCGATTGTCTCGCGGAACTGCCCGCGCCGAACGCCACGGACCGGGACAGCCGCAAGCGCCGACATCGCGACAAGGAGGTGCTGCTCGACATGCTCGAGGCGTTGTGCCTCGACCCGACCGTCGCCGAGGCAATCGACCTGCAGGTTGCTCGCACGAACTCCTCGCCCGATGCTCTGCACGAGCTGCTACAGGCGCAAAACTATCGCTTGGCGTTTTGGCGGATTGGGAATCAAGAGCTGGACTATCGCAGGTTCTTCGACATCGATTCGTTGGTCGGGCTGTGCGTCGAAGATGAGGAGGTGTTCGAGGCAACGCATTCTCTCGTGATCACGTGGCTGGTCGAGGGAAGCATCGACGGCGTGCGCGTGGACCACATCGACGGCTTGTATGATCCTCGCGGATACCTCGAGCGGCTGCGCCAGCGCGCGCCTTCCGCTTGGTTGCTCGTGGAGAAGATACTGGAGGACGGTGAGGAGCTTCCGCCGTGGCCCGTGTCGGGGACGACCGGCTACGAGTTTCTCAACGTGGCCCAGCGCGTGCTGACTCACCCCGACGGCGAGGCTCCACTCGATGCCTTGGCCGACGAATTGCTTCGAGAGCCGCAGGACTACGTTGCGATGGTGGAGAGCGCGAAGCGCTTGGTTTTGCGCGAGGCACTGGGGAGCGATCTGCATCGCCTCGTGAATCGCCTGGCGGACATCGTTTACGATCATCGTCGAGTGCGAGACTACTCACGGCGCGAGTTGGGTGAACTTCTCGCGGAGTTGTGCGTCGAGTTCCCTGTCTACCGCACCTACGTGCATCCCGACCATCCTGTCGGGAGCAACGATACGTCCGTCGTCCACGAAACCTGCAAGCGCCTGCGCGCCAAACACCCGCGCTTCGACCCTCGCTTGGTCGACTTTCTGGAACGGTTGCTGCTGCTCGAGTGGCGTGACGCCGAAGAGGTCGAATTCGTGCTGCGCCTACAACAGCTCACTGGTCCAGTCATGGCCAAGGGCGTGGAAGATACCACCTTCTATCGCTTCGTCAGATTGACCGCTCTGAACGAGGTCGGGGGCGACCCCTCCGCCTTTCACGTCGACATTCACGATTTTCACGCGGCCATGCAGCGTCGGCAAGCATGTTATCCAGAAGCGCTGAATGCTACGTCGACCCACGACACGAAGCGCAGTGAGGACGTGCGGGCTCGGTTGCTGTGTCTCAGTGAAGTCCCGATGCAATGGGCCGACAACGTTCGGCAATGGCGTGAGCTGGCTGGGGTTGGTCCCGATTGTGCCGTTGACCCCGCGATGGAGTATCTGTTGTGGCAAACGCTCGTCGGTGCTTGGCCGATTGATTCGCCTCGGTTGTCTGAATACGCGCGCAAAGCGGCGCGGGAAGCGAAGATCCATACCTCGTGGCACTCGCCGAACGCGGAGTACGAGGGGGCGCTCGACGCCCACGTCTCAGCGTTGTTGGGAAACGCCGAGCTCGTAGCTCGAATCGAAGCGTTCGTTGGCTCCTTGACTCCCGGGTTCGAGGCCAACGCGCTAGCGCAGACCCTGTTGAAGCTGGCTTGCCCGGGCGTGCCCGATGTATACCAGGGAACGGAGTTGTGGGATCTGAGTTTGGTCGACCCCGACAACCGTCGCCCGGTGGAGTATGCGGCGCGCAAGCAACTGCTCGCAGAACTTCCAGAATTGACGGCGGAGCAGATTTGGGAGCGGCGTCGAACGGGCATTGCCAAACTGTGGCTCCTCAACCATGGCTTGAAGGTCCGTCGGGCGCTTCCCGAGTGCTTCGGTGCACAGGGAACGTATCAGCCGATTCTGGCTCATGGCCAGCATTCGGCTCGGGTGTTGGCCTTCGCGCGTGGTCAAGACGCACTGGCCGTCGCGACTCGATGGTGGCTGCGATTCGGCTCGGACTTCCCCGGTACCACGTTGGTGCTTCCACCCGGAGACTGGCTCAATCGGTTCACTCAATGCATGCACGGCGGTGAGGTTGGGCTCCCGACGTTGCTCGGTCCCTTCCCGTGTGCACTACTGACGCGCGTCGATGAGGCGCCGTCGTGAGGTATCGGGTGTGGGCGCCGCGGGCACGGGAAGTGTCAATCGTGCTCGAACCCGACGGCGATCGGATCGAGATGGAGCCTGGCGCTGGCGGCTACTTCGAGACGGACGTCGCGCGGATCGGTGACGGACAGCGCTACTGGTTCTCGCTGGACGGAGGTCCGCCCCGGCCCGATCCGCGAAGTCGTTTCCAACCTGAGGGTGTCCACGGTCCGTCGCAATGGGTGGATCTCGAGTCGTTTCAGTGGACGGATCCGGCGTTTCAAGCCAAGCCGCTCGCATCGGCGGTAATCTACGAGCTTCACGTCGGAACGTTCACGAAAGAGGGGACGTTCGACGCGGTCGTCGAGCATTTGGACCACCTCGAGGCGTTGGGGGTGACCCACGTCGAGCTGATGCCCGTCGCGCACTTCCCGGGTGAGCGCGGTTGGGGGTACGACGGGGTAGCCTTGTTCGCGCCGCACACTGCCTATGGCGGACCACGCGGGTTGCAGCGCTTGGTGGATGCGTGTCACGCGCGCGGACTCGCCGTGCTGCTCGACGTCGTCTACAACCATCTCGGTCCGAGTGGAAACTACCTCGGATCGTACGGACCCTACTTTACTTCGAAGTATCGGACTCCCTGGGGCGACGCGCTCAATTTCGACGATAGGGGGTGCGATGAAGTGCGGCGTTACGTTCGCGACAATGCCAAACACTGGCTCCGGGCCTATCACATCGATGGACTGCGCTTGGATGCGATTCACGCGATCTTCGACCAGTCCGCGACGCACATTCTCGCTGACTTGGCCGCTGACATAGAGGCGTTGTCCATCGAGCTGGAGCGACACCTAGTACTGATCGCCGAAAGCGGCCTCAACGATGCACGGGTCGTCAATCCGAAGGCAATTGGGGGGTACGGCGTCGATGCCCAGTGGTCGGACGACTTCCATCACTCGTTGCACACGCTGCTCACTGGTGAGCGCGACGGCTACTACGGCGACTACGGGAAGATCGAACATTTGGCTGCCGCCCTGGAGCGCGGATTCGTCTACGATGGTCGCTACTCGGCGTTCCGTGGACACTGCTTCGGAGGTGATACCGCGACGCTGCGTGCCCGGCAGCTCATTTGCTTCAGCCAGAACCACGACCAAGTGGGCAATCGCGCGGTCGGGGATCGACTGAGCGCGACGTTGTCGGTTGCGCCGCTTCAGATCGCGGCGGCGATCACGTTGCTTGGTCCCTTCGTCCCGCTCTTGTTCATGGGAGAAGAGTGGGGCAGCCACTCTCCATTCTTGTACTTCACCGACCACCCAGAGCCGGAGCTACGAGAGGCGGTCAGGCGGGGACGTCGACGCGAGTTTGCCTCGTTTGGCTGGGATCCCGAAGCTGTTCCGGATCCGGGAGATCGACAAACGTTCGAGCGCTCGTGTTTGGACTGGGGCGAGCGGTTCTCGCCCCAGCACGCACGATTGCTGCAATGGTATGGGAGACTGACTGAGTTGCGTCGCGCGCATCCCCCCGCCTCGAGCGGCCTCCTGCGCGATACTCATGTCGTTTTCGATGAGGTCGAACGCTGGCTCACGTTCGAGCGCGGCTCTCTCACCATCAACTGCCACCTCGGCACCGCGCCTCGAAGCTGGCATCTGCCTTCGCAAGCCGTTCTACTCGCCTCCGGGCCGACACGCCTCGTCGGCGACGTCTGCGAACTCGAGGGCCCCTCGGTCGTCATTTGCATCCGAACCGCGTAGCGTCGTTTGGGCCTCTCATGGCCTGTTCTCTGTCGTTCCCCGGTTGCGGGCAAGAAGCCCCGGATGGGAATCGCGGTCTGCGCTGCCCATGTGTCCAGGTGGGTTGCCCTGTTTCTGGGGCAGGTGCACACACACAATGACCGACAACAGCGCTGGCACTGGGTGTGGCATGGTTCACAGGGGCGCGTCAACTGGAGACCCGGGGGCTCTGACTTTTGCACGACCCGCGGGACGCTACGGGTCTTCAAACGGCGGGAGGCGGGCTGGGGAGAAACAGCTGCGGATTGCCACGCACCGCAACATCAAACATGATGCAGATCGTGGGTATGGGGGAGGTGGAGCCAGCCGAGCAAGCGACGTCGCCGTGGGTGTACTGTTGGAGTCGCCCATGGCTGATGGTCTTGCGCGACATCGGGGTCAAGTATGCGTCGTCAGGCTATCTGCGTGACAAGATTCGTCTGTGCAACCAGGTCTCCTGTTTCGTTGTCCTGTTGGGGTTGATCTACTGGATTATCAGTCTCATTCTGTTCCCGCACGTTGCGGGGTACCCGCTTGCTGTCGCGTCGCTAGGCGGCGTGTGTTTGGTAGGTACCGCTCTTGGTTATCAGAGGTTGGCACGCTTCGTGATGGGGACTGGTATCTGTATTGTCGTGGCGGGGTATCATGCGGCGCTGGTCGGTGCGGGTGAGCCCATTCTCGAGCCCGTTTTCATCGGCGTGATCGCATTTGCGCTGTATCCCTGGGTACTGATGGACCTTCGGGAGAAGCGTTTGCTGTATCCGTCGTTGGCGATTTGCTTTGCGACGATTCTCTCTCAGAGATTTCTCGATCGCTGGATTGAAGTCGAAGTCGATGTTTCGGCATTTCGCGATGGGCCCCTGCTTTGGATTAGCTACTTCTTCGCGTGCCTGGTGTGTTTTTCCTGTATGTACTTTGCGCAGCAGCGGGCACTTGCTGCCGAGAGAGAGCGTGATGAATTGCTCGCGGCGACGATGGTCGATCGCGACGAAGAGCAGTTCTCCCGTGTGCGGGCGGAAGAACGGTCCGTCGAGCTCGAGGCTCTGCTGCTTCAAGCACAGCGTCTCGAAGCAATTGGACGCATTGCGGGTGGAGTTGCCCATGATTTGAACAATCTGCTGACCCCCGTGATGGGCAACGCCTTTCTGCTTCGGGAGAACATTGGCAGAGGCGAGCGCGAGCAGTGCTTGGAAGAGATTCTCGATGCCGCCAACAAGGCGTCAGACTTGGTTCGCCGGCTTCTGGTCTTCAGTAAGAAGCAGCGCCTCGAACTGCGTCGCGCGAATCTGAATGACGTCACGCGAGACTTCAGTCGATTGCTGAGAAAAGCGGTGCGTGAAGACATCGCGATCGAGCTGGACTTGGAGGACGGCTTGCCTGTCGTCAGCGTGGATCTGCGACAAGTGGAGCAGGTGTTGATGAACTTGGTCGTCAATGCGCGGGACGCAATTCCCGAACAGGGGACGATCACCATCTCGACTCGGCGTGTGATTCTGGACGAGAGGTATTGCCTGGTTCATCCCAACACGCGCCCCGGTGAATACGTTGCCATGACCGTTGCGGACGACGGTGTTGGCATGGATGCCGAGACGAAAGGAAAGGTGTTCGACCCTTTCTTCTCGACGAAGGACGAGAAGGGCACGGGCTTGGGCTTGTCGACGGTATATGGTGTCGCCAGCTTGCATGGGGGCCACGTCGTCGTGGATTCGGAGCTCGGCCGCGGTACGTCGCTGCAGGTGTTCTTCCCCGTGGTCGAGGGAGTGGAGACGGACATTCCGCTCCCGCCGCTGGCACGCGAGCTACCGTTGGGTATGGGAGAGACGGTGCTCCTCGCCGAAGACGAAGAGTTGGTTCGTCGCTACGTCGAGAAGGCTCTCCGCAGGCTGGGTTACGAAGTGCTCGTGGCCGCCGACGGCCGCTCCGCATTGGAACTTGCCGCTAGACCGGAGACCAAATTCGACGTTCTGGTCACTGACGTCGTGATGCCCCGCCTCAATGGCCCCCAACTGGCGCGAGGGGTTCGCGCACTACATCCCACGATTGGCGTGGTCTTCATGTCTGGATATCCGAACGACGTCGTTGAACGCCACGACGAACTGGCTGTTGGAACAATCATTCAGAAGCCGTTCTCCGCCGCAGTGCTCGCATCGGCGGTTCGTGAGTCAATCAACCCGCCCGCCGAAGAGCAGAATTGACGCGCAGCGGGGTAGCTCATCCGACCCCGCGTGATGCGATCCCTCACGATCGATAGTGCCGACGCCGGTTGGCCTCCAGTGCTGGGAGTCAACCGGCGCCGGCGGGATGCGACCGATCAGAAAGGCGCTAACTGTTGCGCCCTTCGTCTTCTACTCACAAGTCGTCGATGGCACCTTCGATGCGCAGCGGGTACAGGTTGGACCCGCAGTTGTGGGTCACGTCCCCAGCCGTCGTTCCGGTGACGTTGCGCGGTGCCGTGGTGAGCAGGCGGCCATCACTGCAGCGCGTGGACAGTCGAGAGTTGTACTTCCCGCTCGTTGCGGTGAAGATGTCGAGTCGAGAGTAGTCTGGGGTGGTCTTGATGTACGCGTCGAGGGCGCCGCCTCCGGAGACGTTGTCCGAGAAGTACTTCGTGGTGAACTGGTACTCGATGCGTTCTGCCTTGTAAGCACTCGCGATGCCCGCGGCGAGAGCCAGTGAGGCAATCGTTGCAGAACCCACGGCGACGAACGTCCAGCGCTTGGTATTGTTTCCAATCATTTATTCAGCTCCATTTCTACTGTTGTGGATTGACCGAACGGTGGGCGAAACGATCACCCCCGAACGCCTCTGGAAGATGTGTCAGCTGCCGTCGCCCCGAGCCGTTGCTGTCTGGTCCACGACGACCTGCGCGTCGCGTAGCGTTCCAGCAGAGGGGATCACGACCGACGTCTGCCCAGCGATTCCAGCGCCGTGGACGCTGAGCGTGCTCGGTCCGGCGGGCAGGTCGTTCAAATTGAACGATCCATCCGTAGAGTGAACACGTATCTCTCGCGACCGCCCTGTTGCGTCGTGTACCACGGTCAACAGGCAGTCGGCGACGGGCGTTCCTTGCCGAGTGCGCACTTGCCCTTCGATGTTTCCGTGCCATCGCGCGACGATCTGAATCGCCTCACCCGGTACGGCCTTTTCGACCGAGCCCGACCCGCCGCGGTCGAGCGAGGCTTGAACCCGATAGGTTGCGTCGCTGCACAGTCCTTCGATCGTGAAGCTGCCAGCCGCGTCCGTCAGGACTCTCCTGGGCGGACGCGCGAATGCCTGGGCCATGGAGTCGTCCTTCTCGGCGTCGCTTTCGAACGACGCGGTGACCCAAGCATCTGGAAGCGGGGCATTGGCGTCGTCGACAACGGTGCCATTCAGTGGCGTGCTGCAGTCGAGGGTGACCTCTACGGTCTCGTTCTGACCCGGCGCGAGGCTGATGACCTTTTTTCCTGCGCTGTTTGCACCACTTTGCGGAGGGTTCGAGTCGCTCTGGACTTCGACGGTGTATGCTCCTGCTTTCAGCGGCCTGACCGCATACGAACCGTCTCCTTGGGGCGTGCCCGGGTGCAGGAGCTCAGGTTCCGCCGACGCTTCCTCTCGTATGGCGCCGTCTGCACTTTCGGCCTCCTCGTTGACGCGTCGTGCGACGACCTGGACCGAATCCAGTGGGGTTCCGCGGCCGTCGCGAACACGGACGAGGAGTCCGCTCTTGCCAGGAAGGACGACGGTGGCCGTCACCATCTCGTCGTTTTCGCCCAGCTCGACGGGCACGGGCGCAGCGCCGTAACCTTCGGCGGGTAGAACGACATAGCGGCCTGGATACAACCCCCCCTCCAACAGCGCTTGCCCTGACTCGTCGATCCGAAGGCTTTGATACGTACCGCCGCCGTGCCCCCGCGCTGGCAGTTGCAAGGAGACCTCTGCGTATGGCACCGGCTCGCCCTGTTCGTCTTGTGCGACTACGCGGAGCGCAGCGCCCTCGGTCACACTCCAAGATACGACGAGGTCCTCCTGCGCTACGTCCAACACCGTTGGTCCGCTCGAGTAGACGCGACCGCGGCATTCCAGTCGCACGTAGTACCGTCCCGGTGTCAATCCTCGGAGCAGCACGTTTCCACTCGGCTCGATCTGAGCCCTGATGGCGGGGACAGGCAATTGAGCTTCTGGTTCGACTGCAACCTCGCCGAGGCGACTGGCCAGCGTGAGTGGGCTCCATGGACCGACCGCAACGTAACCCTCTGCGCACGGCTCCTCGCCCGACTTTGATAGGACCTTGCCGGTCACCATTGCGCCGTTGGTGACGTAGACGACTGCGTCCGTGATGGAATCGCTGAGACCAATGTTCACCATTGTCGGCGAACTCCCACGGTGGTTGTCCCCTTCGCCCACTAGGTGGTAGCGCCCCGGTGGCAGGCCAGAAAGTGTGAACCGACCGGCGTCGTCCGAACGTGCGGGGGGAACGAGTGTCGCTCCCATCGTGCCCATCGCGACGACCTCGACTCCGCCGACGGGGGTCTCGGTGCCTTCGGCCAGTACTTTCCCGCTGATGGTAGCTCCGGGAGCCAGTACGATCGTCGCGTCCTGGCTAGGCAACTTCCGGTGGATCATGTTCGGCGAATAGCCGGACGCATCCGCGCGCAACGCGACGATTCCTCTGCTGTTGACGGAACCCGAGAAGTGTCCGGTGCTGTCGGTGGTGAGCTCCGCCAGAGGGCGAACACTGAAGTCAGCCAGTGCTACCTGAACCGTTGCCCCTTCGATTGGGCCGCCGGTGGCATCGAAGACGTGTCCGGCGATGCGTGAACCGCCAGCGGTGAGTACGATCTCGCCCACGTCGACGTGCCGCTCCCCGGCCATGTCGATGGACTTTCCCGCTCGAGCGAGCCCAACCGAGTAGCCGTCAAGCGCTGCCGTGACGACGAACGGAGTGGTCGGTACGGCGCGCAGCGTGAACGTTCCGTCCGCGGCAGCCGACGTGCACGAGCCACGAGGCGACAGACTGATGTCGCAAGTCGAACACAACGCGCATACCCTCGCGCCCTCTGCGGCGCTGCCGTCGGCGGTCACGTGCCCAACGAGCTCCCGCTCGACTTCGGCGGTTCGATGTCGTTGTCTCGAGACGGGAGGCGGAGTCCTTGTGGCTGCCTTTGCCTCGTTGGGATCAGCCCGCCGAACAGCGAGATTCGGGACATCGGTTCGAGTACTCCACGCCACTATCACTGAGGCGAGGAGCACGACCACCACGCCCAACCACCAGCTACGGTGCTTCTTGCGTGCAGCGGCTGGTGAACGCGTTTTCGCTGTGTTTCCCATGCAGTGACTCCCCTTTCGAGGGCGAGTTCGCGGCTCCTCGAAACGCGGGCAACATGCGTCATGGGTTGTGTGTCGTCAATCGGAAAATGGTCGTTGGGAGGTTGTGTGCGATTTGCGGCTAAGAATGAACTGTGTTCTGGGTTGTGAGGAATGAACGGCTGTGTGTTTGTGTGGCTGTGGCTCGGGTGGGCGTCTTGCGTGAACGACGTTGGAGTTGTGTCGTTCGCGTGTTCGTTTCGTGGCGAGAGCGCCGCGGATTCGTTGGGGCTCGTAGGAGCGATTGCTGGTGAATGGCACACACTCGATCGAGAACGATGGAAGTTCCTGGTGACGCTGATGAGTGTTGCAGGATTGTTCAGTTGTCCCTCCAAGTACCACGGCACCGAGTAGAGATTACGGTGTGCTCACTTCATCAGGTGTTGGAGCGTTCGACGCGTTGCCATGCGCGGCCCTGCCATCTTGGCGGGAACGCGATGCCGGGAGTGGCCACTCGACTTGTTGCGTGCTCTGCGAGCCGGTCCGCGTGCTACGGGGTCGACAGCTTCCTGGGAAGCTGAATCGAGTCGTGTTACCTTCGCTGGCGCTCTCGTGCACCCAAAGCACATGGGCGCGGCCCGATCAGGGCGACGGAACGGCTTTTGGAGACGACTCGTGCGCAGGGTACTAGTCACTGGGGCGAACAAGGGGATCGGGTTGGCAATCGTGAACGCGATTCTTTCGGAACGAGACGACACGTTCGTATTCCTCGGTTCACGCGATCCGGCGCGTGGAGAGATGGCGCGACGTGCCTTGCTCACGGAGCATCCGACGTGGGACGATCGCCTTGCTGTCGTTCAGCTCGACGTCACTAGCGATGCATCGGTAGGTGCGATGGTCGAAGAGATCCGCAGGCGTTGCGGGGAGCAGTTCCCGGCGCTCTTTGGCGTGGTGAACAATGCCGGAGTGGGCGGCGGTGCGGACTTGCGCACCACTTTCAGCACGAACACGCTGGGGATGCGGCGGGTATGCGAAGCGTGCGTATCACTGCTCGACCCGAGCGCAGGGCGCATCGTCAACGTCACCTCCGCGTCTGGTCCGATCTTCGTTGGAGGGTGTAGTCCCGACCGACGGCGGTTGCTCACCAATTCACAAATCGAATGGTCGGAACTCGAGGGCTTCATCCACGAGTGTCTCAGTATCGAAAATGGCAAAGAAGGCTTTGCGCGGCGCGGGTTGGGCGACGGTAGCCCCTACGGCTTGTCGAAAGCTTGCGCCAACAGCTACACGTTGCTGCTCGCGCGGCGGTTCCCGTCGTTGAAGATCAACGCCTGCACTCCAGGTTACATCGAAACGGACCTCACGCGCCCTTACGCCGCATCCCAAGGGAAGACTCCTGCGGAGATGGGGATGCGCCCTCCGCACGAAGGAACTCGCTCGGTCATCCACCTGCTCTTCGCTGAACTCGAAGGCAACGGGCACTACTACGGAAGTGATGCTCAGCGCAGTCCACTCGACCGCTATCGAGCTCCTGGCTCCGAGCCCTATCGAGATTGACGCAGCTGGCAATTCGGCGCTTTCGGCCTGCTGACCGATGCTTGTGACCAGCGGCGCCCGGTCGCCGTAACGCTTCCCTTCGCTGGCCCACTTGTTCGCGATGGCTCGCTCGGTCCTGTCCCAAGACATGGCGGTGTTCGTCGCGACGCCGCCAGTCGTTCGTCGCCAACACGAGAAGGGTTGGACATGAACACTCTCAAGGGGTCGAGGCCATCGACGTGGATGTCCACCGGCTCTCGACACGATCATCGCGTACCACCACCGAAGCCGACCAGGTCGCCCACCACGAGGCCCAGAAGGTGGTGCTCATGCTGTTTCTCGGCACCCAGATCCGCAACGTGCCCCGCAGTCGTTGCGTGATGGACCTGGTCGTACACCGCAACGGTGCGGAACACGGGGTAGGCCTGTATACGCTGAACCACACTCCGTGGAGCGAACTCTCGGCTTCTCGCTGAATCAGGCCCATTCGGTGTATGCGCTCAGGCTACGGAAGGTGAACAGCGAGAAGCCGCTGGTTCGTCGGTGCCAAGTGCAGCACCACCTGCAAGCGCGTGGTCATCGAGAGGAGTCGTTGCCTTGGGGCCGAGCGATGACGTGAAGGCGGCCCCAGGCGCGGGGATACTCGCGCTGAACTGACCGAAACACTAGGTCAAATTCGGAATGGAGCGACAATGTGCTGGCGTGCGTCCTGCAATTGTGGGAGAAGAGTTCACGGTTCATGCGTGTCACGCGCGAGCTGAGAGCGCCCCGTTGGGCCTCGGACTAGCGCTGGCGCGTCGGCGCTCGCCGAGTGTCAGTTCCTAGACGCTCACACCCAGACGCACGGCGGAGCCACATGAACAATTGTTTGTTCGTTGCGAACATCGACCTCGACGCACGGGAAGACGATCTGCGCGATACCTTCGAGCCGTTTGGCCGTATCACCTCCATTCAGCTGAGCATTGATCCGAGTACTGGTGGTTCGTGCGGTTTCGGATTTGTCGAATACAAATCGAACACAGCGGCGACCAGCGCCATGCAGTCGCTCGATGGTGTGCCCATCCTCGGACGTAGCGTACACGTGAGTATTGCGTACGACCGGAGCCCAACCGTCGACGAACCGCGGGAGTACCAGTGAAGGCGCGGCCGAGTCTGGACAAGCGTCGACGAGAGCAACAACGCCAGGAACGCAAGGCGGACAAGGCGGCTCGGCGGCGCGAACGACAACTATCCGCGGAAGAGGCGCCGGAGAGTCTGGACCCACCGCAGGAACCGATGCCGGCCCCTGCGGTAGGAGGTGGCCTGTCCCCGAGTGTGAGAGCGCGGTTCCCACCACTCGTGTCGGGAGACACCGCAAGACCACCCAGCAGTGACGACCAGCGCCAGAGCAAGGGTTGACCTGTCTGCGTCTGTTGCGCTCCCGTTGCAGTCGTTCTCTCGACTCCATTCTCTGCTACGTCGACTGAGATTTCGCGAATCGCGAACTCTCATTCAGCGCGAGAGCCCACACGTCGAGAGCACCGCTGGTGGCGGGACAGCATCGTGGCCTTTCAGTGTTAACTGAACTCGACTAGGGTCGGTTCCAAGGGAGAATCACATGAGCCAAGAAGAAGACATCTCGGATGCCAAGTACATCGAGGGGCGAGCGAGCGATGCGGAGGCAGACGGGCAACCCGACGAATCGACGAACGACTCGAAGGCAGTCGGTCTCGAGCAGCCCGGTGGCGTCGTAACTACCGAGAATACATCACCAAATGGACCCGCTCCGCGTGAGGAATCCGGGTTGGATACGCGCTGGATCGGGTACTTGGGCGGCATCTTGGTGATTGCGCTGAGTGTCGTGTTCACTACTGGCGAGAGGAACATGTTTGGACGGCAGGCACCCGCTGCGGAAACGAAGAGTGTCAGCGGTCCTTGTGACGAGTGGAAGGAGAAGCTGTGCGAGGGGGTTGGCAGTGAGCGGGCGGAGAGTTGTTCGCAAGCCACGGCAGCAGTGCAGCTACTGACTGACGACGCTTGTCGGCTACAGCTTCGGGCTCTGCCGAGCACGATTGCCAAGATTCAGTCGGCGCGCGCCGACTGTGCCACGCTCATGGACAAGTTGTGCACTGAGATCGGTGAGCAATCGGCGAGCTGTTCGATGGTGCGTTCGAGGACTCCGTCATTTCCTGCCCAACGCTGTACCGAGATGCTCCAGCGTTACGACGAGGTTGCCAGTGAACTGCGCGACCGCGTGGAGAAGGCAACCGCCCCTCATCCGCGAGGGATGCCGGGTGCAATGCATTCGAGACCCGAAGCGCAGCGCGCGCCAAAGCCGACGAGCCAGCAGACCCCTGGGCACGGACCGTCGATGCCGCAGGTCTCCGGCAAGATCCCCGTGCCGGTATCGCCGGCGGCTGTCCGGAATCCGCCAACGAACCCTTAGCCCGTTGATCCCGCGACAAGCACGAGGCACCGAGTTGTGGGCGTGCCCCTGCTCGTCGAAACGTTGGGCGTTTCGGCGTTTCTTCAGATGGTGTCGCCGCCCGCAACTCCGAACGACTGCTCAACTCGGGATGGAAGTGGCGCCGTGCTGGCGGGCATCGGCGTCGACGCACCGACATGGGCGAGCAAGTCGGTGCACGGTGCGCGCGCCGCGTCGTGGAAGAGCTTCCAATGCGTTGCGATGCCACCGATCACGGCGACATGGAACAGTTCGTGAGCTTCGAGAACGCCTGGCAACAGAGTCAGGTCGCTGCCGGCCAAGTGATCACCAGCAGCACCCACCGTGTACACCACTCCTCCGGCCCACAAGTAGGCGGCCTGTCGATGGCGCTTCTCCGAAACGAGCTTGACGATGGACACCGCGCCGAGCCAACCCATTGCAAGATAAAGCAGCAGTCCGGTCGATTCGGAGATGCTTTCGAAGAAGACTACCTTCGCAGCGACGCCAACAGACCCAAGCGTCCACATCAAGACGATCATGCCGCGCCGCCATAGGCCCCGGAACAACAGCCCGTGGGCTGCGGTGAACGTTCCGGCGATCAGTACGAAGATACCGGCGTGGTCGAGCCGCTGAAGCACCTCACGACTCAAACCACCGTGGGGGAGCGAATGATAGGCCCCGCTCATCGTGAGCAGGAACACCACACTGGCGGTGAACACCCACAAGCAGCGCCGAGCGATGGGATCGGTGTGGGCCCGTCGCGCCAGCGAGCTGGCCAACCCGGCCGCGACCACTGCGCCAACGAAGTGGACGGTAGAACTGATGGGCTCAGCGACGCCCAGAAACGGAATGATGCGCATAGGTCAATCGATGCAGGCACTGTCACGGCGAGCATCGACCTGGTTTGACGATCGCATCGGCGTTTGGCTATTTTTCAGTGTAGCACGTCCTCTCAGCTTGCTCTTGCGCCAACTTCCGCAGAACTGACGACCCACAGGTTCTTCCCAACAGGCAGTTCCCCATCGGACAGTTCCCCAACAGACAAGCCACGCAGCGTTGCTCTCAACGCGCATCGGCTACGTTCAGATGAGCGCGACGGCAATGGACAGCGCAGAAAGTTCCATGAGGTGCCGATTGGAATGGGCTCGAGTTGATGCGATACGGCACGTGCAATCCCATCGCGGTGAGAACAGCGAGGCTGCAGCTTGGCGTGCTCGTCCGAAATGAGGACAGAATGTGGCGCAACGGTGTGCCGCCGTGATCTGGCGCCGACCGCGGCGCATTAGACTCGGCACATGTACCGCCGTTGGAAACGTGGATTGTCGTTGATGGCAGGATTTCCGTGGTGGTTGTCGGTCGTCAGTTGCGGCAGCGGTGACGGTGAAGAGCGAACGTCGGAGGCGGTCGTGCCGACGTCGGCGAGGACGACCATTGAACTTCCCAAGGCTGGCGTGGAAACGCCGACTCTGCCCAGCGCGACCGAACCATTGCCACTACCACCCGCGCCGAGCAGTCCGGAAGCCGTGAGCGGTGCACAAACCGCCGAACCCAGTCCTCGGTTTCAGGGGCCGACTGGGGGGGCACCAGGCTCAACGGAGACGTCCGAGCTGACCGCGGAGGACGGGGGCGTGGCCGGTGCAGCTGACCTCGATGCTGGTGCGGGTTCCGCGACTGGTGCCGATGAGCTCGAAGGGGGCGCGGCAGGACGCGGGGCGGACGACGATGCTGGAAGCGCCGGGCAGCCTAACGCCTGCAAAGCTGGCAAGGTCGTGCACTTCGTTTACTTCGTCGAGGCGGATCAGCGGTACGACGCGAGTCAGCGAGACGACATCGAGAAGCAAGCCTATGCTTTTCAGCAATACTGGTACGAGCAATTGGGCAAGACGTTCTATCTGAGCGATCCGGTCGTCGACGTGATTGACGCTGAGCACGATAGTGTATGGTACGTCGAGACGCCGGACGGCATTCATCAGGACTCGCGCTGGTACAGACTGGGTAACATCAAGACAGAGGTTTACGCCAAACTCGGGATACGGGACTTCGATCCGAATCACCGCGTGGTCAACTATCCGATCGCTCGCTTCGACGGCAGGGTTGGGGGCAACTTCGGCGGCGCTTGGATGGACGGCGACGACTTGACTTGTATCGCTGACGATGGTCCCACGTATCCCTACGACGACGGCACTGGCGCTCATTGCTTGGGGCACCCGGTGCACGAGTTTGGCCATTTGCTGGGTCTGGAACACGAGGGGCCCGACCAGGACTGCATGATGTACGGTTTCTACCTGTACGTCGATGACGGGAAGATGTGCGAGTTCAGCGATGCCAACGTGCAGAAGATACTCGGGGATCGAGACAACGAAGGCTGGCTCGAGGCGATGCCTGGGCAGAAGTGTAGCCCGCTGCCTTGAGATCGTGCCGAAGGACGCCCTGGTACCAAGGAACTGGTGTTCCTTGAACCAATGCAACAGAGGGGCCCGTGGAACAGACCGAGGCGTTTCCCAGAATTGCTGCGGCCCTCACCCAATTGGCCGTCGCAGCGATTCTTGGACTACCGGCAGTGACGCGTCGAGCCCGTTACGGCTGATTGCAGTGACGTCAGTTCCGACGACTGCCCGATTGTCACCAGTCGGACACTGACGAGCCGAAGGGAAGGACAATACCGGAACGACTGTGGAGCTGGGCGGCAGTCCACGTCTATGCTTGCGCCATGTCTTGGCACCAGCGCGATGTCGCGAGTCTTCACTTGCTCGATACGCGACGCCAGTTGCGGCGGTTGCTGACGGGGTTGGAGGTGGAGTCGCCGCGGGGGGCGGTTGTATTCGCGCTGTGCATCGGTGCGGCGTGGGGGGCATATGTCGCCGCGACGCAGGTCGGCGATTTGGCGGAACCCCCAGCGCGGGCGTTGTTCATCTTGGTGCTTGCCGCGTTGCTTTGGGTCACCGAGGCCGCGCCGGCCTTTGCCGTGGGCATTCTCGTGATCGGGCTCGACGTGTTGCTGTTGGCGGGGGCGGGGCACGAACAGCGGCGGTTGGAGGGACAGCGCTGGGAAACCTACGTGGCCGTGCTTGGACATCCACTGATTTGGTTGTTTTTCGGCGGCTTCGTGCTCGCGGCAGGAACGGCGCGGACCGGGCTCGATCGTTGGTTGGCGACGAGAGCGCTGGCCCTGTTTGGTGATCGGCCACCGGCGCTGCTTGCTGGCGTGATGTGTGTGACCTTCGGGTTGTCGATGTTCATGAGCAACACCGCGACGACCGCATTGATGCTTGCGCTCCTCACCCCGGTTGCGGCGGGGCTCGGTGACGGGGATCCGTTCCGCAAGGCGCTGCTGCTGGGGACCGCCATTGCCGCCAACGTGGGAGGGATGGGATCGCTGATTGGGACGCCACCCAACGCCATTGCCGCCGGTGCTCTCGGGGCGCTCCCAGGGCGCTCCGTGGACTTTCTCCAGTGGCTGGTCTTCGGGTTGCCGCCAGCGTCTCTGCTATCGATTCTCGGTTGGCTGTTCTTGTTGCGGCGTTACCCCGCAGCCGCCGAACGCCTCGATGTGCTGCAACTGCTGTCCGCCGAAGAGGATGACGCGCCGCTACCCGGCGCGCCTCGCTGGCGACGTTGGGTAGTGACATCGACGGGCATTGGAACGGTGCTGTTGTGGATGACTGGCGGGTGGCACCATGCTCCGACCGCAGTCGTTTCGTTGGTGCCCATCGTGGTGTTCACGACCATGTCGGTTTTGCGTCCCACGGACATTCGCGGTTTGCCTTGGGATGTGCTGTTTCTCTTGGCGGGTGGCCTAGCGCTCGGTGAGGCGATTGATAGCACTGGTTTGGCGGACTGGATCGTTTCGGCGGTCCCCCTCGGTGACTTCGGACCCATCGCATTGGCGCTCGTGCTCGGCTACGTGTGCGCGTTGATGTCGAACTTCATGAGCAACACCGCGGCGGCGAACGTGCTGATACCCATTGGCATCAGCATGGCGGTTGGCTTCGAAGATCGGGTGGCACTGCCGTTGGCTATCGCGGCATCGTCGGCAATGTGTTTACCCATTGCGACCCCGCCGAATGCGCTCGTATTTTCGACCGGCAAGCTCACTGCGAACGAGTTCGTCAGACCGGGTTTGGTGATCGGAGGGGTGGCGCCGTTGTTGGCTGTACTCTGGGTACTGGTGGTGCGCTAAATGAGCGTTCGCTGTTCTGGTATTTCCGGTGCCGCGGTAGCGAAACCTCCCGAGAACCGAGTTCGCGTCGCTTCCGCATCGTCGGATCTGTGGCTCGTCGCATCCGCAGCTTTTTGCGCTCTCTTGCGTGATGGACGCGGGTGAAGTACGTCGAGGGCGCGAATGAAAAAGTCCTGCCGAAACAGTGAGTTGGTCTGTGGTCCGAAGCACGGGGGGCGTTCCACCGTGTCGCGCTCTGGGGTGGTCAGAACCGCGCTCGTTTGGAATGCGGTTGCCTGGACCGCACTGGGTTGGTCTTCGGTTGTTGGTTGTTCGAATGGCGATGGCGGCGGCACCGATGGCGTCGGTGCACGGAGCAGTATCCCCTCCGGAGCCAGCGAGCAGTCCGCGGGGGGGAGCAGTGACAACACCACGCCGACGACCGATGGGCCCGTGGTGGTGGGCCCCGGCTCCAACGCTGGCGTTGGAAGTAGCCCCACCGGAGTTGATGGCCTTTCCGGGAGCAGCTCCGTTCCAGGCGGCGGGACGGTCGCGCCGAGCGCCGATGGACTCGGCGGTTCGGCGGGAGGCACTGGGGGCGGTACGGTCTCCGAAGCCGCCGGAGGCAGCGCAGGTATGGGCGTTGTGCCCGACGGTGTTGGCGGCACCGTGCCGGGTAGTGGTGGCAGTGGAGGCGTCGTCGGGTCAGGGAGCAGCGACGTCGTCACGCGGTCTGCATCGACGTTCGAGTTTCGGCATTTTCCGATCGAAGCGAGCGCGACGGGAGTCTGGAACGGGCCGGAAAGCCCTGCTGAGGAACCGACGAGCACGACCTACGACACGGTCGTGCTCGAGAATGGGTACCTGCGTGTCACGCTACTGCCGGACTATGGTGGGCGCGTACTGAGCATCGTGCACAAGCCGACGGGGCGCGAGCTGTTGTATCAGAACCCGATCGGTGCGCCGTACCTGATGTACCAGGACATCTTCTATTACGACTACTTGGTCATCATGGGCGGCATCTTTCCGAGCTTTCCCGAACCCGAGCACGGCAGGTACTGGAACCAGCCCTATGCCTTCGAGGTTGTCAGCGAGAGTGACGAGGCGATCACCGTACGTATGTCGAGGCAGGACGACCTCGACTTGGTCGAGGGAGTGCCCGCACGCTACGACGTAGGCCGCACCGACGTATTGGTCGAAGTCGATGTTACCTTGCGTGCTGGCAGCAGTGGCCTCGAATTGGGCACGAAGCTGACCAATACGCGCGATACGCCTGTCCCGCGGTTCGAGTACTGGATGGTGAACACCTTGGCACCTGGCTCGCCTCCCGGAGACACTGCCATTGGGCTCAACACGCGCATCTTGGCGGCCATGGACCAGGTGCACCTGCTCGAAACGTCGTGGGCCTGGTTCGGTGACGCCGAGGAACGTGTTGCGGACGAAGTGTTCAAGTGGAACAACCTGTCACACTTCGAGAATTGGGCTGATCAAGGAACGGCGTTTGCCAACCCCAGCTACCAAGCCAATTGGTGGGGGCTCATCAACTACGACAACGACATGGGCATCCTACGCGTATCGGACAACGTGCAAACGCCCGGTTTGAAGTTGTGGACGTTCGGCAAACAGAGCCTGGACATTGATCTGAGCGATAGCGACGAATGGCTGCGCCCGACGATCGAGATGTGGTACGGCATCACGCCCGAGTTCTGGGATCGCGGCGCGATGGCTGCGGGCGAAATCAAGCAGTGGAGCGAAACCTACTTCGCCACGATGGGGCTGCGCGAGGTCACCGCGGCGAGTGAATACGGAGCAATGTACTTGTCCAGTGCATCGATCGGCGATCAGATGCAGCTCACTGCGACCGCAACGTTGACGTTGCCAGATCAAACGGTCAAGGCCGTGCTGCGGCTCGATGGTAACGTCATCGACGAGCAAGACGTGGTGGTGGCCAGCAAAGAGCCGACGACGGTCAGCGCAATGGTGCCGAGTGCCGACGCCGCGGTAGGCGCTGTGTTCGAGGTCGAGTTCCTGATCGGTACGACGAGCTTGTTGGCGGGGCAGGCTCCGCTCTAGATGAGCGTTCGCGGTTCGTGAACGCTCATTCGATGCAACAGGGGATGGAGTCGAGAAAGCGACTGCAACGGGCGCGGGTTTCCGGGCCCTCGCCAAACGGGGCCTGAAAAACCGCCCGACAATCGTGCTCGCCCCGTGCTCGCCCATTCAGCTGCACCTCGCGGGTTCGATGTCGGGGGCGTTGGCGTTGCAGCCGCAATGAGCGAGCACTCAATCAACGGCTCACGGCGTCGCGGCGCGCCGTTTCGAATGCATTGCGTTCGGCGTAGGGGACGAGCTGATCTCCCAGGACGATCGTTGCGACGCTGACGCCCATGCGAACGAGCCTGGACGCGATCAGCAAATGTATGCGTGAGATCTGCTGGCGGCGCTTCAGGGAGTCTTCCGTGAGCAGTGCGCGAGAGGCCGAGTCGTAGCTGCTCATTTGCCACCAGTCGTGAAACTCTTCCGCGCGTTCGACGTCGTCGAACGCGGCGCTGCGAAGTTCGATGATCTTGCGTGCCGCCGCTTCCTCGAGGTGGCCGGTGAAGTGAAAGGCGAGCACTGCCGAGCAGAGGCGTTCGAACGTCAACACGCCCTTGGGAAACTCGAACCGCTTCTGCATCTGATGCTCCAAATTCGACTGAGCGTTGCCGCTCCAGCCTTCCACCGTCGAACACTTTGTTCGGCATCTGCTTGACGGTCAACGATTCTTTGGACTCAGATCCATTCGGCAGCAGTGCGCCGGGCGTACCACGCATGCGGTGGGAAGTCGTTTGGCGCAGTCCTCTCACCGAGCGCAGTTGCGTCGGCGAAGTGGCAAGCTCACTGCTTGGCGGGGGGGAGCTCGCGTCTCGCTGGAACACGGAGCAACCGAGGTGGCGCTTGCTTGGCTACAAAGACCAGCAGCTCTCGGATGGACCGGGCATGCCGTGTGTCGCGACGGTAGGAGGCGACCCACTTGCGTACCAGTCCTGACTTGCCGAGGCGAATGCACGCAATGTCGCCCCGAGCGATGTGAGGCGAGATGGACCAGGTCGGTAGGATGCTGACACCCAGCCCCGCCTTCACCATCTCGATGATGGCTTCGGCCAATGGCAGGCGCGCCACGCTTCGAAAGCCGCCGCCACGAGGAAACAGCGCGTGTTGGACGCGGCGAGCGCCCCCTTGGGCGACCTCCAACATCAGCAGGTCTTCGTCGAACAAGTCGTTCCCCTCGACCCACTGTCGCGATGCCAACGGGTGAGCGATCGACGTGAGCAGAACCAGCTCGTCGTGGAACAAGCGACGCTGACAAATCCTCGCGTCGCTGGTTGCGCCGAGGTTCAGCGCCAGGTCGATTTCGCCTTCGAGCAGCGCCTGGTCCAAGGTTGGTGAGCGTGGGACAACCGGCTTGACCTGCAAAGCGACGCCGCGCGTACGCATCTCGACAGTCGCTCTGGGAAGCCAACTGTAGGCGGTGTAGCAATGGGTTGCGACACGCAGCGTGAGCGAGGCGTCTTTGCCACTGTTCAAGTCCGACTCGAGGGCGGCCATGGCGTCGAGGATGGTTCGACCGGCGTGCAGCATCTTGGACCCGGCATCACTCAGGGCCAAGGTTCGTCCCTTGCGTTCGAACACCTCGAGACCGAGACGATCCTCCAGATTTCGCAGCTGGTGACTGACACCGGACTGGGTCATGCCCAAGGCTCTTGCTGCCGCCGCTGTCGTGCCCTGCGAGACGATTGCCTGGACCAAGCGCAGATCGCGGATCTCGATTCGTGGCTGTGTCATCACGGACATGAGTAAATCTCATCATATTGATTCAATCAAATCGTTTTTCTCATGAATTGAACCACGGTACGAGGGGCCCATGATCGAACT
>QJWJ01000085.1 GCA_003235365.1 Deltaproteobacteria bacterium
CCGTCGTCTCGCTGGGTTCCACGCCGGGGCCCGGGCATTGGGGCGGAGCGTGAACCGTCGTGGGCGTCGTTCGCCGTCGTCTCGCTGGGCGCGCCGGCGGGGTCCTGGGATTGGGGCGGAGGCGCCCTCAACCCCGCTGGGGGATTTTCTTGGGGCATTTTCGTGCACTGACAAGCTGATCGATGCTCTGGAGGGCCAATCAGGGGGGCGCGGTCGTCGCACCGTCGGCCAAAAAGGTTATATGACACGCAGGTATGTCGCGTTGGATCTCCGGAACACTCGTGCGCCGAAGGGACTGGGCGCCGGGGCTTGCAACCTTTGGGATCGATTGCGCAATCGAGGATTTCGAGCCGGGCCAGTTCTTCAACGTCGCGCTCGACGTCGCGGGAGAGCGGTGCAAGCGGGCGTATTCGGCGGCGTCGGCTCCTGGCGCGGAACTCGAATTCTACGTGGCTCAGGTCTCGGACGGGCAATTCACCCCAGCGTTGTTCGAATTACCGCTCGGAGCACCCATTCAGGTCGATCCGGTTCCCCAGGGGTTCTTCACCACGAGTTGGCTCCCTCCAGATGCGACGGAGCTGTGGCTGCTGGCGTCGGGGACGGGGCTCGGGCCGTTCGTCTCGATGCTGCGCGCCGGGCAGGTGTTCACGCAGTTCGAACGGGTCATCGTGGCTCACTGCGTCCGCGACGCGTCAGCACTGGGGTATGAGGAAGAACTCGAGCAGCTGGCCAGGGAGCGAGCGTGCACGTACCTACCCGTCGTGACTCGCGCCGCACCCGGAGAGTTTGCGCTCGCGGAGCGGTTTCCGCGGCTGCTGGACGACGGGAGTCTGGAGAGCGCGGCAGGCGTTTCGCTGCACCAGCGTTCCCACGTCATGCTGTGTGGCAATCCGGCCATGATCGCCGATACGACGGCTGCTCTCATACTCCGGGGCTTGAAGAAGCACCGGCGGCGCGATCCGGGCCACATCACGGTAGAGAAGTACTGGTAGGCGGTCTCCGCCCCGCGAGCGACCCGAAAAGGGGGGGAAGGTACGCTCGTCGACCGCGGCGACTTTCAGAGACGGCCGTGTACTGGGATCGCCGCGCCGTTGACGCCCGACGCGTCGTCGCTCAGCAGAAACGAAATGACGTTGTTGACCTCTTGCGTGCTCGCCCAGCGTTCGTGTGGGGCCGTGGGCATCGCTTTGCGGTTCGACGCGGTGTCGATCGTGGTCGGCAGTACCGCGTTGACGCGAACCCCGCTCGTCGTCAGTTCTGCTGCTGCGGTCTGAACCAAGCTGACGAGCGCCGCCTTGGCTGCCGCGTAGGCCGCGGCGCCCGTGCTTTCCCATGGCCGCAGCGCTGCTCGCGAGCCGACCGCGACGATGGAGCCCCGGCCGTGGTGGAGCATGTGACGGAGCAAGACGTGCAAGCCCACGCGCATGGTGTCGAGATTGATCCGGAACATACGGTCCCACGCCTCAGGCTCGGTGAGGTGGTAGGGCTTGCCGCCTTCCCAACCCCCCGCGCACAGCGCCGCGCCGGTTACCGGCCCCCATTGTTTGGTCGTGGAAGCGAGGGCTGCCGCCCAGTCCTGCTCCTTGCTGGCATCGACGGCGAAGCACAGCGCCTGGGGGTCGCTGTGCAGGCTGCTGAGTGTTTCGATGTCTCGCGAGGTCGCGACGACGCGCTGCTGTTTCTTGATCAGGTGCCGAGTCAGCGCACTACCCAGGCCGCCCCCGGCTCCGGTGACCAGAATCACTGGGGTACGCGGCTCCGGACGCGCGCTTTGAAGAGTGCGGCTTTCGATCGACATGGCGCTGCTCAGCGGGGCACAGACTACTCGAACACGACGCCCAGGGAGAGTCGAAAAGTGAGGTAGAAGGGATGCAGCGCGCCGTAGATGTTCACGACGTCTGGGGCCGCCATGTCTCTGAGTGGCTCGAGCGCGAGCTGCAACTGATCATCGTCGCAGCTGTCATCACTCTTGGGAGTGAACACACCGGTGCGGTTGGTAATGCAGCGTTTGGCGTTCCCCAAGTCATACTCGAGGCCGAAACCGCCCACCAAAGTGAACGCTCCCCAGCTGCGGTGAGAGCCGATGACGAACGACACGCGACGGTGATTGTCCTGCAGCTCATCCATCACGTCGCCCTTCGCGACCGGATTGCGGGTGCCGCTGCCGTCGAAGTCCGACTGTGCCACCGAGCGGTATCCCAGATTCGCATGGCGAAACCCGAAGCGAAGCACCGTGCCGTTGAACGTGTCGCCGCCGAGCCAGAAGCCCAGATTGACTTCTGCGCCAGCGAGCGGCCCCAGCCATTCAGACGACTGCTCCAGCGGATCGTAGGCGTTGTACCAGACAGGTTGGCTGTTGATGATGAACAGCGGGATGGTTTCGATGCTCAGCCAAGAAAGGAGTTCGAGCTCGACCTCCTGCCCGAGTTGCCCCTTCAACAGCGCGTTGAGAGGATCCAAGCGGATGGAGAACTCGGGCATCCGCGAGCCCCGACGTGGCGGTGGCGGTGGCTCCAGGGCTGGTGGTGTCGCGGCGTAGGTTGGCTGTGACGGTG
This sequence comes from Deltaproteobacteria bacterium, assembly GCA_003235365.1. GTDB lineage: Bacteria > Myxococcota_A > Polyangia > Polyangiales > Polyangiaceae > SZUA-265. The sequence goes on from QJWJ01000085.1 coordinate 2,556, forward strand.
GCGGTTGCCCGGCGTACGTCGGCTGCTGACCCGGTTGAGGTTGCGCTGGGTTCGGTTGTGCGTACGGTGGCGGCTGGGTTCCCGGAGCGGGTTGTTGGGGATACGGCTGTGCGGGTTGCTGCGGGTAGGGAGCGGTCGGTTGCTGTGGGTAGGGCTGCGCGGGCTGCTGCGGGTACGGTTGGCCCGGAGGAGGCTGCTGCGGGTATGGCTGCGTCGGCTGCGGTTGCTGCGGGTACGGTTGGCCCGGAGGAGGCTGCTGCGGGTATGGCTGCGTCGGCTGCGGTTGCTGCGGGTATGGCTGCGGCTGCTGCGGGTAGCCCTGCTGGGGGAAGGTTTGCGGTGGCGCCGTCGGTTGCCCTGGCGAGGTGGGTTGCTGCGCAACGGCAGTCGCCGAATGGCTCACCGCTCCCAACGTTGCCAGTAGCGCTAGCCGTGGGGCGATGACTCTACTCGGCGCGAACCGACGACGGTGTACACGGGGTTGCATTGCGCGTGCATCATAGGCTCGGCTCGAACACCCGGCTCGTTTTCGACGGTGCTTTGCCCGTGGTTTATCGGCCAGATGGATTGCCATGCGCTTGAAAGTCCACTAATGAGTTTCAAGCCTCTCGGACTCTCGCCTCAGGAACCAGGTGATCGAGAAGCCCGCCAGTGAAGGAGTGGCATCGGTAATGGCGATCAATGTCGAGTTCAGTTCCAAAGACGCGTTGCAAGGCACGGCAAGCGCCTTGGCAGTATTGGTTTTCGAAGGTGGGCTTGCGAAGCAGAAGCCGTTTGCCGCGGTGGATGCCGCCGTTGGCGGTCGGCTGAGCGGGCACGCGGTTGCCAACGAGTTCACGGGAGCCCCCTGCGCGCTGCTGGAACTGGCCGTCTTGGGTGGCATCAACGCGTCGAGGGTTCTGGTCGTCGGTCTCGGTCCGAAGCGCGGGGCCAACGGCGCGGCGATTCGCGCTGCACTCGCGACCGCTGCCCGCGCCGCACAGCTCGCTGGTTCCGAGAGTCTGGACGTCATCTGTCCGGAGCAGATCAAGGGGCCCAACGTTCGCGCGGCGGTTGAGGGCGTCGGTTTGGGTGCTTACCGCTTCACCAAGTACTTCACGGGGGAGCGCGTTCCCAAGCACGAGCTGCGTCGCGTTACCTTCTACCGTCCCGGGGTCTACACCAAGACCGAACAGCGCGCTGCCGCCGTTGGTCAACAGATCGTCGACGCGGTGTGCCTGGCGCGCGACGCCGTGAACGAGCCGCCCAACGAGTTGACTCCCGCTGCGCTGGCCAAGGTCGCCGAGGGGATTGCAAAGAAATACAAGCTCAAGTGCACCGTGCTGGACAAGGCAGGGATCAAGAAGGCCGGCATGCAGTTGCACTACGCCGTTGGTCAAGGCAGTGCCAACGATCCGCGTTTCATCCACCTCGAGTACAAGCCGAAGCGCGCCAAGAAGAAGGTCGTGTTCGTGGGCAAGGGCTTGACCTTCGATTCGGGGGGGCTTTCGATCAAGCCCGCCGCTGGCATGGGTGAAATGAAGAGCGACATGGGCGGCGCGGCCGCCGTGCTCGGAATGATGGCCGCAGTTGCTGCCAGTGCACCCAACGTCGAAGTCCATGCCATCGTCGGTGCTGCAGAGAACATGCCGGACGGCGCCGCGTACCGTCCCGGTGACATCTTCGGTTCCTTGGATGGTAAAACCGTCGAAATCATCAACACCGACGCCGAGGGGCGGCTCGTCCTCGCGGACGCCCTTTGCTACGCGTCCAAGCTGCAGCCCGACGTCATCGTTGATGCCGCCACCTTGACCGGCGCGTGTGTGGTGGCTCTAGGTAAACTGTATTCGGCGTTTTATACCGCTGACGAGAAGCTGGCGAAGCAGTTTGGCAACGCGGCCAAGAACGCCGGTGAGTCGTTTTGGCGTATGCCGCTCATCGAGGACCTGCGCAGTCAACTGGACAGCGACGTGGCGGATCTCAAACACACGGGCGAACGCTGGGGTGGGTCGATCACTGCGGCCCTGTTCCTGCGCGAGTTCGTCGGAAGCGTTCCGTGGATTCACTGCGACGTCGCTGCGCCCGTCTTGTTCGACGCGGCGCGCGGCATCTACCCCAAGGGCGGCACCGGGCACCCGGTGTTGACCTTCCTCGAATTCGTCGAGTCGTTCTCGTGACCCGTCGCGGGCATTGCTCGCCACGCCGCGCGGCCGTCGCTTCTGCGCCCCGTCAGTCGGAGCGGCGCCCGGCGGGCAAGCACCGTCCACGACATTCAGGGCGGTAGAAGGTAGGCAGGCAAGTGGAACGGACCGCGGAGACCGGCTCGCCCCACCCACACACCGGACAAACCGGGACGCTCGGGACCGTCCGCGCGAATCTGTTCGTCTCTGGGTTGTACGCCTGGCTGGCAACGGTCGCCGCGCCCACCTTCGATTCCGGCAATCTGGGGGCAGCGATCTCCGCGTCGGCGGCGCTCGTGTTGCTCGTCACTGGGCTACTGTTGGCGCCGCGTTGGCCCGTGATTGGGCGGGCGGTGACCATGGGCGGGCTGCTCGGTCCCAGCGTGCTGACCTGGGTGCTGTTGGGTGACGCGGTGGACGTCAGCCGTCTCGAGCCCATACGCGCCGCATCCGGTGCCGTCGGCTGGATGCTGTTTGCGTTCGGTTGGGGCGCTGTGCGCAACGTCCGTTCGGTGCCGGAAAACGACCCGCACGTCATCGAAGGCACCCCGCTGCGGCCGCGTCACACGCTGCCATTGCTCACGTATGTGGTATTCGGTGTGGCGTTGGTGGGAGGGTTCCTGCCGTGGCTGCTGGCGTGGCGGGTCGCACGTCCAGAGCACGCTCTGCTCGCGCACGTCATCGGCCTGTTGTGTGCCGTCGGTCTGATCACGGTTGGAGCCCAAGTCGCGGTGCGACGTGTGGGCCGCTGGATGCCAGCTGCTCCTGCCTCGCGACTCGGGGCGGCCACGAACGCGTTCGTGGCCTTGGCCGTCGTCGCGGTGTTGGGTATCGTAGTGTGGTTGGTGAGAAGCTGATGGGTCGCCTGCTCGATGGATTGAGCGTTGCGTTGATTGCCGCCGCTGGCATTGCCTTCTCGATGGGTATGACGGCGCTTGCCGACCAGCGCGATCTGCACGCGATCTACTGGCTGGTCGTCGGCGGGTTGGTGCTCAAGGCGTCGTCTGACATGCTGCGTCCCCACAGGGGGAGCTGAAGTGGCTCGCCAGCGGTCGTGGGTTGCTGGCCGCCTGGCGTCAGTGCTGCTGTGCGCGACGGTGGCGGGGTGTTCAGATGAGTCGAATCACGCCGCTGCAACGGCGGGTGCCGATACACTGACTGGTGATACGGTAGCGAAGGTTGGGTCGTTGCGGCTCGACGCCTCTCTCGTGGCTTCGGTGGCGAGCGCGCGCGACGTGAGCGTTCGAACAGCGACGGGCGGTCTCGTCGATGATGCGCTGCTCGCCGCACGGTTCACCCGCGAACACCCGAACCTCGCGGCAGGAAGCGAGCGCGCCGCGTTGGCTCGACGCGTGGAAGAGGAATTCATGCGGGCGGCGCGGGCTGGAGGCAAAGCGACCGCCGCAGAGCTGGAAAAGTTCACCCAGCGCCATTGGTGGGAAATAGATCGCCCCGCGACTGCTCAGGTGTATCACGCTGTGGTCGTGTGCGAGGAAGGTTGCCCGAACGAGCGCGCGGCGTCGGAACTCGCTGACGCCATCGCGAGCGCAACCGAGGGTGAGACAGACGCCGAGGGCTTCGAGGCGGCCGCACGCGCGGTTCCAACCCGCGGCATCGAAGTGAAGATCGAGAAGCTTTCGCCGGTGGCCGCCGATGGCCGAATCGTGAAGGACGACACCACGCCGGGTCCTGACAACGAGTTCGGGCGCTACCATGAGCAGTTTGCCAAGGCTGCCAACGCCATCCCTGACGTCGGTTCCCAGGGGCGCGTCCGCAGTCCGTCCGGGTTCCACGTGATGTTGCTCGTCGCGCGCGAGCCAGGACGTCGCTTGACCGCCGAGCGTCGAGCCGAACTGCTGCTGCCGGAGATCCATGCTTCGCGCGCCAGACAATTGCAGGACGCCGTCTTGCAGAGAATGCGCACCGAGCTGCAGATCGAGGTATCGCGCTCGTTCTCCCGCGATACGGAGCGGCTGTTGGGCGGTCCATGAAGCGGCGCAACTCCTATGCGGTCCGTGATCAAGTGCCGTCGGGGTTCGCGGCACCACTGGGGCGTCTGTGCGACGCGCTTCCCGCGGTCGCCGCCGCCATCGTCGATGCCGAAGGCGAAACCGTCGACTACGCCGGGTACATGGAGCCGTTCGGGATCAAGCTCGTCGCCGCCGAGCTCCAGTTGATCATGAGCGAGCTGCAACGCTCCGAGTTCCACGGGTGGCAGGGGGTACAAGAGGTCGTGGTCCGAGCCGGGGGGGCGAGCTTCGCGGGTATCCGCTTGGGCGACGGCTACTCTCTGATCGTCCAGTTGGGGTATCGGGCTTTCAGCTTTTCCCGCCGAGCGCTCAACGAGGCCGTCCGAGAGCTGTGTGAAGAGGGCCAGTTCTCACTGCCAAACCAGTTCCGCCTCGAGGAGTGGTTGCGCGTCGACGTTCAGGATGATGGTAGCGACACGCATCGACCCTGCGCGGTGTGGTTGGCGTCGCGGTGGATGCAAGTGCAAGTGCTCGGTCGCTACATGAGCGCCGAGCTCCAGCGGCGCGAGGTCGGCTATCGCGTACGTCTGGAGGATGGCCAAGAAGCGACGCTCGTGCGTGAGCGGTTGGGGCGTTGGTACGCAGATCGTCTGCTGCCTCATTGACGCGGTGTCGCTCCGCTCGTGACGCAGTCGCTCGCGTTGCTCGAGCACTGCGTCGATGCATCGTGCGCGGCGCGTCGAACGACGTGTTAACCCGCAGACGGAGCCGTCCTGCCGAGTGGCAGTGCGTTGCGTGGCGACTTCGCGTGGCACCGACGACGGGCGACGAAGCCGCCCCACCGATGCCGCTTTTCGTGGCTCGTGCCTCGGCGAAAGAAAAAAGGCGCGGGACGCGCGC
>QJWJ01000447.1 GCA_003235365.1 Deltaproteobacteria bacterium
AATACAAGGTTGGCGCTTTTCCAACGACGTACTTCATCAATCCTGCCGGCGAGATCGTCAGCCGCACGGATGGAATGTCGACGAGATGGAGCATGCGCGCTCGACTCGCCTGCTCGAAGTGAACGATGGACGCAATCTATCTGAGTGAACTCAACCGCAACGTCGCCCCGGCAACCCCCGGCGAGTTCAAACCGGTAGCGATTGGGCCCCTGAAGGTGTGGCCTCCGGTGGTGTTGGCTCCCATGGCGGGCGTGACGAACTACCCGTTTCGGCGCATCTGTAGGGACTTCGGCGCGGGACTCTACGTCAGCGAGATGATAACGGCGCGCCCTCTGGTCGAAGGCCGACAGAAGACGCTGAAACTCGCGGACTTTGGCCCAGAAGAGTCTCCTCGAAGTCTGCAGCTGTACGGGACTGATCCCCATTACGTCGGCGAAGCGGTCAAGTTGCTGGTGAACGAGGGGCGAGTCGACCACATCGACATGAACTTCGGTTGCCCCGTACGCAAAGTTACGCGCAAAGGCGGCGGTGCGGCGGTGCCGGTCAAGCCGCGATTGCTTCAGGCGATCGTCAAAGCGGCTGTGAGCAATGCGGGACCGGTCCCGGTCACGATCAAGTTCAGAATGGGCATCGACGACACGCTCAGAACCGACGCAGACGCCGGAAAGATCGCGCAAGAAGAGGGTTGCGCCGCGGTTGGCTTACATGCCCGCACCGCATCGCAACTCTACGATGGTCACGCGCGATGGGAGGCAATCGCCGAACTGAAGAATGCACTGCACATCCCAGTTCTGGGCAACGGGGATATCTGGGAGGCTCAGGATGCACTTCGAATGATGCGCGCCACGGGCTGTGACGGAGTCATCGTCGGCCGCGGCTGCTTGGGGCGCCCTTGGTTGTTCCGAGATCTCGCGGCCGTCTTCGACGGCGCCGAACCGCAAGATCCACCGAACCTGGGTGAGGTCGGCGGCGTGATGCTGAGACATGCACGCTGGTTGAGCGAGTGGTTTGGCGAAGGACCAGCGATGCGTGCGTTTCGCCGTCACACGACCTGGTATACCAAGGGGTTCCGCGGCAGTGCAGCGATGCGACAAGCGTTCATGAAGGTCAACTCGCTGCACCAATTGCAAGAGTTGGTTTCTCAGCTCGACGGCACCATGCCGTTCCCACCGGAAGCCATGCGAGTACCGCGAGGCAAGGGCGCCGGCACGCAAAGCGTGAGTCTACCCGAAGGCTATCTCGACGATCTCGAAGACTTCTCGCCCCCGGACGAGTGCAGCGCAGCGGAACTCAGCGGGGGCTGACGGGCGAGCAAGACGAGATCAACGTCGATCGAAGTCTCGTGCGAGGCACGGATAGCTCGTGGCAAGGATCTCGACCGATTCTCCGTCAGTCAGCGTTCACGCGTAGCGTCGCGGAGGTAACCCAAAGCGACGAGCTCTCGGCGAAACGCCCATGCAGACGACGAACCAACTCCCCGTGCGATGCGGCCAACTCTTCGCTGTTGGCGTGCGCGCAGAAAGAGCGGTCGGAGAAATCGAAGCTCAACTCCACTTCGGAGAATCCGATAAAGCGTTGGACGGTGTCGAACAAGCACTTGTACACGCTCTCCTTCGCGGAAAACCAGAGCGTCCCGTGTTCCGCAGGATCACATCCTTGCCGACGCATCGCGTCGACCTCGAATGGCGTGAGGATTCGTTCCCAGATCGGCTGCTGCATCGGGTTGCGTTGCTCCGCGTCGATTCCGACTCCCAAGAAGGAGTGACTGGTACCCAGGGCGACCGCACACCAACCGTCGGTGTGCGTGATCGAACCGCGGATGCCCGCGGGCCAAATCGGACTTCGGTCCTGTCGGTTCAGCACCGGTGCGTGAGGCAATCCCAAACGAGCGAACAATCGCCGGGCGAGGTACCGCGTCGCGGCGTACTGCTCGCGACGCCGCTGAACGGCCCGACTGATCGCCGCTTGCTCGTCCGGATACAAGTCACACTTGTCTGACAGCGATCCCGGCTCCCCCTCCGCGGTGAGAATCTCGGAATCGAGCAACCCATCGAGCAACCCACTCATGGCAACTGACGCAGCACGTCCGACAGTTCGCGGCGACGGCGCGCCTTGGGCGCATCCTTCGCGGCGATCCCCGCCCAAACGAAACCCACAATCTCTTGCTGAGTTGCGTCTATCTCCAGGGCTGCGTACGTGTCGGCGGCGGTAGTGACCGCGCCGGTGCTCCACTTCGAACCAACGCCCTCGGCCCAAAGCGACAAGCTCAGATTCTGAATGGCGCAAGCAATCGCAGCGTAGTCCTCCCGCTCGACGACGGGATCTTCCGCGCGAGCACGCGACACGACCAAGAGTTCAGCCGGGTTGAGCATCTTCTTCCGAGTCTTCTCGACCAGCTCGAGTCGCGGCGCATCGCCGGGCGGGGTCTTTAGCGACACAGCGATTTCGCACAACCGCTCCCGCGTGCGCGGTCCGACGCGCACGAAGCGCCATGGCTCCGTCATGCGGTGGTTCGGTGCAGCAAGCGCGGCACGCAGCGCCCGGTCGAGCGCGCCATCAGGTAGTGGCTCGCGTTCGTAGTCGTGCACCGTCCGTCGCTGCAGGAGGATGGATTGGATGTCCATCGGACTCAGCTACCGCACTGCAAGTCTGTACGCCAGTGCCTAGCGCAAGCCGACGTCCGGACCTGCCCCGTCTGGGCCTCGGCAACGGAAACCTCGGGTGCCCGTGCGCCGAGCAAGAGTGCCGCGCGTCGAGTCGGCGCGGACTCCGTTGCCCACGGGGCTCGCGTCGCGGCCCCGTGGCGATCACTCCGCAGTTGGCTGAACCGGCTGTTCCACTTCGGCTGGGCTCCCTCTACGCACCAGGCGGTCGGCGCCCAGCAATTGCTCTACGGCTTCGACCGGAGGCAGCTCCAACATGACCTTGCCGTCCTCGGTAACCTTCACCGGGAACGTCGTCAGTTGGTACTTCTCGCCGGTCAGGCACTTGCCATCCTCGAGAGAGAACGTCTTCTTGTGCATCGGACAGGCGACCTTGGGATGGCCCTCCGTGTCACCCACGATGCCTCGCGCCATCACCATGTCCTTCTTGTGGGGGCACTGGTTCTGCACGGCATACCACTCGCCACGCGAGCTGAAGTTGAACACGGCGATCTGGGCACGCCCGTACTTGATGCTGACGCCAGCGTCCTTGGGGAAGTCGACGACTCTGGCGACCTCCACCCAGGAGGTTTGGAGCACCGGGAGCTGGCGCGGCGTCGGGAACTCGGCTGGAGCAGGTTCGTTGGTCCAGTCTGCTGGGCGCTGTTGCCCCCTCTGCTCGATCATTTCGACGGTCGGGTCACCCTCTGAATCGTTGGCGAAGTGCTTGAACTTGGCACGCAGCGCCGGATCGCGAACGACGGAAGTCCACTCGCATTGGTAGGTATCGATCAGGTGACGCATTTCGGCTTCGAGCTCATCGCAGATACCGAGGCTGTCATCGATGATCACCTTGCGCAGCTGGTCGATCCCGCCCTCCAGCTTGTCCAGCCAAACGCTGGTCCGCATCAGTTTGTCGGCGGTGCGAATGTAGTACATGATGAACCGGTCGAGGTAGCGGACGGCATCACGTTCCGACACGTCGGGGATCAACAGGTCGGCGTGACGCGGCTTGGACCCGCCGTTGCCACAGACGTAGACGTTGTAGCCCTTCTCGGTCGCTATCAAGGCGAAGTCCTTGCTTTGCGCTTCGGCGCACTCGCGGACGCAACCACTGACCGCCGACTTCATCTTGTGTGGCGACCGGATACCCTTGTAGCGGTTCTCCAAACGAATCGCCATTCCGACGGAATCTTGAACACCATAGCGACACCAGGTACTGCCGACGCAACTCTTGACCGTGCGCAGTGCCTTGCCGTAGGCGTGCCCGGACTCGAACCCTGCATCAATCAACTCTTCCCAGATGTCTGGCAGTTGGTCGACACGTGCGCCGAACAGGTCGATGCGCTGCCCGCCGGTGATCTTGGTGTACAGCTTGTACTTGTCCGCCACCTGTCCCAGAGCAATCAGCTGCGCGGGCGTGATCTCTCCACCGGGTACGCGGGGCACAACCGAATAGAGACCTTGTCGCTGGACGTTGGCGAGGAACCGGTCGTTCGTATCCTGAAGGTAGTCGTGATTGACGATCAACTCGTTGACGGTGCTTGCGAGAATCGAGGCAACGACCGGTTTACAGACTTCGCACCCGGTCCCCTTCCCACAGTGCTCGAGCAGCTGCTCAAATGACTGAATCCCCTTGACGCGAACGATGTGATAGAGCTCCTGGCGCGTATACTGAAAGTGTTCACAAAGAACGGCCTTGACGTTCTTACCGGCCTTCGCAAGCTCGGCAGAAAGCAGGTCGGTCACCATGGGCACACAGCCACCGCAACCCATGCCGGCCAGGGTGCAGCTCTTGACTTCGTCGAGCTTCGACAGCCCCTTGTCGCGAATTGCGTTGCAGATGTCTCCCTTGCTCACGTTCGCGCAAGAGCAGATCTGAGCCTCGTCGGGGAGCTCCCGTTGCGCGTCCGACCCGCCGCCGCGAGCCCCGAGGATCAGGTCCTCCGGTGCCGGGGGCAAGGCGGCTCCGGTCTTCGCGATGTGGTGCAGTTGAGCGTAGTCGGACGTATCGCCCACCAAACTGCCGCCGATCAACTTGTCACCGGACTGGTTCAGAACGAGCTTCTTGTAGATCCCCTTGACCAAGTCTTCATAAACGATGGACCGATCAGTATTGGCCAGCGCGTCCCCGAAACTCGCAACGTCCACCCCCATCAGCTTGAGCTTCGTCGACATGTCGGCGCCACTGAACTCGACCTGTTTGCCCATCAACTGTTGAGCAACGGCATCGGCCATTTCATATCCCGGCGCCACCAATCCGTAGATCATCCCACGGTGCAGCGCGCACTCACCGACGGCAAACACGTCCGGGTCGTTGGTGCGCAAGCGATCGTCGACGACGATGCCACCTCGCTCACCAACCCGCAGGCCAGCATCGCGAGCGATGTCGTCACGAGGGCGGATACCCGCCGAAACGACGATCATGTCGACATCCAGCCGCTCACCGTCGGCAAAACGCAAGCCGGTCACGACGTCGTCACCAGTAACCCGCGCCGTATTGCGCGAAGTATGCACCTTCACCCCCAACTCGGAGATCTTGCGAGCCAACAATGATGCGCCCGCTTGATCGAGCTGCCGGGGCATGAGGCGAGGGGCAAACTCGACGACGTGCGTCTCCAGACCCAACTCCGCGACAGCCTTGGCCGCTTCCAACCCGAGCAAACCGCCGCCCATGACGGCGGCTCGTCGGCACTTCTTGGAGTACTCGATGATCGCCTCGAGATCCTCGATCGTGCGGTAGACGAACACACCGATCTTGTCCATGCCGGGCACCGGCGGAACGAACGGTACCGAACCCGTCGCCAAGACGGCGATGTCGTAGTGGACTTCCGAGCCGTCAGTCGACACGACGACCTTCCGACGTCGGTCGAGGCGCGTGGCACGCTGTCCGAGCAGCAACTGAACACCGTTCTCCGAATACCACTCGGTAGAAGCCATCGAGAGCTTCTCCGCGTCTCGTTTTTCGAAGTACTTCGTCAGATTGACGCGGTCGTATGCCGGGCGTGGCTCCTCGCAAAACGTGACTATGTCGAACTGTTCTGCATCATCGTATTTCTTGAGACGTTCACAGAATCTGTATCCGACCATGCCGTTGCCGATGACGACAACGCGACGCTTCGTGGAATTTGCCATGATTGGGATCCCCATCTCGTTGGGTTGACTGACACCATTGGTCCTGCCGGCAGTTGCTCCCGGCGAAGCAGATCTGAAGATGTTGGCCATTTCTTCCGGGCGCGGAAGCACGATGAGAGAACGTGAGGGAACGGTTTGGACGCGAACGTTACGGCCGCGCAAGGTGTCCGCGACCGATTCGGTCGCGACGATTCGATGAGCCCCAAGAGCTGCTTCGAGTTCACGCTGCCGACCAGACGCCGCCGCCGCTTCGAATAGCCAGGTGACCTGACTGACGCTGGTGAAGATGAGCGCGCCTCGCTGGACCGCGAGCATGCGGTTGAGCAACTCGTCGGCAGTGTGATCGCCCACCGGTGAGTTCGAGACGACACGAGGCCTGGCGCCGACGCTTTCGAGGTACTCCGCGATGCGCGGATCTTGATCGGGCCCCCAGTGCTGAACTCCAACTACATGCCCCTGAAGCTCCAATTCTCGGAGTGCGCCGATCAGGCCGTCGGCACTGCGCGCCGCCACACGCACCGATACGGGAACCCCCAGTTCCGTGAGGGCGCGAGCGGGTTTCGAACCCACGCTGACCACACGCACTGCACGAAGTGCTTGAATCAGCTCCTTGTCCTTGCCGAGGGCGGTCGCGAACTCACTGAGCAGGTGCACTCCCTGCCCGGTCGCGAAGATGACGTCGTCGTATTCGCCCTCGATGAGCTCAGCCAACCAGCGCTCGACGGTGCGCACGCCCGAGTTGGAGTCGGACACGCGATACTTGACAGTCGTCGCTCCTAAGCCGACGAGTATGCTCTCCAGTGCGTCGAGTTGGCGAACGTCCGGGAGCATGATTGTGTGATCTCGAAGACCAGTCGTCTGCTCGTTGTGCATCTTGTGAACCTCGCGAATGACCCTGGTGGGCCGCGTTGACAATCCGCCGCGCGTGGGGGGGGTACTCGCGGCTTCGGAGGAAGGTACGCAGGCGCGGAGCAACTGCAAGGTCGTCCGCCGGGGCCAGCCAAGGTTGCGAGCGCGAAACAGTTCACCCTTTACGGCACCTGTACCCGATCAGGCCGCTACGCGTAACGCGTCAGAAACGAAAAGCCCCGCCGAGGAGCAGTTTGGAAATGGTCGAGAAATGATCTCGGGGGATTCCTCGTTTCCAGGAAACCAACAAGAAACACGTTACACAGCGTTGAGCGTCGGGCCTTTTTTTTGGACCGGCGACCACGAAACAGTCCAGCAATGTGCTCGCCTTCCTGATGACTCACTGGAAGGTACGTTTCCGTTACCAAACATTACTGGGGTGTGCGAAACACGTTTGGCACCTGACTTTGCCCCCATCAGGCTACCTGATCAGGCGTGTTCAGCTAGGACGCGCCCCGCGTCATCCCATCCGTTCACTTACTCCCGCTCTGCGTCCACCCGCCGACGCTGTTACCGTCGTGTAACACGCCGTGTCCACGCGACGCTAGCCCTCAAAATGAGTCACGCCGCGTCATGACTGACGCGGCGTGATGGTTGTCCCCGAGTACCCGGGCGATCTTGACTAGACTGCTTGGCGTCGGTTCCCGAGCCGATTCGCCACCCGCTCGGGATCAGATGAAGCTCTTGAGCTCCTTGGAGCGACTCGGATGCTGAAGCTTTCGCAACGCCTTCGCCTCGATCTGGCGGATGCGCTCACGCGTCACCTCGAAGTCTTGACCCACCTCTTCGAGGGTATGGTCGCTCTTCTCACCGATGCCGAAGCGCATGCGCAGCACCTTCTCCTCGCGCGGCGTCAGCGTCTTGAGCACCTTGCGGGTCTGTTCCCGCAGATTGCCGCTGATCGCACTGTCGACCGGTGAAACGGCGTTCTTGTCCTCGATGAAGTCGCCCAAGTGGCTGTCGCCCTCTTCGCCAATCGGCGTCTCGAGGCTGAGCGGCTCCTTGGCGATCTTGAGCACTTTGCGAACCTGATCGAGCGGAAGCTCCATTTTCTCCGCAATCTCCTCCGGGGTGGGTTCGCGCCCCAACTCCTGAACGAGATAGCGGCTCGTGCGAACCAGCTTGTTCGTGGTCTCGATCATGTGCACCGGAATACGAATGGTGCGGGCCTGATCGGCAATCGCGCGTGTGATGGCCTGTCGGATCCACCACGTCCCGTAGGTGCTGAACTTGTACCCACGCCGGTATTCGAACTTGTCCACCGCCTTCATCAAACCGATGTTGCCCTCTTGGATGAGGTCCAAGAACTGCAACCCGCGGTTGGTGTACTTCTTCGCAATGGAAACGACGAGGCGAAGATTGGCCTCGACGAGTTCTGCCTTGGCGCGCTCGGCAAGGCGCTCCCCGCGACGGATCGCATCGAAGGTCGCACGCACCTGCACGGGATCGACCTTCGACTCCTCGACGAATTCCTTGACGTTGATCTGCTTGTGGATGCGCTTGAGCTTGCGCACCATCCGCTCGACGATCTTCTTGCTCAACCGCATCTCCTGCAGCGTGGCAACCATCTCAGCCTTGACCGAGGCGGCTTCCTTGTCCAACTCGGCCTTGCCAGAATCAGCTACGGCGCGATCCTTCTCGATCGTCCCGCGCTTCTTGTCCAAGCGCTTGACCTTGTCGATCAGGCGCATGATCCAGCGCTCCGCCTCTTCTTCGTCGAACTCCTGATCGTCTTCTTCGCCGTCGCGAATGATGTCTTTGACGCGGACTTTCTTGGAACGCAGATTCTCACCGATCTGCACGATCTCCTGCACCGCGATGTGGCTGTCCAGGATGGCGTCGAGAACCTGGAACTCACCTTCCTCGATGCGTTTGGCAATCTCGACCTCACGTTCTCGGGTGAGCAAGGCAACGCTGCCCATCTTGCGCAGGTACATCCGAACCGGATCGTTGCTGCGCCCATAGGCGGCATCGGAAGGCGCCTCGCGCGCTGGACGCGCAGATGCCGGAGACGAAGTGGGCGCGTCGTCGCCGGGCGCCGATGGCGGTGACGACGTCGCGGCACGCCGCTCGGCAGCAGAACTGCTCATCACCTCGATGTCCTCGCCGTCCAACGCCGACAAGACATCGTCCATCTGCTTGGCGCCAGCGTCATCGTCCATGGCGTCGTTGATCTCGTCGTAGGTCAGAAAGCCCTTGCTCTTTCCCTTGCTGATCAGCTCGGCCATCAGTTCCGGACGCTCGGAGTTGGGGCCATCGGCGGGTTCGAAGCGCTCTTCTTCGGCAAACTCCGCGGAGTCGGGCGCGTCTTCGGCGACTGAAACCGCGTCGTCGAGCTCCTCGGAAGCCGGCGCCTTCGCCTTGGCAGTTCGCTTTGGTGCCGCAGGTTCACGCCCGTCGAGGATCTCTTCGGCGCTTGCAGGTTTGGAGCTGGGTGTGGACTTGACTCCACTCTTGGAACTTGCGGGCTTACTGCTTTTTGCTTTCGCGGCCGAAGTCTTCTTGGGCGCAGCTGCCGCTTTGGGCGTGGCTGGCTTTGCAGTCTTACCAGCTGCCGCTTTGGAAGATGCTGACGCGGCGCTGGTCTTGGACTTGGACTTGGACGGCGCTTTGGCTGCGGCCGTGCTCGACTTGGTTGAGCGATCCGACTTTTTGGTTCCCACGAGTGTCCTCTCTGTGTGAGCTCAAGCTTGGCGGCGTCCCGAGCCGAAACGAAATGGGTGCGTTCCATCGCCGATGTCGGGGACCCGACGGGTTCGGACAACGGGGCTCGGAGTGACGCGCTCGCTTAGCAGGCGGCGCAGGAGTTTGAAAGAGACGAGTTCCAAGATTGCGACGATCCCGTACGACTAGCGCCACGTACGAAGCGGCCGCGGCGCGACACGGCGGCCGTTGGGCAGTGCCCCGGACGGCGAGTGCTCCGATGAGCCGGTGATTTTTGGGTGACTTACGGTGCTCGCTCGTCGCCTCGGGCGCAAGCGAACGACTCGGCTTTTTTCATGCCCAAACCGGGTCCGCAGTAGCACACCGACCTACCGTCAGGCCGATTCGATGTCGTATTCATAGTACTCGACGCCAAGGTCCTGAAATGCGGGCTCGTACTGACTGCCGATACGGGCGATGCGGAACTCGCCCCGAGGCTCATACTCCACATCGGCTTCGCGTCGGTCATGAATCGCCTCGTATTGTGCCTGATCGAGATCGATCGGATTGGAAAGCGCCCGGTGAAAACCGATCCGGTGCGCGGCTGTGCGCCACCCTGGAACAGCGCTGAAGGGGATCGCCTCGGCGGCATCGCCGCTCCCGTAGCCAACCGCGACCATCGGTAGCCCCGTGAGCTCGACACCATCGAGCAAGGCCTGCTCGAAACCCGCCGCAATCCACGCGGGCAGCGCAGCCGAATAGAGGTTGCCGAGGTCTTTGACCGATTCAGATCCCAACCGCATTTTCTCGTCGAGCAGGTCGAGGAACGGGCGGTGCTTGCGCAATGCCGACGCCACCTTGCTGGTCGCCTCGTAAGGATTGGAGGGCAGATCTCCTCGCAAGATGGGCCCGTAGAGGTCAGGCACCGATGCGGTTTCCGACAGCACGTCATCGAACGAAACCTCGACCCGCTCACACAGCGTACGTAGCTCGGCGTGGTGATTGTCACCTCGCGCCAGTCCGCGGGCGTACAAGAAGCTCATCGCCTGTACGGGCATGAGGTGATAGGGGCGATGGAAGAACAGTGCCTGCACGCTTTCGTAGTACTGCCCAGCAGACACCCCCAGCTTGCTCAACATCCCCTCGACAGCGTGCACCGTCTCGTCGAGATACGAGACGGTCGAGTACTTACCCGAGAACACGGGAAAGTCGCTGAGACGTTCCGTGTTCGGGGCGTAGCCATCGGTGAAATGCCGCGCAAACGGCTTGCGGAAGTCCGGTCCGCGGTAATCGGACGCCGATGCCGAGTTTACGAGATCGACCGCAAACAGCTTCGGTTCGGCCTCGACCAACATCGCCACGGCGCCGGCCCCTTGAGTCTGTTCTCCAGTGCTCCCTCGCTCGTACTCCGCAACGTCGGAGCTGACGACAATGGCCAATCGACCCCGACCATCACACTGAGCAAAACGGAGCGCACTCTTGAGGGCGTAAACCCCGCCCAAGCACGCGTGCTTGAACTCAGGGACTTCCAAGTGGCGAGCCAGCGGCGGTTTGCCGAGCTTGCGCAAAGCGAGGTCGAGCATGCCCCGGACGATCACTGCGCCGGCCGCGTTGTCCGTCGAAGACTCGGTGCCGAGCCCCAGGAAGCCGACTTGCCGTGGATCGACGTCGTTGTCCAAGATCAGACGCAACGCGGCATTGGCTGCCATCGTGTAGACGTTCTCGTGGCTGTTGCAGACCCGAAAACTGCGCCCCACGACGTTTTGGATCTTGTCCCAGGAATTGTCGGTCCACTGACACCAGCTTTCCAATGAGACACGCAAGCGGGGCACGTACACGCTCATGGCGCTGACGCCGGCGTGGGGAGAGTTCGAGGACATCCTTCACCTTTCTGTGGGTTGGCGCGGAGCTTAGTCAGACGTGGTTTCCACGTATGCACCCTTAATGTGGAGGATTCGTGGAGAGCGCCGATCGGCCGCCGCCACGCGCGAGCTCCAAATGGTTCACGGGCCTCAAGCAAACCCCACGCTGGTCGTTAAGGACAAGTAGGCCCCTCACCTCGCGAAAAGGCAACCCGTTGAGATCCCTCGTATTCAACCTGTTACACGACTGCGCACGCCAAGCCGGTTGTTCCGACCAGGCGTGGGAGATCATTGCGGAATTCGCAGCGGCCGAGGCATTGCTCGACCGCGTGTGTGGTGAAGGCATCGCAAACGATGAGGGAAGCCAGAGCCGCAGCGCCGCGTTCCTGACCGCGGCGGAGGCGTTGCTGGCGTGCATGGGACACCAAGGCATCGCGGGGGACGAGTTCGACAAACCGACGTCGATTCTCCCAGGCAGCAACTGAGGCGCGCCGCGTTCAGGTCCCGAGCTCACGCCGAAACCGCGGAACGCAACTAGCTGAACTCTCTGAACTTATCGGGGGCAACGGGCGGTCCGCGGCAACGACGAGGTGGACCGGGCACGTGAACTCCAACCGCGCTGGCCGCTCGGAGGCCGAGAAGGCACCCGATAGCCTGGGCACCGGCGCCAACGTGCGGAGTTCCGCCTCAACCGAGAAACTCGCAGACCGCATCGAGGCACGTCGCGACGCGGCGATGCCGTGCGGTCGGCGTGGGTAACCATCATCCGGCCTGCTGACCTGCGGCCAGCCCTATCCGAGTTGTTCACAGGACGGGACTCCGGTCGTTGGACCGCGGCCCATCTCGCGACAAGCCCAACAGCGGCCGCAGCATCGCCGCCTGAAGAAGACAACGGGGGATTCGCCCTTCCAAACGCCCTGCAACGCGTTGCCGGACGTGCAGCGGGGCTGGTGAACCGCGAAGGCAATTGCATAATTTTAGATAATCGATGCATTATCGAAAATAATGCACGTTCATTGCCTCAGACCACGCTAGCCTTCCCGTCCCAAAGGGGAGGAGCAGGCGCTACGCGTTTCCCAGAGCTGCTGAGTCATCACCCGCGCTACGCGACGCGTTGCAGCCCCTACTTTTGACTACAAACACACTGACGTAGGATTGCCGTTGGGTTGGCTTCGCGATTTGATGCAGGACGCAGATCCGCCTGTGCCGAGCTTCGGAAGGCTCGCAGGTCTCTGCCTTCGTCATCCGGCATGGCCGCCTCACACGCGCCCTCGAGCTCGTTCCCTGGCCTCGCTCTTCAGTAAGTTAGATCGGGAAGTTGGACTAGAGTGGCTGACCGACCGCCCGGAAATCCGAGACATCCTCGCACGGGTGCTGAAGTGTAGTCCAGCGGCGGTGTCGCCAGGCGCCGGCGGCAGCGTGACCACGTCCCCCAAACCGGCGTCTCGGTTCCGCTTCCACCAGGCCCGCACAGCGAGGCCCCTCGAACTGACCCGAGAACCCCTGCCGCCTGGATTTCCCCTCGAGCTCGCCACGCCCCAGCGGTGGAACCGGCACGTGTGGCGTTGTGCGACTGCCGCCGAGGCCGAGCTCGTCGCGTGCTGGCTCCGAGCACGAAGACTGGCAACAGTCCATACGCTGGGCGATCTGGCCCCCCCGCCAGCGACGCCTGATCCACTGCAACAGATTAGTACTCAACCCGAGTTAATTGTCGCATGTAGTGAACAACCCCTGAACACTGTAAATCTGACCAACAGGAACATCTGCGTAGTGGTGCCCGGCTTCGTCGATCTCCGTAGCCTGGGCACAGACTGGACCACCATACCCTCACCGCAATGCACGGCGTTCGCTCGAGAGCTGGCCCACTGGCTCGCCGCACGTTCGACGACGAGCGCCCACTACTCCGCAAGTATCGTGGGCAGAGCGCTGGAACATGCGGCGGAGGCGGGGCTCATCGATGGCTTCGACGCAGCGCTCGGCCTCGCGCAGGTGCTACCCGAGTTCACGCACGACGGACAGCTCCCGGACTGGTCGGATCTTGCAACGCGAGTGGTCGAGCGGCGCTTCTCTCTCAGCAGCGTCGCGACCCGCAACGAACTCCAGTGGCTTGTGAACCAAGCAGTACCGGCCCTCGTCGGATTGGTTCGCAACGCACTCGAAGACGGGGCACTGTCTTGGGATGCGCCGCGAACCGCCGAACGATGGCAGTCGCTGGTGCCCGTCGAGTTCCAGCGCACCGCGGACGTCGAGTGGGCCCGCGCCGCACTCGGCGGTACCAGCGTGTCTGCGAGCGATCTCGAACGCCAAATCGCGAGCGCCCCCTCCGGCGCCTACCGCGTGTTCAGTGCGTTCGAAGCGGCAGGCCTGTTGATGGGAGCGCCCACGCTGACGCTCGGGCCCCGGTGGCTCGCCCTTTGGGCACGCTCGCGGGCGCAGAACGATTTGCTCACCGCCGGAGTCACCGAGTGGGGCAGAGCGTTGCTCAATCCAACCGGCGCAGGTGCCTTGCGTGCGCGACTGCTCGAGGATTTGCCGCGGCGCCCCTCCATACTCGACGCGATCACCGACGTGGATCTGGACGCCGGCATCGAAGTCGTTCTCGCCGCCGAGACCATCTTCGAGCTGGTCGGACATTCTGTGCTGCGTGGTGAGCAGTTTGCGACAGATAGGCTGCACGCGCTGTGGCTGTTTCAAGCCGCGACGAGCCTCTCCCTGAGTCCAGAGTTGGTAACGCCGCGAGCGTTGTGCTCGCACCGCGACCCATCGGCTTACGGCTCCTGGTTGCTCGCGTCGTGGGCGATCGCCGAGCGCTTGCCACACGCACGCGGGCTACCGGTCGTCAACCCGTGGACAACCCCACAAGAGGTGCCTGAACGCGCCATGGACGCCGTGTTCACGTGTATCGACGAGCAGGATGATCACGCGGGTGGCGTTCCGGGCCTTCGGGCGGCAGCGGTATCGATGACATGTCGAATCTGGCGCAACGGGGCCAGCACACCACGCCACCCGCTGACGATCATCGCTCGGTTGTTCGCCGAGCCAACTTGGGAGGATTTCCGGGAGCTGTCCACCCAACCGCGACTGGTCTCGGTGCTGCAGCAACTGTCCCGAGATCGTTTCGAGTCCATCGCGACAACCGCCTGGAAGCTGTGGTCGGCCGCGGGGCGCGACAGCAGTGGGCATGCGCTACATCCGAGATCGTCATTCGCCGCAGCGTTCTGGCCGCACGTCACCGACGTCGCATTGCGTACGATGTTGAGCGAGGCACACCCGTTCATCTCTGACATTCCCTACGAGTACCTCTCGCTGGCAGCTCACCGCCTGCTGTTGCTCGTGGGCCACGACTACCCGGCCACCGCGGTCGCGACACTGCCGACGAGCCTGGTGAGTGCCGCGGTAGAAACCTGGGGGCGCACCAAACGCGACTCGTCACTTCGAGCCCTTTGGAACGCCTGCTCACAATCTGTCGAGCGTGAGCTCCGACTGCTCGTGGACGCTGAAGAATGGACGCTGGTCGGCACGCTGTTCGACGAAGCTCCCTTGAGCTCGGCCCCCACTCTACTTGCACTGGTACAGCGCGACGTCGAGGCGGAGGGAGTCTCCACACCCCTGCCCTTGCTGGCCCGCGCCTGGCTGCAGGTCGCCGCAACCACTCCCCATCCAGCCAGGCTCCAAGCGTACAGCCTACTGACTGAAATCGAGGGGCAGTTGGGCGGACTGCGTGCCGCATCGGAGCTGGAGTGAACCGCGCGACACCAACCCAAGGCGCACACCAATACATCAGTTATTTCAATACCTTAATAACCAATCGCGGGCACCGTGACGACTCCGGGTCGCGAAGCGACTCGGACCCAGCCTGCAGGGCAGTCGGCAGATCTTCGGCACTTGCTCCGAAGCCCTTTCCCCGGGTGGATGCCGATGGCAAGGTCCTGCCCTCCCACGACGACATGTCAGACAAGCTCACCATCCGGGAATTTCTCATCGCTACCTGGGGCGTGCTCGGCGTCCTGACCCTGCTCGGGCAAGCCATTTGGCGCCTGGGCGGGCGAGCTCTGGAAGTGACGGCAGACGATCTGAGCACGACGCAGTTGGCTGTATACGCGGGCTGGATCGTGTTCAGTGTGTACGGCGAGGGTTACCGAGCGTTTCAACGGCGCTTTTCACCGCGTGTCGTCGCCCGCGCCCTGGCGCTGAGCCGAAGCCCCAACGCGTTGCACATCGCCCTGGCGCCGGCGTTCTGTATGTCCCTCTTCCACGCAACGAAACGTGGACGGACCGTCGCGTGGTCTACCGTGACCCTCGTCGTGTTGCTCGTCATGGTCGTCAGCCGCCTCCCTTACCCGTGGCGAGGGATCATCGACGGCGGCGTCGCGCTGGCGCTGATTTGGGGCGCTGGCGCGATCGTGTTCTTCTACTTGCGGGCAATCTTGGTTGGCGCCATCCCCGACGTGGATCCGGCGCTGCCACCGCTGGAACACACCGCCAGCGTGCACTGAACGCTACGTTTCGTCGCGTCGGCGAACCTGTCTGATGCGGTCGATCGGCGCGGCGACTCCCCTGCGCATGCGAGAAGAAAGTATCGACCGAACCCGACCCGTCGGAGAACCGCCGGGCCGTCAGCAGTGCGTCATCACAAATGAATGGTGCGTGAATCCACGGCGAGGGCAGCTTCTTTGAGTGCCTCGGCCAGCGTGGGATGCGCGTGACAAGCCCGGGCAACATCCTCAGCGCTCGCGCCGAACTCGATGGCGACGGCAGCCTCAGCAATGAGATCGCCTGCCCGGGGCCCGAGGATATGAACCCCCAACACACGGTCAGTCTCTGCGTGAGCGAGGATCTTGACTCGGCCCTCTGTGCTTCCCAAAGCCTTGGCGCGGCCGTTCGCGACGAACGGGAACACACCCTTCTTATACGGCGTGCTCGATTCGACGAGTTGCTCTTCAGTCTTGCCGACGCTGGCGATCTCGGGGTGCGTGTAAACGACGCCAGGAATTGCGTCGTAGTTGACGTGGCCGTACCCGGTCACGATGCGTTCGACACAGGCGATGCCCTCTTCTTCCGCCTTGTGCGCAAGCATGGGGCCGTCGATGACGTCACCGATGGCATAGATACCGGCAACCGCAGTCTGAAAGTGCTCGTCCACCGGGACGACACCGCGACGCCCCAACTCGATGCCCAACTCGGCAAGGCCGAGATTGTCTGTGTTGGGGACACGCCCGACGGCTAGCAGAACCCGGTCACACATGATGGGCTCTTTGCCTTCGACTTCGACGACGGCCCCGTCGTCGGTGCGACGCGCGCCGGTCACCTTGCTCGACAACTGGAACTCGAAGCCCTGCTTTTTCAACGTGCGCTGCGCTTCCTTGGCCAGTTCGAGGTCCATGCCTGGCAGGATTCGGTCGAGATACTCCAGAACCGTCACCTTCGCGCCGAGACGCAGCCACACGGAACCCAGCTCCAGACCGATGACGCCCGCGCCGATCACCACCAAGTGCTTCGGTACGGCCGGATAGGACAACGCCTCGGTACTCGTACCAACGACGTCGCCGTCGAGTTCTACGCCGGGGAGCGGTGCCGATTTGCTGCCAGTAGCGATCAGAATGTTCTCGGTGAGGAGCTCTTGCTCCCCGCCCTCGCCTTGCACGACGACCTTGCCTGGAGCAGCGATGCGGCCGTGCCCGAGAACGCGCGTGACCTTGTTCTTCTTGAACAGAAAGTCGATGCCCGACGTCAGCGACGTAACGACTGAATCCTTCTTCTCGAGCATGCGCCCGAGGTCCAGATTCAGTTCGCCGACGTTGATACCGATGTCTGCGAACGCATGCTGTGCCTCGTGGTACTTCTCACTCGATTCGAGCAACGCCTTGCTCGGAATGCAGCCCACTCGCAAGCACGTGCCGCCCAAACGCGACTCATACTCGACACAAGCGACTTTGAGGCCCAGCTGGGCCGCTCGGATTGCGGCGACGTAGCCTCCGGGGCCTGCGCCGATCACCACTAGATCGTATTTCTCGGTCATGACTTCGATCGGTTGAATTGCGTTTCTCAGACTACTGCGATTCTCGGACTACTGCGATTCTCGGACTACTGCGATTCTCGGACTACTGCGATTCTCGGATTGCCGCGACGATCAGACTTCGATGAGCATCCGCGATGGATCCTCGATGGCCTCTTTGATCCGCCGCAAGAACGTCACCGCCTCACGACCGTCGACGATACGGTGATCGTAGGTGAGCGCGATGTACATCATTGGACGGATGACGACCTGGCCGTCGACGGCCACCGGTCGGTCTACGATTCCGTGCAGACCCAAGATGCCGCTCTGCGGGGGATTGAGGATCGGCGTGGAGAGCAACGACCCGTAGACGCCACCGTTGGTGATCGTGAACGTCCCGCCCTGCAACTCGTCCAGGCGAATCGTGTTCTTCTTGGCGCGAACCCCGAAGTCCCTGATGGTCTTTTCAATCTCCGAAAAACTCAGGCGCTCTGCGTTGCGGATCACGGGCACGACGAGCCCCTTACCGCCACCGACAGCAACCCCAACGTCGAAGTAGTTCTTGTAGATGACGTTCTTCTCACGCACTTCGGCGTTGACCGCCGGGAACTGCTTGAGGGCATCGACGCACGCCTTGACGAAGAACGACATGAAACCGAGCTTGATGTCGTATTTGCCCACGAACGCATCTTGATAACGCTTGCGCAGGGCCATGATCTCGCTCATATCCACTTCGTTGAACGTCGTCAGCATCGCCGCGGTCTGCTGCGCTTCGACGAGACGCTCGGCGATGCGGCGGCGCACCGTCGTCATCGGGACAATTTCCTCCTCCCGATCTCCACCGACCACGGTGCTGGACGGCGGCGGCGGGACGACAGCTTTCATGGTTCCGGACGAAGCCTTGGCCTTGGCCACGTCCTCCTTGAGGATTCTGCCGCCAGGCCCAGAACCGGTCACGTCGGCGGGGTTGACTCCGGCCTCGTGCATGGCGCGAGCTGCGGCCGGCATCACGAACCCCGGCGCAGCCGGAGTCGGGGCAGACGCTGGAGCTGGAGCTGCCT
Source organism: Deltaproteobacteria bacterium (assembly GCA_003235365.1). GTDB lineage: Bacteria > Myxococcota_A > Polyangia > Polyangiales > Polyangiaceae > SZUA-265. The sequence goes on from QJWJ01000447.1 coordinate 18,248, forward strand.
CGGACGTGCCGTCGCTGGGTGCGTTGAGAATGGCCGCGGCGGTCGCTCGAGCCTCCCCCTCCTCCATGTATCCAACGATGTCGCCGACTGCGGCAGTGGTCCCTGCCTTGAGCACGATCTTTGTGATCTTCCCGCCCACGGGGGCCGGAAGTTCTACGGTGACCTTGTCCGTTTCGATCATGACCACCGGTTCATCGCGACCGACGGAGTCACCCTCGGACTTGAGCCACTCACCAATTTGAACTTCGGTAATGGACTCGCCGACGGCTGGGACTTTCAATTCGACTGCCAATGTCTTGCTCCTTCAGATTTGCAGAGGGCCTTGTCTGACGCGGGTGCCACCTTCAGCCAAACGCTGCGTCGATCAACTCCTGTTGCTCGATGCGATGACTACTCGCAGAACCCGTCGCCGGGCTAGCCGAGATTTCGCGGCTGGCGCACGTGAGCGGGAAGCGGCCGAACACGCGTTCGCCCAGATTGATTCGCATGTACTGCCACGGCCCCATGTTCGCCGGTTCGTCTTGAACCCAAACGACTGGCGTCCCAGGGCTGAACTTCTCGAGGGCCATGGCCAGCCCCTTCTTGGGCAGCGGATACAATTGCTCGACCCGGATGATGGCAACGTCCTCTCGCCCGAGGTCCTTGCGATGTTTCTCGAGTTCGTAGCAAATCTTCCCTGAGCACAGCAAAATGCGCCGGGTATCGGCACCGCCCTTGGCCGTATCGTCACCGATCACACGTTCGAAACGGCCTTGAGCTACCTCTTCGAGCGAACTCGTCGCCATCGGATGACGCAGCAGACTCTTCGGCGAAAACACGACGAGTGGTTTCCGCCACTTGCGAATGACTTGACGCCTCAAGAGGTGGAAGATTTGCGCGGGCGTCGTCGGCTGAACGATCTGCATGTTGTCCTCGGACGCCAACATCAAGAAGCGCTCCATGCGGGCGCTGGAGTGTTCTGGCCCCATGCCCTCGAAGCCGTGAGGCAGCAGCAGCACCAAGCCACTCAAACGCTTCCACTTGTCCTCGGCGCTACAAATGAACTGATCGATGATGACTTGGGCGACGTTGCAGAAATCCCCGAACTGCGCCTCCCAAATCACGAGACCTTCGGGGGTATCGAGGCTGTAACCCCACTCGAAACCGAGAACGCCAGCTTCGCTCAGCGGGCTGTTTGACAGATGCACCCGAGCCTGACCCGGCAACAGGTTGGCCAGCGACGAATGCGATTCGCCCGTGTTGATGTCGTGGATCACCGCATGGCGATGGGAGAAGGTGCCTCGCTCCACGTCTTGTCCGGTGAAGCGCACGGGCACCCCCTCGAGCAACAACGTCGCCATTGCGGCCAGCTCCGCCGCCCCCCAATCGAGCGGTTGATTTCCCGCAGCCATTTCCTGGCGCGAAGTGAACAGACGTTCCAACTTGCGGTGCGGTGTGAAGCCCTCGGGCAACGCTGTCAGGCGCCGCAACACGTTGCGCATGCGGTCCATCGAAACCGCCGTCTCGACATCTTCAACGTCGGCTTCGGGGCCACCGCGATAACCGTCCCAATAGCCGAGCAGCCAACCCTCGTTGACCTGGAAATCCGATTGCCGAGCGGCGCTCAACTCCTGCTCGAGGATCTCGCGGCGCTCGACAGCGATCTGGTCGGCCTCCTCGCGCTTCAGACCGCCCAATGCGAGCAGGTGTTGCAGATACCCGTCGCGGACTCCCGGTCGCTTGGAAATGGCCTTGTACAACAGGGGCTGGGTGAACGACGGCTCGTCGGTTTCGTTGTGCCCATGCCGACGGTAGCCGTACATGTCGATGACCACGTCTCGCTGAAACTGCGCGCGGAAATCCAGTGCCATGTTGACGACCTGGGCGACTGCCTCGGGATCCTCACCATTGACGTGGAAAATCGGGATCTGCAGCATCTTCGCGACGTCCGTGCAGTAGGTCGTCGAGCGAGATTGATTCGGCGACGTCGTGAAGCCGATCTGATTGTTGACGATGACGTGCACGGTCCCCCCCACGTGATACGCGTCGAGCCCGCTGAGATTCAGGGTCTCCTGCACGATGCCTTCACCCGCGAACGCGGCGTCACCATGAATCAGGATCGCCATCTTGCGCTGACGCGCGTCGTCCTCGAAGCGGTCCTGTTTCGCGCGCACACGCCCCATCACGACGGTGTTGACGTACTCCAGGTGGCTCGGGTTGAAACACAGCGACAAGTGCACGGACCTACCCGTGGTGGTCTTGAAGTCCGAGCTGTAGCCGAGGTGGTACTTCACATCGCCACGTCCGCGATACAATTGCGGGTCGCGGTCTTCGAACTCGCGGAAAATCTCGCGCGGGCTCTTGCCCATGATGTTTGCCAGAACGTTGAGACGCCCGCGGTGAGCCATGCCCAGGGTCACCTCGTCCACGCCATGTTCGGCGGCGCGTTCAATCGCGGAGTAGAGCAGCGGAATCAAACTCTCAGAGCCTTCCAGCGAGAAGCTCTTGGCACCCAAGAACTTCTTCTGGATGAACTCCTCGAGAATGGTCGCATCCGTGAGCATGGTGAGGATCTTGCGCTGCCGCTCCAGATCGAGCGTCAGGCGGTTCTCCGTGCCCTCCATGCGTTCTTGCAGCCAATTCTTCGACTCCAGGTCGTGGATGTGCATGAACTCGACGCCGATGCTGCGACAGTACGTGTTGCGCAGGCGCTCGAGGATTTGACGCAAGGTCAGCGTCTCCGTGCCGAAGATGGTGCGACTGGAGAACTCGCGATCCATGTCGACCTCGGTCAGCTTGTAGTACTGCGGGTCGAGCTCACGGTGTTCTGGCCGTGGCATGTCGAGCGGGTCGATGCTGGCGATCATGTGCCCGCGCACGCGATAAGCACGAATCAACTGATCGACGCGGTCCTGGCGGACGGCGTGATCCATCGAGCCGTTGGGCATGACCGAGCCCAGCGGAGGCATTCGAAGCTCGGGCTGACTCGACAAATCCAGAGGAGGCGACGGCACACTGTCGGGTGATGCGTCCGCTGGCAAGCTCCACGCAGCCCCAGCGCCGTTCGACCTGCCGTTGCCAGAATGATGGCCGTTGGACCCCACGTGAACCTGTGGAGGCGACGGGTTGAAGACGCTTCGCGCCGTAAACCCAGGACGGATCTTGAACGCGTTACCTCCCATCTCTCGCTCGAAGTAGCTCCTCCAATACTCGGGAACGGAGCTCGGCTCGGCGACGTAGTCCTCATACATGGACTCCACGAACGCCAGGTTGGATGGGTTGAGAAGGTCTTCTGTTTCTGCCATGACGACTCGTCGAGGGTGCGCGAAACGATAGCAAGCGCGGATTTGCAGCCGCAATGGGCCCGTTGTGCCCAAGCGAAATCCGGCGCGGTTGCATAGACGGACGCGGGCCAGAGTGCCACTAGGGCGCACGTGAAATCGAACGGCCGCGGGGGGTCACCGAATTACGTCCGCCCAACCGTCCTGGGTCCGGAACAGACCTGACAGAACCGGAAACATTCGTGAATCAGGAAACCGCCAGGCCGACGCGAACTGGTCGTCGAGGCGACGGCAACGGGAGCCGGGTGATTCGTTGGCGTTTCCTGGGGCGAGGTGCCCGCCGGAACCTTCACCCAGCAGGCGGATACAACCCCACTGCGCCCGCCGTGGTCGACCGAGACGCGTCTGTCGGCAAACCTCCCCCCAACACCGCGTTCAGCGAGCGCCCTCGGGCTCGACCCGCAAAACGCGGCCCTCGTTCCAGTCGGCAATGTACAGGCGTTCATCAGGCCCAATCGCGAGCCCGGCCAGCGCGCCCACCGGTAGTTCGGTGTCGAAAACGGTCAGCGGCGTTCCATCGAGCTGAAATACGTGCACCTTGCCGGTCTCCACGTCGCCGACGAAAAGCAGGTCACCAGCGATGGCCAGACCGCTGGGCGACTGCATCACCCCCGTGGGAACCACGACCTGGAGCGACACCTCGACGACCTCCCGCGGATCGACCAACTGATCATCTGCGGTGCGAAATCCGGCGCCGAGCCTGCCCTTGGCGGGATCGATGCTCACGACCCGCTGATGACCAGTATCTGAGGCGAACAAGCGCCAATCATCGACCATCCCGTCGTCGTCTTGCGCTACCTCACCAAACAGCCCACCCGAAGGGGCCGGAACTCGTCCCAAGCTCCCGAACTCCATGTGACTGGGTACACCTGCCTCCATCAGGAGCTCTCCCCAGACATAACGGTGCAGCGTCCCGTCGGAGTGGTCTTTGCCTCCCGGTTCGTGCGGCAGTTTGAAATCGTACCGATCAATCGCGCCCTCAGCGCCGTTGAAGGCCCAGAACACCGGACGAGTTCCGGTCCCGGCCGTATCCACGAAGCGTGTCGGATCGTGGGCGATGCCCATTCCGAACGGCGTGGCATGGAGCATGTCCAGGTGGGAGCCGTTCAGGCCAAAGTCGATGCCGAAGATCTCCGGATCCGCTGACCACCACGTCGGCCCCATGAAGTCCAGCGGGTCGTCCATGAAGTTGCCAGTCCGAACCTCGCCGACCGTCGCGAAAGTGTCGTCGTCTGCGAAGGCCAATGCCGTGGCCACGCGCATGAAATGCCAAGCATTGCCGTCATCCTTGATCACCGCAGACGAATGGTCGGTGTCCGCATCGCTGATCACCACGACGCGACTCGCCATCAGTTGACAACCCAGCGACGTCTTGTTCGTCTCTTCGCACAACTCGCCCGAATACGGTTGGCGATACAGAACCCAGAGCTCACCCGGCCGAGCCGGGTTGAATTCGAGATCCACGGCGAGGCCCGGTCGGCAGCCCGCTCGCGTACAGAAGAAATCGTCGGGGGCGTCGTAAACCTCCACCAGATCGACGGTATCGAGGGTGCCATCACCGACCCATCCCGCCGCGGGATTGGTGGCGTCCGGTCCGGAATCCTGCATCGCTGGGTCTTTGCTGTCACCGTCCGAGTTCGAGACACCGACGGGGGCTTCATTTCCGCCGCAGGCCATCAGCGACGACAAAGGCAGGAGCCACCGGAGCAACTCGATGCGGGCGAAACCAAGAATCTTCACGAGACGAACCTCGACGCTGGGTGGTAAGTGATGTGACGGATCATTGTACCGAGGCTCGCGCGTGGCCACCCATTCTGCACCGAGAAAGCGACTGACGCTCGTCGAGCCACACCTGGAACTGTCTGGAAAATTCCCGCGCGGCTTCGAACGAAGCGTGAAGCTGGCCCACGTCGGGGATTTGCAGCATCGCGGTCTGCTGTTTTGTTCCCTCACCGTGGCGAGGCGAAGCCTGCTGGAGTGCCTGCCTCCGAGCATCGCAACCCGGTGCATGAGCGCATGGCAATCAGCTGATCTTTGGGCTCGAGACGCCACCTCGTTGCGCGCCGTGCGCCAAGCACGCGCAGGACTGTTCGCGGAGTTGCCAGCCCATCGTGATCGAACGGTCGAAGTCGTGCGACGTTGGCTCACTCCTCCAGACGACCCATTCAAGGCGCACATCAACGCAGTCGTCGAGCGCTACGTGGCGCTGAGCGTGCACCACGCGGTCGGCGCAGTACTGCAATGCCTCGACGGGATCACCGACGCCAGCGCACTGCTCGAGGTCCCCAAGCAAGCCGCAGCAGCGCTGGCCTATCGCAACGTCGCACTCGGCGCGGCGCGGTCCGAACAGCTGCAAGCAGATGCGCTCGACAATGCCCGGTGGCAGGCCGATTACCTCGAGGGAGCTCTGCGACACGATCCGGCGTCGCTCGCCGTGCAGTTGTTTCACGAGTATCTCGGCGTGCACTGGAAGAACCATGTCGATGCCCAGCGCCTGTACATCGAACAGTTCCTCGAATGGGCCGTGCCGGACTCGCAGGACAACAGGCCCCGACTCGCTGAGTGATGTGGCGCCGCGCCGCCGCTGAGTGCGGACTCAATCCTCGTCGTTCTTGACGTACTCGGGAGGCAAAGCAGACCCGTCACCGAAGAAATACTTCTCCAGCTCCTCCATCCAGATCCGCTGGCCGTGCTCACTGACGAGATCCAAACGGTACTCGTTGATGAGCATCTTCGAGTGTTCCAGCCACATGCGCCACGCCTGGGCCGAAACGGTGTCGTAAACGCGCTGACCGAGCGGCCCTTTGAACGGCGCCTTGGGCAACGCGGGAAGTTCCTGGCCCAGCTTGACACACTGAACCAGCTTTGCTGGGGATTGTTCTGAATCGCTCATTGGGCTCAAAGATGGGTGATTGGTATTTCAGTTGGTGGTTCGCCGCATCTCACCCGGCGGAACGTCGCGGGCCACGAGCGCGGGCGGCTGAGCAGTCGGTGGGCGGGGGTTGAGGTAGGGCATCTCCACGAGCAGTTGCCAAGGCTCATCGCCTCTCCAGAACACCGCGCTGATCAGCGGAGCGCGCTTCGCCCGAGCTGCCAATACCGCCGAAACGACGGCTTGTCGACTCGATGCTGACGCGCCCCCGACGGTCGTCAAGACGTCGCCGTCCTGCAACCCCACGCCGAACGCAGATACTCCCGCCAACCGCATGCCCCCGGGACGACTCCCCGACGCCTCGACGTAGCTGCCCTGAGGCATGACACGGGCATTGGCCAATCGCAGAACGGTGTCAGCCCGCACTCGCAAACCGTGTTTCGGCTGGGGCGATGCCGAGGCTGGACCGGCTCGACGTGCGACAGCTCGCTTCTTCAGTTTGCGGGGAGGCGAAGACGACTCGAGCTCGGCGCCGTCCCCTCCGGCCACGGGCTCCTCCACCTCGAACGACTCGACGGCATCCGGCGGCAGCTCGAGAGCAGGCGGAGGCGGCGCCACCCGCTGCACCCTTCCCAATACGAACCCGACAGCCTCGGCGCGGGCGCCCACCGGCTCGGCCAGGGCCGACACGACAAACGGCCACAACAGGCCGCTAGCGAG
>QJWJ01000508.1 GCA_003235365.1 Deltaproteobacteria bacterium
TCGCTCGAGGCAGATCTTCGCGATCAGCGCGCCGACCTTCTTCGCAGCGTCGGTCTTGTTACCTTCCTTGACCGCATCCTTGACATCTCCAGAGAGCGTCGACGCGTGCGCGACGGTCGCGCCGCTCACGTCGTCGACCACCTGGGCGTAGATGTGCTTGGCGGTGCGGAAGACACTCAGACGCGGGCGTTCGCCCGTGCCGGAGATCTTGTTTCGGATGCGATACTTACGGCGCTCGCGGCCAGTGATCTTGGAACTCATTTCTAGCCTCTCAAAAACCGAGTGAGCCTCTCAATACCGAGGACTTACTTCTTACCGGCCTTGCCAGCCTTGCGGCGGATGTTTTCGCCGCGGTAACGGACGCCCTTGCCGCCGTAAGGTTCAGGCGGGCGGAACGAACGAATCACCGCTGCTGCCTGACCGAGAGCAGCCTTGTCCGCCGAGGACAGGTGGATCAGCGTACCCTTGGCATCTTTCGGAACCTCGGCGCTGACGCCCTGGGGCAGCGTGTAGACGACGGGATGAGACAGACCGAGCGCCAAGTGGAGCTCTTGTCCCTTCTGCTCACAGCGATAACCGACGCCATGCAGTTCCAGCGTGCGATTGTAGCCTTCCGCACACCCGACTACGATGTTGTTCAACAATGCCCTTCCGAGGCCTTGGAGCCGCGGTGCGTCGGTACCAGTAGCCGAGCTCTTGACGAGCAGCTTGTCCTCTTCCTTCGTCACCGAGACGGACTCGGGCAAATCCAACGAAAGGTTGCCCTTGGGCCCTTTCACAGACGCCTTGCCGTCGGCGATGTCCACCGTCACCCCTTTGGGGATGGCGATTGGCATCTTGCCGAGTCGCGATTGCTTTGGCTGAGTTGCTTCAGCTGACATCACCACACCTCACACAGGATCTCGCCGCCGACCTTGTTCTTGCGAGCTTCGTGATCCGTCATCAACCCGTGCGACGTGCTGATGATGGAGATCCCGAGACCGCTGAGCACACGCGGGATCCGGTCATGCCGCGCATACACGCGGCGCCCGGGCTTCGAGACTCGTTTCATCCCGCGGAATGCGCTGCCTCGCTCCCGGTCGTACTTCAAAGCGACGACGAGACTGCGGGTCTGCGGCCCCTCGCCCTCCTCGACGCGTACGTCCGAGATGAAACCCTCGCGCTTGAGGATCTCTCCGATGGCGGCCTTCATCTTGCTCGCCGGGATTCGGGTTACTTCGTGATTCGCCACCGCTGCGTTGCGGATGCGAGCCAACATGTCTGATATCGGGTCCGTCACCATTGCTTACGACCTCACCCGTCCTAATTCACCAGCTCGCCTTGGTGACTCCGGGGAGTTCACCTTTGAGAGCTAGCAACCGAAAACACACACGACACAGCCGAAAGTCACGATAGACGGCTTTCGAGCGACCACACGTGTTGCAGCGATGCACCACACGCGTCGAAAACTTTGGGACCTTGTTCATCTTGGCCCATTGGGAAGCACGTGCCATCTTTCAGCTCCTGAACGGCATACCGAGTTGGGCGAGCAGCTCACGCCCCTCGTCGTTGGTCTCGGCAGTAGTTACGAAAGTGATGTTCATCCCGCGGACCGCATCGACCTTGTCGAAGTCGATCTCGGGGAAAACGGTTTGCTCTTTGAGACCCAGCGTGTAGTTGCCAGCGCCGTCGAAAGCGCGGCGGCTGATGCCACGGAAGTCGCGGACCCTGGGTAGCGCCAGGCTGACCAAGCGGTCCATGAACTCCCACATACGCTCGCGGCGCAGCGTCACCATGACGCCGATCGGCATGCCCTCGCGTAGCTTGAAGCCGGCGATGCTCTTCTTGGCGCGGGTCACCACTGGTTTCTGACCAGAGATAGCCGTCAGCTCGTTGACCGCAGCGTCGATCACCTTCGGGTTTCCGACGGCAGTGCCGAGCCCCATGTTGATGACGACGCGTTGCAGGCGCGGGACCTGCATGACGTTGTTGTAGTTGAAGCGCTGCTTGAGAGCCGGCACGACCTTGTCGTCGTACGTGCTCTTGAGGCGGGGTGAATACTCGACGCTCATGATTGCATCCTGACTTCGATTCAGCCGGCAGCGCGAGCGCTGGAAATGACCGCGCCGCTCTTGGCCACGCGGACCTTCTTGCCGTCCTTGACTTCGTAGCGCACGCGCGTCGGCTTACCCGTTTCGGGGTCGACGAGCATGACGTTGCTCACAGCGATTGGCGCCTCTTGCGTGACGATGCCGCTGGGACGTTGCGGCGTCGGTTTCATGTGACGCTTGACCATGTTCACGCCCTCGACGACGACCTTGGACTGATCGGCGACCAGGCGCTTGACCTTGCCCTGACGGCCCTTGTTCGCCCCACTCGTGACGATGACCGTATCTCCAGTTTGCAGCCGACGCATTACAGCACCTCCGGAGCCAAGCTGATGATCTTCATGAACTTCTTTGCGCGGAGTTCACGAGCGACAGGCCCGAAGATGCGGGTGCCGATCGGCTCTTTTGCGTTGTTGATGATGACCGCGCTGTTCGTGTCGAAGCGGATGTAGCTTCCGTCGGGGCGGCGCAGCTCTTTCTTGGTGCGTACGATGACCGCTCGTGCAGTGTCACCTTTGCGAACCTTGCTGCTGGGCAGCGCTTCGCGAATGCTGACGACGATCACGTCACCGACCGTAGCGTAACGGCGGTGCGAACCGCCGAGTACCTTGATGCACTTGACGGTCTTGGCGCCGGAGTTGTCGGCGACGTCCAATACTGACTCGACCTGGATCATGACGCGTTACTCCGTGACGGCGCGCTCGATGAGGCGCACGACCTTCCAGCGCTTGTGCCTCGAGATTGGACGGTGCTCCATGATCTCGACGCGGTCGCCGATGTGGTATTCGTTGTTCTCGTCGTGAGCTTGGTAGTGCTTACGGACCTTGACGTACTTTTTGTACATCGTGTCCATCTTGTAGCGCACGACCTCGATGACGACGGTCTTGTTCATCTTGTCGCTCGCGACGCGGCCGATCATGCGTCGCTTGTAGGACGTCGGCTCGCTCGCGGCTTCGGTTACGGCTGCTTCGGTCACAATCAGCTCCCTTGGTTCGCTCGTTCGCGCAGCAGCGTCTCGATGCGCGCGATGTCGCGGCGGGCCTTGCGCAACAGACTGGTGTCGTCCAAGCCGCCCGTATGGTTCTTCATTCGGTTTGCAAAGAGCTCTTTGCGCGTCATTTCGCACAGCTCTTTGAGGTCAGCGGTGTCCCGCTCTTTGAGGTCTTTTGCTTTCACAGGCCGTCCTCCCGCGCCAAGAAGCGCGTGTGCATGGGCAGCTTGCTCGCGGCAAGCTTGAACGCGGCGCGTGCCTGCTCTTCGGTGACGCCGGTGATCTCGAACAGGACCTTGCCCGGCTTGACCGGTGCGACCCACAACTCGACCGAGCCCTTACCGGAACCCATACGAACTTCGAGAGGCTTCTTCGTGACCGGCTTGTCGGGGAAGATGCGGATGAACAGCTTGCCTTGGCGTTTGACCGAACGCATGATCGCCATACGACCAGCCTCGATCTGACGGGCGCTCACGCGCGCGGCCTCGGTGGCTTGCAGGGCGAAGTCGCCGAAGGACACATCGCAGCCGCGCCAGGCAATGCCGCGGTTCTTGCCCTTCATCTGCTTTCGGAATTTGGTGCGTTTGGGTTGGAGCATGACTCTTTCTCAACCTCTATTGCAGAATGCGGCGAGACTTGCGCTGCAGTACTTCGCCCTTGAAGATCCAAACCTTGACGCCGATGATGCCGTACGTCGTGCGAGCCTCGGCCAAGCCGAAGTCGACATCCGCACGCAGCGTGTGCAGCGGGACCCGACCTTCGCGGTAGGTCTCGATGCGGCCCATTTCAGCACCGCCGAGACGACCGGCGCAGCGGATACGGATGCCCTTGGCGCCAAACTTCATCGCCGTGCCGAGTGCCTTCTTCATGGCGCGGCGGAAGGCGATGCGACGCTCGAGCTGAACGGCGATGTTTTCGGCGACGAGCTGCGCGTTGGTCTCTGCCTTGCGCACCTCTTGGACGTCGATGAACACCTCGTTCTTGGTGAACGACTGAACGCCCGGGAACTTCGTCTCGCCCTTTTGGGCGCTGTCGAGGTTGCCGATCTTCAGCGTTTCGATGCCCTTGCCGCCCTTGCCGATGACCATGCCCGGGCGCGCAGTGAAGACGATGACCTTCACCTTGTTCGCTGCGCGCTCGACCTCGACGCTCGCGACGCTGGCATTACCGAGATAGTCCTTGACCGCGCGTTTGATGCGAAGATCTTCGTGCAGCCAATCCGAGTACTGGTTGGCTTCGTACCACTTGCTGGTCCACGTCTTGATTACGCCAAGACGGAAGCCATACGGATGCGTTTTCTGACCCATGAATCAATGCTCCAGAATCAATCGTCCGAGCGCTCAGTGCGCGTCCAGCTCGATGTGAATGTGGCTGACGCCCTTGACGACGCGAGTTGCGCGGCCCTGCGCGCGGGGGCGCCAGCGGCGCATGTGCTGGTTGGGGCCCTCGTCCACGGTCGCCTTGCTGATGAAGAGCGTTTCGGGATCGAGATCCGTGTCTTTGACCCGGGCGTTGGCGATGGCGCTGGCGATCAGCTTGCGCACGATGGGCGCAGCAGACTTCGGCGTGAAGTCGAGCAGCTGAAGTGCCTCGGCGGCGTCGAGCCCGCGGACCATCCCGACGATGACCCGAGCCTTGCGCGGACTAATCCGCTGAAATCTAGCTGTAGCTTTGCTTATCATCCGACAGTTTCTCCGTCTTGAGACCCGCCGTCCCCGAGACCACACCGGCGCCCCTGTTCGGGTTGCCAGTGGCGGTCACGTTACTGGGGGAGGCTCGTGCCTACACCCCGGTGCCAGGGCCGCCTCATCCCAGGATTTCCAGGAGATGAGATGCCCCGGCGGAAAGGGAACGGCTACCTAGCAGACGAGTCGCGCCCCCGCAAGCATCTTTGTGGAGGGGCGCCCACGTCTGCTCAGATTGCCAGTGTCTCGGTCAGCGGCCCTTCTTCTTGTCTCCGGCGTGGCCGGTGAAGGTCCGCGTCGGCGCGAATTCGCCGAACTTGTGGCCAACCATGTTCTCCGAAACGAACACGGGGACGAACTTGCGGCCGTTGTGAACCGCGAAGGTCAGCCCCACCGCTTCGGGAAAGATGGTGGAGCGCCGCGACCAGGTCTTGATCGCCTTGCGCGAGTTTTCGGCGCGTGCCGCGACGATCTTCGCCGCGAGGTGGCCGTCGATGAAGGGGCCCTTCTTGATACTACGTGCCATATGCTTCTTACTTCTGCTTGCGGCTCTTGACGATCATGCCGTCGGTACGCTTGTTGTGGCGGGTCTTCTGGCCCTTGGCGAGTTGGCCCCACGGCGAACAGGGGTGACGACCACCACTGGTGCGGCCCTCACCACCACCCATCGGATGATCGACGGGGTTCATCGTAACGCCGCGGTTGTGCGGGCGACGACCGAGCCAACGTGCGCGGCCCGCCTTGCCCAGCTTGATGTTCTTGTGGTCGCCGTTCGACACGGTACCTACCGTCGCCCGGCAATCGACGTGGATCTTGCGAACCTCGCCGCTGGGCAACTTGACCTGGGCGTATGCGCCCTCTTTGGCCATCAACTGCGCCGAAACGCCCGCGGAGCGAACCAGCTGCGCCCCCTTGCCGAGACGCATTTCCAGGTTGTGAATGGCAGTGCCGACCGGAATGGCGTTGAGCGGCATGCAGTTGCCGGGCTTGATGTCGGCGTTGCGGCTCGAGATCACCTGCTGTCCGACGGAGAGACCGTCGGGAGCGAGAATGTAACGCTTTTCGCCATCGGCGTAGTGGAGCAGCGCGATGCGTGCAGTGCGGTTGGGGTCGTACTCGATGGTGGCAACCGTCGCGGGAATGCCGATCTTGTTGCGACGCCAGTCGATGACGCGATAGCGCTGCTTGTGCCCACCGCCGCGGAAGCGGCTGGTAATGCGGCCGTAGTTGTTGCGCCCGCCCGTAGCGCTCTGCTGCTCGATCAGCGGCCGGTGCGGCGTGCTGGTCGTGACCTCGGCGAAGTCGCTCGTGGAGTACTGACGACGCCCGTTGGACGTGGGTCGATATACGCGGATACCCATGATTATTCCTCAGCCTGGTCGTCAGACTCGTCGAAGAACTGGATGTCATCGCCCTCGCGCAGAGTCACGATGGCCTTCTTCCAGTTCGGGCGTTTCACTTCACGACGACCGAGGCGCTTGACCTTGCCACGCTGGACCAAGGTGTTGACGTCGGTCACCTTCACTTCGAACAACTGCTCAACGGCGTTGCGGATTTGAATCTTGTTGGCGGTACGCTCCACCTCGAACACGACCTGGTTGGCCTCGGTGCGCAAGCGCGAAGCCTTCTCGGTCAGCCCGATGGGACGTCGAATGATCTGTTCCGGTCTCATGCCTTGTCTCCGCTGCAACGGGCCTCGATGGCCTTGGCTGCCTGCTTGGAAACGATCAGGTGGTCGTGACGCAGCAGGTCGTAGACGTTCACGCCCTCGGGGGGCAAGAACTGGTTTGCGGGCATGTTGCGAATCGACAGGCGCAGGTTCTCGTTGCTCTTGTCGTCGACGACCAAAGTCTTGCCCTCGGATTGCAGTGCCGTGAGGACCCCTGCGAGGGCTTTGGTCTTGATCGCCTCGAGTTCGATGCTGTCGACGACCGTCATACGGCCTTCCTTGACGAGCAGGCTCAACGCCCCGCGCAGAGCGCCGAGACGCACCTTGCGTGGAGGACGGTAGCTGAAGTCCTGGGGCTTCGGCGGGTGGGCGCGGCCACCACCGACGAAGAGGGGCGCACGGATGTTGCCGTGACGGGCATTGCCGGTGCCCTTCTGCTTGTACATTTTGCTCTTGCTGCCGCGAACCGCAGCGCGCTCTTTGCCCGCTTTGGTACCAGCACGTCGGGATGCGAGCTGAGCCACGACGACTTCGTGGAACAGGTGCTCTTTGACCTCGGCGCCGAAGACTTCTTCGGCCAACTCGAGCTCTCCGACCTTCTCGCGCTTCAGATTGAAGACATCAACTTTCAGCATGGGATGCTCCTAAATCAGCTCTTGATCTCGACGTCCACGCCAGCGGACAAGTCGAGCTTCATGAGCGCGTCCAGCGTTTGCGGCGTGGGTTCGAGTATGTCGATGACGCGCTTGTGGGTGCGAACTTCGAACTGCTCGCGCGACTTCTTGTCCACGTGCGGTCCGCGCAGAACCGTGTAGCGGCGAATGCCGGTGGGCAGCGGGATGGGACCCGCCACGCGCGCGCCGGTGCGACGAGCCGTCTCGACGATGTCGCTGGTAGACTTGTCCAACAGCTGGTGGTCGAAGGCCCGGAGGCGAATTCTTATCTTGGTCGTATCTGCCATTTGAGTGTGCTCACTTCCGAGTTGAGAATGATCACTCGAGGATCTTGGACACGACGCCGGCGCCGACGGTCTTGCCACCCTCACGGATGGCGAAGCGCATCTGCTCCTCCAGCGCCACGGTCGTGATCAACTCGACCTCCACCGTCACGTTGTCGCCCGGCATCACCATCTTGACGT
>QJWJ01000017.1 GCA_003235365.1 Deltaproteobacteria bacterium
CGCCAAGTGACGGTGGGCGCGCAAATGGGCGAGCGCGATTGTCGGCAGTTCTTCAGGCCCCGTTTGGTGAGGGCCCGAAAAAACGTTTCCCGTTGCAGTCGCAATCTCGACTCCATTCTCTGTTGCATCGAATGAGCGTTCGCGAATTGCGAACGCTCATCGGGGGGCACCGTCGAGACCTTCAGCAACAACGCGCGAGGTCAACGGCCGCGGCCGCCGGCGCCAGAGGCGGACGCCTTGACGGCGCGGGCCGCGGTGCGGTTGGGCTCCTGAACGACACGCTTGCGACCGGTTGCTTTGGCTTCGTAGAGAGCCTTGTCGGCGCGGGCAAACAGGTCGACGGAATCGAACGCGTTCGAGGCATCCATCACGGAGACGCCAGCGCTGAGCGTCACCTTCTCGGTGGCTCCGCCACTAAAGCGAAACGGAGCACCACCCACCGCCGCTAGTACGCGCTCGGCAGTCGTCATCGCTCCTTCCGCCTCGCAGTCGCGAAGCAACACCGCGAATTCTTCTCCACCGAGTCGATACGCCTGATCGGAAACCCGCAACGCGCCGCGCATCTTCTGAGACACGTACTCGAGCACTCGGTCGCCTTCGGGATGGCCGAACCGATCGTTGACACTCTTGAAATGGTCGATGTCGAACACGACCAATCCAAGAGGCCTGCGGTGCCGTCGCGCCGTGGCAACCTCGACGTCCAACTGATCCTGAAATGCCCGCCGATTCCCGAGCCCGGTCAGAGCATCCGTTGCAGCCAATTCTTCGGCCAACTTGAGCCGATGAATCAACCGTAGGGACTCACGTCGACGGTCACACAACGCCCGCACCTTCGCCTTGAGGACGACGTTGCTGAACGGCTTCTGAACGTGATCATCAGCACCGACTCGGATACCCCGAACCACGTCGGACTCCTGGTTCGCCTGGGCGGTCAGCAGGATCACGGGTATGTCACGACAGCGCTCGTCGCGCTTGAGCTGTTCCAAGACCTGAAACCCACCGAGCGCAGGCAGGAGCACGTCGAGCACGATGACGCCAATCGACTCCGGAAACTGTCGCACCCGCTCCAACGCTTCACTGCCGTCTGCGGCCGTCAGCGTCGAAAACCCTGCGGACTGCAGCGTGCGCGCAGCCAAGAGACGAGAGGCCGCATCGTCATCCACAATCAAGACCCTCAGTTCTGGATTGAATTCGGTTTCGACCATGGTGCTCGTCGTCTTTGAACGGTAGCACTTTCGAGCCGCGCACCCCACCGGCGCTTTTCAATCTTGCAAGGTGATACGCGCAGCACCGACATCGCCGACTGTCTGCCGAACTAGCGCCGCAGCGAAGTCGAGGCACCCAAGCGGCGGCGCGGTCCGCATCCGACGCCTCACCGTACCGATCACCCACCGCGCCGGGACCCCGGGCGGTGAAAAATGTGCAACACCTTCCAGCACTTGCTGGCACGCAAGAGCCACGGCACCAGACGTCATGCGGCAAGCCCACATCGGAGACACGGAGCGTCCCGGCACACACAGTCGGCGTGCTCACCTCTCGGACCGGCGTCCAGTCGGCTGAAGAGCCGCGAAGCGGCGGCTCAGGGGTGCTCGGTGGGCTCAGGCAAGTCGCTCGTACGACGCACGTAGCTCGCGATGACGTCGGGCAGCTTCTTGTCGAGTGACTCGCACTTGTCCGTCACGCGTCCGATGCTGGCGCCTTTGCACTCTTTGCGACGAGCTTGGTAGACGCTCTCCACTTCCGAGCCCTTGCGCAGAGCGTCCTGCATTTCCTCGCTGAGCTCCTTCCACTCGACGCGGGAGTTGCGGGGAGCGGGGGGCTGCTTCTTCGTGACCTCACCGACGTCGAGCGTGACGCAGCTACCGTTCCACCGGATCACATCGAACGTACCGAGCGAGCCTTCGACGCTAAACGCCTCCGTTTGGCGGCGGTAGTTGATCGGGATCACCTCTTCGCGATAGACGAGGTCCTCGGCCACCGTGGGGCCCCAGCCGTTGACGGCGTTGAGGCCGGTCCGCATGTAGAATCGCGTCCACGGAGTGCCCGCTTGAAACATGTACAACGCGAGGTCTTCGTAGACGCCGCTCTGGCAAAGCCGCTCCGCCCACTTGATGGGCGGCATGCACGCACCTTTGCGAACCACACAGCGGCTGGGAACACCACCCAGCTCCTCAACGTCGGCCAACTCGCCTTCTTCGATTGAAGAACCGTCGGACGCAGTCGGCGACTTCTGGGGGGGAGTACTCGACCCGCATGCTGCCAAAGGCGCGGTCAAACCAAGAGTCAAAGTTGCGTGCAACGCGATCCTACGCCAAACCATCGCGGGCAAGGGTGCACCAACGACAGATCAAGTCAACGCCTGAAAAGCGGCGCAAACTTACGGTTCTATTGAATCGTCCTATCTATCGATTATCTCTACTGATTTTTAGCGATCCATCGTATCGCAGCGAACATTTCGCGCCGCCGAAGCGATACAAACCGATAACCCATCGCCACATCGCAAGTTCACCTGCGACCTCTGGTTACCCTGACACGATGCACAAAATGCGAAGAGCTCTGCAGTCAGACAAAATATGCGAGCTCCTCAATCACGGCTTGGAGGCTTCCAACCCACCCCTCGTTGGTGACCTCAATCGCGCCTCGTTCCGTCGCGCAGCCTCTCGGCGTCTCTCACATCACGCCATCGCGGAGCACCGACGACATCGCGGAATCAAACCGCATCAGATTAACACCATGTTACCTTCGAACACACCAATCGCTGTTCGGTCCAGGGCGTTTCGACCGAGACGTGGGCTGCACCGAAGTCGGGTTCGCGTCCCGCACGCGACGACGACGCTCGAGGTCCGCAATAGCGAGCCTTTGGACGATGATCGCGGTGTTGGGCGCGCCTGCAAGGTCCGACAGACACCCGACACCCGCTCGTTCATCTCCTTCAAGAACGACCAGCCCGGCATGAGCTACGACGTGGAACGGCAAGACACTGCTCGACGTCAGGACGCCACGCCCGTCGATTCCACGACACCCGACGCGCTCCAGAACGCCGGACGCGTCGCAGCGGAGCGCCGCCAAATCCGGCAAAGGCACGCGTAGTCGGCTCGTCAGCCCTGCTCGAGAGCCTCAGCACCGCCGATGATTTCGAGGATCTCGGTGGTGATCGCGGCTTGACGAGCGCGGTTGTACTGGAGAGTCAACGAGTCGATCACCTCGGAAGCGTTCTTCGTCGCGGCGTCCATCGCCGTCATCCGCGCGCCGAGCTCCGACGCCATCGACTCGTACAGTGCGCGCAGCACCGAGATCTCGACGTACATCGGGACCAGGCGCTCGAGCAGCGTGCCACGGTCGGGCTCGAAGATGAACTGACTGTTGATGCCGGTCTCTTCCTCTTCACGCACCCAGTTTTGCAGCGGAAGCAACGGCTGAACGATCACCTCTTGGGAAATGGCGCTCTTGAACTGGTTGTAGACGAGGTAAATGGCATCGATCTCACCACGTACGAACGGCGTCAGAACGCGACGTGCCACGCGACGCGCCGACTCGATGCCCAAGTTGTCCCACAGCCCATCGAACACTTCACGGATGGGCGCCCCGCGCCGGCGGAAGTAGTCACGCCCCTTGCGCCCGATCAACGCCAACTCGATGGATCGCCCTGAACCTTCCGACTCTTTCCAGATAGCCTCGGTGCGCTTGTTGATGCTCGAGTTGAAGGAACCACACAGCCCGCGATCGCTCGTAACCACGACGTACAGTGCCTTCTTCTCTTCGCGCACGGCCAACAGCGGATGACTCGGTTCGCCACCACCAGCGTGCGGACCAGCGAGGACGACCTCGCGCAACACCTTGCCCGTCGTCACCGCATAGGGACGCATCGCGGTGATGCGTTGCTGAGCCCGGTTGAGGCGCGCACCAGCGACCATCTTCATGGCGCGAGTGATCTTCTGGGTCGACTTGACGGTACTGATGCGCTTGCGGATCGATTTCAGATTGGGCACTGGGAAATCCTAGTTGCGTGCGGCGCTGGTTGAATCGAGCGGTCGTGGGGCCTTCTGGACGGCTCAGCTGCCCGGGACGAACTTCTCGGCGAAGGCCTTGAGCGCCTTGTCGAGCTTCTCTTGGATGTCCTTGGTGAGTTCTTTCTTCGTACGCAGGTCCTCGAACACGTCGGGGTGCTTATCGTCGAGGAAGGCGAACAGCTCCTTCTCGAACTGCTTGATCGCGGCGACGGGCAACTTGTCGATGTGCCCGTGAATACCAGCGTAGATGATCACGGCTTGGCGTTCGACGGGCAGCGGCTGATACTGGCCCTGCTTGAGCAGCTCGGTCATGCGCTCACCGCGCTCGAGCTGGGCGCGCGTTGCGGCATCCAGGTCGCTCGCGAACTGAGCAAACGCAGCCATTTCTCGGAACTGGGCCAGATCCAAACGCAACGTACCAGCGACCTTTCGCATCGCCTTGACCTGTGCGCTACCACCGACGCGACTGACGGAGATGCCGACGTTGATGGCGGGGCGAATACCCGAGTAGAACAAGTCGCTTTCGAGGAAGATCTGACCGTCGGTGATCGAAATCACGTTGGTCGGGATGTACGCCGAGACGTCGCCGGCCTGAGTTTCGATGATCGGCAGCGCGGTGAGCGAGCCGCCGGAGAAGGGGTCCTTCTTGACCTCGAGCTCCGCCTTGTCGTCGCGAGCTTCGAGCGACTTCTCGGCATGCTCGCGGCCTTCACCCATCAGGTATACCTGGCCGTCGACGCCGCGGAACTTCTCGTCGCCGGGCGGCACTTCGGTGCCCTTCTTGACCACGTACCATCGTTCGGCAAGCTTCGCTGCACGCTCGAGCAAACGCGAGTGAACGTAGAACACGTCACCGGGGTACGCCTCGCGACCCGGCGGGCGTCGCAACAGCAGCGACATCTGACGGTAGGCGACGGCTTGTTTGGACAAGTCGTCGTAGACGCACAGCACGTGCTCGCCGCGATCACGAAAGTACTCGCCGATCGCCACACCCGAGTACGGTGCAAGAAACTGCAGCGGTGCTGCTTCCGTCGCCGACGCGAGAACGACGGTGGTATAGCTCATCGCCCCGGCCTTGGTCAGCTTGTCCACCACCTGGGCAACGGTCGACGCCTTCTGACCGATCGCGACGTAGACGCACTTCACGCCCGTCGTCTTCTGGTTGATGATGGTGTCGATGGCGATTGCCGTCTTGCCGGTCTGGCGGTCACCGATGATCAACTCACGCTGACCGCGACCAATCGGAATCATCGAATCGATGGCCTTGAGCCCCGTCTGCATGGGCTCCTTGACGGGCTGACGCGCGATGATACCCGGCGCCTTGACTTCGATGCGGCGCGATTCCTTGGTTTCAATCGGCCCCTTGCCGTCGACCGCTTGTCCCAGTGCGTTGACGACGCGGCCCAACATGGCCTCGCCAACGGGAACCTCGGCGATGCGCTGGGTGCGGCGTACACTCGAGCCCTCTTTGACGCCTGTGGCAGCTCCCAAGATGGCCACACCGACGTTGTCTTGCTCGAGGTTGAGCACCAAGCCGAACACGTCGCCGTCGAACTGAACGAGCTCGCCAGCCATCGCGCCTTCCAGACCGTGAACACGCGCAATACCGTCACCGGTGGTGATCACCGTCCCCGTCTCGGCAACGAGTGCACCGCGGTCGAAGTTCTGGATTTGCTGCTTGATAATCTGAGAGATCTCGTCGGCACTCAGCTGCATGATGACCTTACTCGCTTGGTTGTTTGCTGTTGCATCCGCTCGGCACTCGTCACAGAGCGCTGAGCAGCTTTTGTTTGTAGTTTTCGAGGCGCCCGCGGACGGTGCCGTCAATCGTGTTGTCGCCGATCTGCGTCAGAACGCCCGCGATCAGGCTGGGGTCGACGGTTTGTTCCAGCACCACCGTGCGGCCCGTCGCGGCTTGCACCTCTTTGGTGAGCTTGCTGAAGTAGTCGTCAGCGAGGGGCTGGGCCGACTTGACGCGAACGCGAACGACGTTGCGCTTCTCGTCGGAAAGCACCATCAAGCGCTGAGCGACCTCTTTGACGACACCCAAGCGACGGCGGCGAGCCAGTAGCTTCAAGGCATTGGTTGCCAGCGCGCTCAATCCCAGGCGCGTCGCCAATGCCCCGACCAGGTTCTCGCGCTGGGTCTCGTCGATGACGGGGTCTGAAAACACGTAGCGCAAGTCCGCGTTCGCCGTGTAGTGATCGGCAAAGCGCTTGATGTGATCGCTGAGCATGGACAAGCTGCCGGCTTCTTCGCCGAGTTCGAAAATTGCTCGCGCGTAGCGGTCTGCAACGGTCGAATCGCTCATTGTGCTCCTCCAGTCCGCTGCACGCGGGCCATGCCGGTGCGCGTGATGCTGTTCTGCAGCGATGCGAGGTACTCGTCGCTCAAACGGCGGTGATCATCTCCACTGACCTTCTGGCTCACCAACTGCTCGGCGCTTTCCATTGCCTTGGCGACCGTCTCGTGAACGAGCTCCTCTCGAGCGGCCTTGAGCTCTTGATCGATCAGCAGCTTGGCCTCTCGCTCCATCCGCTCACGGCGCTTCTTCGCCTCTTCGAGTATGCTCACGCGCTCGGCCTCGGCGGCCTCGCGCATCTCTCGGCGGACACGCTCGATTTCCGAATCGATCTTCGCCAATTTGGCTTCGTACTCGGCGAGTTGGCCCTTGGCCTCCGACTTCATTTTGGAAGCCGATTCAATGCCGCGCATGATGCCTTCACGACGCGACGTCAGACCGTCCACGACAGCCTTCTTGCCGAAACGGTACAGCACGTAGAAAAGGATCAAGCTGTTGAGGATCTGCGCGCCGAGCGGCACCGGCATCCCCGGTTTGCGCCACAGCAGACTCGGCTCGTCGACCTCGTCGCTTTCGCCCAGAACGCCGTAGATCCAGTTCACTTCCATCGCGTGGTCGGCGCCGTGTTCGCCGCCACCGTGATCGTCAGCACCGTGATCGTTTCCGTGCACCGCATGTTCGGAGTCTGCATGAGCAGAATCGTGCGCATCCTCTGCCGCCCAAGCGTCAGCGGGGGCGGACAGGACCATTGCCGACGCGGTCAGTCCGGCAGCCACCAAAGCCACGAAGCGAGCTGCGGTCGATCGTGAGGTCGTCGTGTTGTTCATGATAGATCCCGTCCCAGCGCTGCGGTCGCGATGTCGTGCGCCAGACGTTCCGACTGCCTTCCGAGGTCGAAGCGAATCTTCTGAACCTGCTCCTCGATCTCGGCTCGGCCGTGCTCGATGATTCGCGCCGTCGATTCGCGCGCCTCGTTGAGGATTTCGGCCTCCAGCTTCGCGGTTGCCGCGCGGATCTTCTCGCGCTCTTCGGCAGCCGTACGGTTGATTCGCTGCAGCTCGGCTTCGTACTTCTGAAGCAGTTCACCAGCCTTTTGCTGCATCGCCCGCGCCTCGTCTCGCGCCCCTTCGGTGCGCTTTTCACGCTCTTCGAAGATCTTCAGAACCGGGTCGAAGAGCAAAGGCTTCAAGGCAACAATCAGCACCATGAAGATCACCATCTGCAGGGTGAACGTCAGGTCCAAATCGATGAGC
>QJWJ01000265.1 GCA_003235365.1 Deltaproteobacteria bacterium
TTTTGGAGCTGGGCTTCTTCCCCTGGTTCACCTTGCTCGGCGCGGTTTTGGGCGAGGGGGATGTCGCGCCCGGTTTGCCTGGCTTGCTCTTGGTTCGTGCGGAGGTTGTGGTCGCCGGGGCGGTGTCGAGTTTGCCTCGCTTCGAGCCGGAGCTGGGCGCGGGCGTCGACGAAATCTCTGTGGGAGCCAGTGCCTTGGACGCCTGCGGTTGACTGGCGGGCTGTACGTTGGCAGAAGCCGCGCTCTGATCGGCCGCTGCAGCCGCGGCTAGCCCGGGCTGGGCGAGTACGGCTCGTGCCCGCTCTGCGTAGGCAGGAACGCGCAGCAGCCGTTCGAAGTCCAGGGCTGCGCGGCGGTTGAGGCCCAACTTTGCTCGGCACGTTGCACTGTGCCAGGTCGCCGTGTGCGCCAGATGCGTTTCCGGGTACTTCGCTGCCACCGAGTCGAATCGAGGGAGCGCCGTCGAACACCCAGAGGCCTCTTCGGCGGCCAGCGATGCGTACAACTCCGCTGCCGGCGCGTTGTGGCCCCCCGCGCCCACGATTGCGTCGAACTGCTGTTGAGCCGACAGGTAGTCGGCGCGTCGGAATGCGGCCATCGCAGCCGTGTAGGCCCGGTCCTCGGCGCGCTGACGCGCGAGATCGAGCTCGTCTTCGGTGTTCGGTTCGGTTGCTGACGGCGCGGCCACCGCGATGGCGACGGTGGCCCCCGGCGCGGTCCGTTCCGGCTTGGCCGTCTCGGTGTCGTTCTCTTCCTTCTCCGGGGCTGCGGCAAGTTCCTCTTCCGCTGGCGGCTCGGGCGGCTCGGACGGCTCGACGGCAGCCGTCGGCTCGTTGAGGGGTACCATCACCGCCTCGGGCTCCGGTTTCGGGACTCCGCGTTGACTGACCTGGACCGACGAGGTGTGAGACCCCGGTCGAGGCCGAAGGAATGCCAGGCTCGAGCCGATCATCAGCAGCGCCAGTGCCGCCATCGCGAGCTGAGGTCGCATCGCGTAACCACCGATGATCGTCAGACTTCGGCCTAGCCTGACGCGGAGTGGCAACCCCTCGTGAACCCGCCGTTCGGCCGCCAAGATCCGGGCCTCGAAGCTCTCCGGAGGATCTTCCAGAGGCAAGACCCCGACCTCCCGGGTCGCTTTCAAGCGCGCCAGCAGCTGGCGGCAGCGGGAGCACTGATCGGCGTGGCGGTTGGCTGAGGCGCGCGTGAGCTCGTCCAGCTCTCCGTACAGCAGGTCCATGAGGACCCTCTCGTAGCGCTCGCAGTCCATCACTTCAGTTCCCGGGCGTATTCTTCGAATTCGCTCAGCGCCTGTTGAAGGCGCTCGAGGGCGTAGCGCATTCGGCTCTTGACGGTGTTTTCCCCTGCCGCAGTGACTTCGGCGATCTCCTTGAACGGTAAGTTGCCGATTTCACGCAGCAAAAATACTTCCTTCTGGTCCGGAGGCAGCTCGTCGATGGCGGCGAGGATCGATTTTCCGACCTGCGACGAGGTGGCACTGCGTTCGACGCTCGAACGCGGTCGGGGATCTGCGATCTCTTCGCCCAGCGCACGCCCGGTTCGGTCGTTGGGCGGGGCGTCCAGGGAGGGGTGCCGACGCAGACTCTGCTTGCGGGCGTGGTCGATGCACAGGTTGCGCGCGATGGTGTACAGCCACGTGCCGAATCGCGCTTCGTGCTTGAATTCGCCGGCGCGCTGAACCACGCGCAGAAACACCTCTTGCCCGATCTCGTCTGCGATGGCGCGATCGCGCACGTGCCGCAGCACGAAGTTGTAGATGTTCGTCTGGTGCCGTTTCACCAGGATGCCGAACGCATCCCTGTCACCCCGTTGGTAACGCGCCATCAACAGCTCGTCACTGGCTTCGTCGCTTGGATGCGAGCGGGCCGGGACGTTTCGCTGTCGGTTTGGGGGAACGGCTCGTCTGCGCTGCAAGGGCGGATCCTGGTCGTGAGCCCTGGGTTGACGGAGCAACGCATGTATCGCTGCATTGCCTCGGGAAGAGGCGTCGGGATTGGTGAACCAGTCTATCGGTGTTCGCTGCTCGGAGCGAGCAGAAACTTTGCCACAGAAAACCCAAAAAGCCCGGTTGCGTTCTGTCGCGTCACAAACCAAAATTCCCGTCGCGGCGAGCTCCCTTTTGGAGAATCACCCACAGTTTTCAAGGTTGGTCGAAGGAACGCTCGAGGGAAGATGAAACTGCACCACGTTTTGATGGCCGCATTCGCGTGTCTTTGCCTGCTCCTGATGCCCGCCGGTTACGCGAGTGCCGAACAAACCAAGGCGAGCACCGGCAACAGCTCTGCGAGCGGCAAGACCACCAAAGCCAAAGCTGCGCCCGCGAAAGCCAAGGCAGGGTCCGAGGCATCGAAGACGTCGTCGGGGAGCTTCGGTGCTGCGGCGCCTGCGACCGCGAAGCAGCCCGCCGCGAAGCCCGCAACTGCAGCACCGAGCAAGCCTGCGACGCCGCCGGCGAAGACTGCCGGAGCACCCGCGCAACCGGTTGCCCCGCCGACGAAGAAAGCCTCCAAAGGCAAGCAGAGTGATGATTTGGCTGCGGAATACGTCGTGCGCCTGCGCGATTTGGAGTCCCGCGTCGAGGAGCTCAAGGAACAGATTCGACGTAGCCACACGCGCTTGAGCTTGCTGAGCGAATCCGTGTTGGAGTCTGGCGTCGGTGGAGCCGAGGCGAAAATCGAGTTCCGCAACGAGATGTCGAACGCCTTTCGTGTTTCGACGGTGATGGTCGTGCTCGACGGCGCGGTTCAGTACAACGAGACAGGCAAAGAGGCACCGCACGCCAGGCAGAAGACGACGCCGATCTTCGAGGGGTCCATTCCGCCGGGTGATCACACGCTGCAAGTAGTCGTGAAGCTGCAAGGTCACGGCTACGGCGTGTTCTCGTACTTGCGTGGATACACGTTCGAGACGAACAAGACGATGACTTTCACCGTGCGTCAAGGCAAGGCCGTGAAGCTGTCGATCATCTCTTACGAGAAGGGTACGGCAACGACACCGCTCAACGAGCGTCCGGATTTGCGATTCCGCGAGGACCCGTTGGAGGGCGCAGAGGCTGCCGACGTCGGGGCTCCATGAGTTGGCGACCCGTCGCGCTGCGCCTCGGCGCAGCCACCTGCAGCGTGCTGATTTGCGGTAGCGCTCTGGCGCTCTCCGAAGACGAAGCGATCGGAGTGGCGCAGCTCGCCACGCAACAGGTAGAGGCTGAAGCGCTTGCGCTCAACGGTCGCCAGCAGATTGGACCGAAGTCCGCAACGGAGCGCTTGGCGATCGGTGAGATGCTTCAGCGCAATGGCGACCACGATACGGCGATCGACGTCCTCAATCAGGTGTTGGAGCTGTATCGGCAAGGCAAGGCCGACGACGCGACGCACGCCGATGCGCTGTTCTTGCTTGCCGAAAGCTACTTCCGCACGCACCAGCTCACGTCAGCTCGCCGTCATCTGCGCGAATTGGTCAGCCGCGGAAACCAGGAGGACTACGCAGCGCACACCGGGCGCGCGCTCAGTCGTCTGGTCGACGTCGCGCTGCGTCGCCGGTTTCCGCAGGAGTTGGACTTCGTGTTCGAGCAATTGGCGAAGCTCGGAAATGACGATCCGGATGGTTCCTTGCGCTATGCGCGGGGCAAGGCGAGCTTCTCGGCAGGGCGCTACGATGAGGCCATTGGAGCATTGACGTCGATTCCCGCGTCGTCACCGATGGCGTTTCAGGCGGAGTACTTGTTGGGTGTCGTTTACACCAATCAAGCCGCTGGCGACAACGCTCGGCCGGCTCGCCCCGAGGATGCGGCGAAGGTGCCCGAGGTATCACAGCGGTTCGCTCTGGCGATCTTGCAGTTCCAGCGCGTGACGACGCTGACCCCCCGTACTCCCGACCAGCAGCACGTCGTCGACTTGGCCTGGATGGCATTGGGTCGCCTGTTCTACGAAACCGAGAACCCGCTCGATGCCGTCGACGCCTACGCGCGCATCAGCCGAGAGTCGCCCGAGTTCGCGACGATGCTTTTCGAGCTCGCGTGGGTTTACGTTCAGCTGGAAGACTTCGTTCAAGCGCAAGACACCCTCGAGGTTCTGGAGATCTACGCGCCCGAGAGTCTCGGTCTTGCTGAAGGTGCGTTGCTTCGCGCCGATCTGATGCTTCGCTCGAAGCAGTTTCCCGAAGCCCTGCTGGCCTACCAGAGTGTACGAAACCGCTTTGCACCGGCCTACGAGCAGCTGGAGGCCTTCCTCGAGGAGCACTCGACCCCGGCGGCCTACTACGACAGTCTCGTCGAGCAGCGTCTGGGAGCGCGCACCAGTGGAGCTTTGCCTCCGGCAATCATGGAATGGGTGCGAGAGGTCGAAGACGAACGTGCGTTTGCGTTGATCGACGACGTGACCCGATCGCGACAGATGATTACCGAGTCGGTTCGCTTGGCCAAGACCATGGGAGGTGTGCTCAGTGCGCCGACCAAAGCGCGAGCCTTTCCCGTGCTGCGGACTCAGATTCAGCAGACACTGGGCTTGCTCAACAAGCTGCAAGTTGCCAAGCGTGCGATGGCCGAAATGCTCGGTGAGCTCGACGCGGGGGCTGGCGGGGAACTGGCCAAGGTACGTTCCGAGCGGCAAGCGTTGATGGCGAAGGTGGCCGCGTTGCCGGTGGAGCTGCGGGACTTTCTCACGCGCGAGGCCGCCGCCAATCGGCAATGGGACTCCACGTCGCAGACGTTGCAGCAGCTGAGCTTGGAGACGGACAGCATGCGCGCCATCGTCAACGGCCTACGACGCATGTTGCGCGAAGCTGACGAGTTCGGCATCGCGATGACGGCGGCCCGCAAGTCTCAGCTTCAGCGCGAATTGAAAGCCAGCGAGGCGGACCTGGACGTCTATCAGAAACGAATCACGGAGTACCGTGAGCAGCTGGAGCGCGGTCGCCTTCAAGTCGGTTTCGGGGGGAGTAGCTACGCCGAAGACGAGCGGTTGCGCCGCCAGTTCAGCGCCCTGGTGGCCAAGGAGTTCGCTCTGGCCCGTTCCGGCGCAGCCGGGGAAGATGCCGCCGAATTCGCTGCCCGGGCCTCGGCGCTCCTCGAGCGCATCGGCCGCGTGGAAGCCCGCATCGCGACGCTCAATACTCACTACACTTCCGACGTCGACGAAAAGGCGGCGGTACTGTTGCGCGAGGTCGAAATTGAGGCGCACCAAGTGAGCGACGATTCGCAGCGCTTGGATGTGCTCGATCAGCAGGCTCGCCATCTGTTTGGCGAAGTGGCGATGCACAGCTTCAGCTCCGTCAAAGACAAGTTGGGGAGCTTGCTGTTGCGAGCCGACATCGGTATCGCTCAGGAGGCTTGGGAGGTGCGCCAGGCACACTTCGATTTGATGCAGAACCTGCAACGTCTACGCGCCAAGCGCGAGAGCTACCTGAACGACGAGTTCAAGGAAGTCCTGCACGACGGTGGGGAGGAACCTTGAGTCACCGCATGCCTCGGCCGCGCCGGAGTTTGGCAGCGTGGATGCTCGGTGCCGCGATCGGGTTTTGGACCTGCGGGGTGGGGGCCATCGACAATCCACGCGCCGACGAAACCGCGCCCGCTCCGTCGGTGCCAGCCCCGTCCGGCAAAGAGATCTCGAAGGCTCAGTCGAACCAAGCCAAGCGAAACTCCAGCCGAAGGAGTGAACTGCCGTCGCGTCCCGAGCCGACGCCCGCCCAGCTTGCGGCGCTGGCCGAGATGGAACGCGAAGCGCAGCTGTACGCGCAGGGCGCCCAAGAGTATCGCCGAGCGCAAACCCAGATCGTCAAGCACCACTACGAAGAGCGGCGGCGTCGACTGATCACGTATCTGGATCGGGAAATCGAGCTCGAGAAGGAACGAGTCGCTCAGACCCGTGAGATCGCCATGCGGCGTCTCGAGGAGTTCGTCACGCGCTACAGTGGGCCAAACGCCGACCCTCAGGCCACGCCGGAAGCGATGTACCGGCTCGCAGCGCTCTACGAAGAGAAAGGTCGCGCCGACTTCGATCTGGCGATCGAAAAAGCGTTGGCTCCCGCAGTCGGCT
Source organism: Deltaproteobacteria bacterium (assembly GCA_003235365.1). GTDB lineage: Bacteria > Myxococcota_A > Polyangia > Polyangiales > Polyangiaceae > SZUA-265. The sequence goes on from QJWJ01000265.1 coordinate 6,054, forward strand.
TGTATCGACAGATCATCGCGGAGTTCCCTGAATACAAGGAGATCGCTGGTGTTCACTACTACCTCGGGCACGCGCTCAACGATTCTGGCCGCCTGGAAGAGGCTCAACAGGCCTGGCGAGCACTCGTTTGTTCGAACCACTACAGCGTGAGTGACGACCCGAAGGACAAGTCGAAGGTCTTGTTGCAACCACTGGCGCAGGACCACGACGATGCTTTCTGGAACGAGTGGTATGCGCGCAATCCAATCCCGCTCGACCAGCGAACGGTGGATCAACAGCGCTCCAAGCGTGAAGAACAGATCTACGTCGACCCGTACGAGCAATGTATCGCCCTGCCGCAGGAGGTCGACCCCGGTCAGGAGCCGCGTTACCTGGCCGAAGTGTGGTGGCAGTTGGGTAACTATCACTTCGACCAGCTCGATGCCGGCGGGGGGCCCTACGCTTTCAATCGCGCTGCGACTTGTTACGAAGCGTCGATGCGCTATCAGAAGCCGCCGCTGTACGGCGTAGCGATGTACAAGCGCGCCTGGACCTACTACAAACAGCAGCGCTATCGCGACGCGGTTCACTGGTACGTGGAGCTGCTGCGGCACGCGGACGAACAGGAGAAGGAAACCGGCGATCCGGGGGCCGACTTTCGCAGCGAGGCGTACACGTACATCGCTGGGTCGCTGACCTATGGTGACTTCGATGGGCCGCCGGCACAGCACCCGTTCATCCCGCGCGTCGACGTCCTGGACGAGGAAACGGATTCGGTGCGCGCCGAGGAGCGCCTACAGATTGCCATCGCGAGAGTGCAGGACCCCCAACTCATCCCGCAGGACGAGAAGTGGACCGTCGAGATCTACAAGGCGCTGGCCAAAGAGTTCACCGAGATTTCTCAGAATCGCAATGCGGTGACGACGTTGGAGCTGACGCTGCGCAAGTTCCCCCTCGATCGCGACGCGCCCGTGATTCAGGATCGAGTCGCCGAGCTGTACGACGAACTGGCGAAGCTCGCCCCGGACAGGTCTGCGGTGCGCGAAGAAGCACTGGCCGCGGCGCTGGCCGCCCGCACCAAACTGGCAGACTACGTCGGCGACACACCGTGGACTCAAGCGAATCGCGAGGACGTCGAAGCGATTCAGCAGGCGGAGTTGTTGGTGCGCAAGGGGCTTCAACGCGCTGCTGCCGACCACACGAACGCCGCGCGGACGCTCGTCGCGAAGGCGAAGCAGTTGAGCGACCAGCTCGTGCAGCGGCAACTGCTGGATGAAGCGATTTCCGAGTACCGCCAGGCAGCGAAGGGTTGGCGTGGCTACATCGACCAGGACCCGAATGCCGTCGATGCCTACGAAAGCCGGTTCTGGCTGGCTGACGCGAGTTTCTGGAACGTCGTCTTGCAGGTGCAGGTAGGGCGCACGCCTGGTGTGGATGAGGTGAACGCAGCAATGGATTCGGCGCGGCGCGTGCGAGACTCCAACGAAGACGACCAGTATCTGCAGCCCGCCGCCTACTACCTCGTGGTACTTGCCGACAAGCTGCTCGAAGCGCGCTACTCGGACTATGTGGTCAGCGGCGGAACACGCGGCTTTCCAAGGCGCGCCGAGGTCGCGTTTTCAGGTGAGGGCGACGCTCGACGCCCCGTTCGCCTCGACGTTCCGCGCGAGGTGCAGCAGGCGGTGCGTGCTCGGGACGAGTACAACGAGTCGATCTCCTTCGAAGAAGACCCACAGAAGAACGGCCTGCTCTACGCGTTTCAAGCGGCTGATCATTACTTCGTTTATGGTCAGTTCGACGAAGCCCAGCGGCGGTTCGATCAAATTTACCAGGCCTACTGCGGCTCCAACGAGTGGGGCTACAAGGCTTGGGAGAAGTTGATCAGCATGAGCAACTTCCAAGGCGATGCCGCTCGGAGTCGACAACTCGTCGACTCCAAGAGCTGTGCATTCGACGAGGAGACGCGACTCGCCGAAGACGCGATCCGCACACCCGTACGCCAAGGTGTGGCCTACCTCGATGCACGCAAGCTCTACGACGAAGCCGAGAAGCTGGCGAAGGGGCCTGCCCGCGACGCAAAGTGGCGCGAGGCGGCGGCCGCGTACAAGGTGGCGTTGGATGCGGCTCCGGACCGGGACGAAGCGCCTGAAGCGGCGATGAATGGCGCGTATGCTTACAAGCAGGTCGGCGAGTACGACCGTGCCATCGAGATGTATGAACTGTTCATCTCGCGATACGGCAACGACGACAAGCTGCGCGCGCTGCGGGAAGGTGATCCGGATGCCAAACCACCGGTCGAAGCCAGTCCCGCGAAGTACGAAGACCGAGTCAAGTATCTCAAGGGGGCCTACGACGCGCTAGCGAACGCCTACGTTCTGTTCTTCGATTACCCGAAGGCCGCCGTCACTTTCGAGTCAATCGGCAAGAGTGATCACTTCTCGACGACGGAGCGCAAGGAGTCAGCCCAGCAGGCAATGAACCTCTACGCCAGTTTGGGCGATGCCAAAGCCATGGGGCAGGCACGAGACGCGTTTGCTCGCCTGGGCGCAACACCGGCCGAGCTTGCCGAGGCTGACTTCGTCCTCGCCAGTTCGTCACTCAAGCAATGGGATCAATACAGCCCGGACGCTGGCGCCAACCGCGCGGCACGACAGCGCGCCGAGGGGGAGATGCAGCGCTACTTCAGCGCACACGAAAACGAACCGCAGGCGCAACGCTACGTGGTCGAAGCTGCACACTGGATGGCGAAGCTCAAGGCGTCTGCGAAGGACACCGGCAGCGAAGCGAAGTGGTGGGAGAGAGCCATTGCGGCATTCAGCCAGCTAAAGGCCAACTCACCCAAAGGCAGCAACGGCGTCAATGAAGCGCTGGGTTCGCGAGCGGCGACCCTTGCCGCGGAAGGGGCGTACTCACTGCTCGATAGTCAGATTCGAGCCAAGTTCGACTACGACAGTGGCCACCACCGTTTCAAGGGCACGCCGCAGCAAGTGCTGAGTGACTACCAAGCGGCCGCCAAACAAGCGAAGTCTTGGTACGACCAACTGCAATCCATCGTCGATGACTACGGGTCGCCGCAGTGGGGCACCTCCGCCATCGCTCGTCAGGGCACGCTCTACGATTCTCTGCGCTCGGGCTTGTACAACGTGCGACCACCCGAGTTGCAGATGTTCGACGCCAAGACCGAGAAACTTCTGCAACGCGCCGAAGAGAGCGACAACTTCGAACTGCAGGACAAGGCGGACGCGGTCCGACTCAAGGTCGAGACCGCGTGGCGTGATCAACGAGATCGAGAGCTTGCCAGCGCCGACCAGATCGTCGTCGACCGCTACGGTGCCGCATTGGTGTTGGCGCGCCGGTACAACCTTTCGACACCCGCCGTCGCGCGAGCGACGCGTCGGCTCGCCTTCCTCACCGACGTCATCGGCGAGGACAAGATGGCCATGTACGCAAATCGGGTCAACGAGTTGAACTACGCGCCTGGCATGTTCCCGCGCTTGCGCCCTGGGATGGTCACAGCGCCGGATCCGAGCGGCTATCCCGGCCCATCTCCCGATGCGGGAGGCCGACCATGAACCTTCGGGCGATGAAGAGTCCGCCGCTGTGGCTCGCGTACCTGGCGTGTGCGTGGGGCGTGTTGGCGTGCACGCCCGATGCTCCGCCCGAAGTGCCGGAGCAGCCTCTGCCCAGTGAACAAGCGGGTACCAGTCGTGCCGAAGAGGTTCGCGCCCAGCTGGAAGAAGAGCGGGCATCGCGGCCGAAGATGAACGCAGCGGCCGCCAGCGCCTACCAAGCCGGGATCCAAGCGTTCAAGCGCGGCGACTTGACCGGTGCTCAGACCCAGCTCGGTCAAGCGGTAGCAGCAGATCCGAAAGCGTATCAGGCTCACTTTGCGCTCGGTGCGGTCTATGCCCGCGCGGGTGACACCTCCCGTGCGAATCAGTCCTATCGCGCGGCGCTGGACATCGTGCCGGGCTTCGAACCTGCGATTCGCGAAGTGGCTGGTGACTTGATGCGCACTGGAAACCTCTCGGAGGCTGAGTCGTTCTTGCGCTCTCAGCGCGCCAAAGCGCCGGACAGCGCGGCAGTCTTGGCAGCGTTGGCCGAGTTGCGAAGCATTCAGAAGAACTCCGACGAAGCGCAGGATTTGGCGCGTCAAGCGCTCAAGAAAGATCCCGACTACCGGCCGGCGATGGTCGTGTTGGCCCGGGACCACTACCGCAATCGGCGCTTGGACCTCGCCCTGTATACCTTGACGGCGATCCTCGACGGGTATGGTCCCGAAAACCCGCCGCGCGATAAGGACAATGCCGAGGCATTGCTCATCCGCGCGTTGATCCACAAGGAGCAAGGAAACCGCAAGGGCGCGATTTCGGATCTGGAACGAGTCGTTCAGCTCCGACCAGACATCGTCGAGGCGCGCGTCAATCTCGCGGCGTTCATGCTCGAAGCGGGGAACGCCGGCGGCGCGGTGCCGCTGCTCGAAGGTGCGTTGGCGTACGAGCCGTCGAACGTGCTCGTGCATCTCAATCTGGGTGACGCGTATCGATTGCAGGGGCGTCCAGCCGAAGCGCTCACCCAACTGGATTGGGTGAGCAAGGCAGCACCGGCGTTGCCCCAGACCTACTACAACATCGGCTTGGTCTACTTGTTCTCCGCGAGCGTGCCCGGTGTCACGCCAGAACAAGCTGCCGACCGGGCCATTTCGATGTTCGAGAAGTACTCGTCGCTGCAGAAGACAGCGCGACCGGGCGCCGGTGATGACGCTGCCGAACTGCTCGCTCGCGCCAAGAACAAGAAGACCGTTCTGGAGGCGATGAAGGCTCAACCTGCACAAGATGCCGGTGAGGAGGATGTCGAATGGGAATGATCAGGCGACGTATCATCGTCAGGGCGGCTCTGTTGTCGTTGGCATTTGGCGGGAGCATCGTCGGCGGTGGACAACGCCGCGTGCTGGCGCAGGGCAAGGTCGTCACGATCAGTGAGGTGACGATCGTCGGCCGTGTACAGAAGCCGATTGCCGCCGTGGACGTGAGCCGCATTCAGCCGAAGTTGACGCTCGCGGAGTTGCGACAGCCGTTTCTTCAGCGCATCACCGATGCGATCTATCGTGCGCCGTTCTGAAAGCTCGCACTCGGGTGCGAGAGCAGCAATCAGGTTGATTGCTGCGACAAATCAAGCACCGAGAGCACCGAGCTGCGCGCAGAGGGAGCCGAATGTGGCCCCGAAAACCGCCCTCACCGATCCTGGGGCGATTTTTCGGGGCAGTTCCGTGAGGTGGCAAGCTGATCGGTGCGCGAGAGGGATGACTACCCCGTGATCATCGCGGTCGCGCTGCTCGTCGTGCTGGCGTGTGCAGTTGCCGTGTACCTGTCTGCAAGCCGCCTCGTCCGGATCACCGCAGTGGCGACGATCGACCCGAAGCGCTTCCTCGAGCGAGCAAATCCCCGGCCGACCGCGGCTGTCGTCGAGCCAACGAGCGCTGCAGGCGTCGGCGTGCTGGTGCAACTGGTGCAGGAGCTGAACGTTGCCGAAAGTCTGGCCAATCGTCGCGCGATTCATCGCGAGTTGGTTTTGACCGTGGAGGATGCGCTCGGGCGTTCAGCCGCGATGAACTCGGGGATCTGGAGGATAGGAGCTGGTGCGGGCTTGGCGGGGTTGCTCTTCACGGTGTGGGACGAGGCGAGCGTCGGGTTCGCTTTGGGAGGGGTGGGGGCGACGTGCGCGCTGTGCTGTGCTGTGTGCATCCGCGAAGCCGAGAGCCGTCGTCGCCGGGCGCTCGCTGCTTGGCGCCGCTACATCGAGGCGACGGCCGTTGAGCCGCCGGCCCGTGGTCGGGTTTCCAGTCGTACTGCAGGGCTGAGCACGGAGGGGTCAAGTGCTTGATTCGCGTACACTTTTAACCAAGGAACGTTTGGCCGTCTGCGTGGGCAGCGGTACGCTTAGGGGCCGACCCGAGTAGTCGGGCAACTATCGGGCAGGGTCGCTCGTTACAGCCACTGAGCGCGAACATGGTTAGTCGTCCACGAAAGTTCACATGCGGGCAAATCACACGCGGGCAATGAGAGGTATGGCATGAGCGAGCAGCCTCGGTCGGTGCAGTCCACCGCAACGAGCGGTCAGATGACCGCGGTGATGCGTGCTGTCGGGTCGTCGGGGCCGAAAGCGCTCCGCTTGGGGTTGCTGCGGGACGGCAGGGTAGTCGAAGAACGCGTTCTGCGTCAGCGCGAAGCCGTCACCATCGGTACGAACGAGAACAATCTGTTCGTCGTTACCGGTGAGAAGATCCCGACCAAGTTCAAGTTGTTCGACGTTCGGGACGGGCGTTACGTCTTGCGCTTCACCGACGCCATGGACGGTCGCGTCGCGATGCCGTCCGGTGTCGTAGAACTCGACGAGCTGCGCGACCGGGCCGAGCACTCCGACGGTGTGTACCGCGTGCCCCTGCCCGAAGACGTTCGCGGCAAGGTCACGCTCGGCGACTGTTCGCTGCTGTTCCAGTTCGTCGCGCCGCCACCGGCGCAGCCAAAACCGCATCTGCCCGTTTCAGTGACGCGCGGGGCGGTGGGTATCGACTGGACGACGACGATGATCGCCGCGTTCTCGTTCCTGGTTCACTTCATGGCGATCGGCGCCATCTACTCCGATTGGCTCGATCCGGTCGTCGACTACGACGTCAACGTCGCCCAGCTGGTGGAGTCGGTGAAGGCTCTGCCGCCGCCACCCGAAGTCGAGCAGAAAAACGTCGAGGAAGACAAGAAGGACGCGGCCGACGAGAAAGAGGCCGAGGTCGTCGAGAAACCCAAGGTCAAACAGAAGACTCCCCAAAAAACCGAATCAGCCCCGGGCAAGTTGTCCCAAGCCGAAGTCGCGTCTCTCTCCAAGGAACTCGACTCGTTCGACATGGGCATCCTCGGTGCCAATCTCGGCAATGCCGCGACTGCCGACGTGCTGTCCGGCAGTGACAGCATTGCGACGGCTGTCATGGACCAGGCGGCAGAAAGCGGCGCGGGCGTTTCCGGGGGTGGGCCGGGTGGCTTGAAGCTCGGTGCTGCGGGGGGCGCGATTCGGCCGGGGTCCGGAAACAGCTCGCTGGCGTCCATCGGGTCTTCCGGCAAGACTGCCGACGAAGGTAGCGGCAAGGTCGCCAAGATCAAGGGGCCCACCGGTCGCGCACAAGTGGGTGGCGCGAGCGTGGCCGGTGGTCGTGTCACCGATGCGGCACGCGCCGTGGCACGCATGAAGGGCGGTGCCAGTGCTTGCTACCGTCGTGGACAAGCTCAAAACCCCGACATCGCCGGGCGAATCGACTTGAGGTTGAAGGTTGGTCCAGGTGGTGAAGTCGTGGGAGTGAGTGCCACCGTCAGTGGCAATCTTCCCCAATCAGTGGTCGCCTGCGTCAAGCAACGAGCGCGTAGCGTTCGCTTCTCGCCCCCGGAGGGCGGTTCGGCGGTGGTCAGCGTTCCCTTCAGTTTCGTGAAACAGTAACCATGTCCATCGTCGTTTCCCCGCTCGCTTCCCTGTGTCACCGCAAGTGGCGGCAGAACTGCCGAGCATCGAGCCGATTGCGCGCGTTGACTCGCCTGGTTTCGGGGTCTAACGTCAACTGGTACACGTACGAGGTACTGAGATTCCTCGACGCGTAGGCGATCTGGAGACTCGATCCATGTTCAAGACTCATCGGCAAAGACTCGTCACGGCCTGCGTTGCGGCACTCGTCGTCGCGGGCGTAGCGCGTGCGCAACAAGGAGCTACCTCCGAGGAGGGGTCTCAGAAGCGCAAGACGACCGTCGAAAATGTCTCCTACGTGGAGATGAAGGTTCAAGCCGACGCTATCATCGGTCGGATTGGCGCGGTGAGCAGCCAGGTTTCTGCAATGCTCGACACGGCTCGTGAGGATCGCAACGTGGTGCGCGTGTTGTGCCTGACGGACAAGTCGAACCAGATCGATCTTGCGCTCGGGACCGCCAGAGATCGCCAGTCCGGCATGCTTGCGGCGCTCAGCCGTGGTGCGGACGGCCGAGCTCGCCACGAGTACCGACTGCTACTGGTGGTCGGCGATCGCGTCGAGTTGGTTTCCGCGGAGGCCAACGTCTGCCTCGGAGCCGAGACGACCGGGGTGGGCAAGGCCACGCTGACCATAGAAGTTGACCCAAACCTGCCAACCGCCGATCCTGGTGCGGTTCCGGTTGCTCCTGTCGTGGGGATCGTTCCCGTGGTAGCTAGCGCCGTCGATTGACGGCTGACTGACAGTCGATTACCAGTTTCTTGGACTAGCGAAGGGCCGCGCGGTGATGGGGTTCCGTTCTCCCTGAGCCCGGTGGCGTACGGATGGGTAGAACTTGGCGAATCTTGATGTGTGCGATTGTCGGGCTGGGGAGTCCGTCATACGCTTTCGCGCAGGTTGGACACCCATGGCTCGAGGGTTCCGCGCCTCGTGGCATCGGCATCCGCACGGACAACCTCGAGTTCCATCCAGGGCTCGCTGGTGAAGTCGGCTACGACTCGAACTACTTCCAGGCCTCCGGCGATGATGGAGAGCCGACCATCCCGACGTTGCGGATGAGGCTCACGCCGTCGCTGTCATTGCAAACGCTGAGCGCCGCTCGCAGCGAGGGTGATGGGCCTCAAGCGGCTCCGCCGAAGGTCAAGTTCCGCACTGACGCCTCGCTGTCCGTCGACAAGCTGATCTCGCTGTTGGAGCAGTACTCGGCGCGGCTCGAAGGACAGACGCAGATTGGCGGTTCGGTCCAAGCCAAGCTGAACGTTTCGCCGGATCGTCCACTCGGCGCGGACTTCTTCGCGGGGTTCAGCCGCATCGCGCAGCCCTTCAATTCCCCTGGAGTGCTCAGCTTCAACCGCAAGGTCTACCACGGCGGAGCCGATCTCCGTTGGCGGCCAGGTGGAGGCCTGCTGGAGTGGAACCTCGGTTACGGGGCGCGAGCAACCGCGTACGAGCAGACCGACTTCGGTTTGAACAACGTCGTGCACGGAGCCAACACGCGTGGCCTTTGGCGTTTCCTACCGAAAACGGGTTTGATCTATCAGGGCGAGGTTCAATTCGTCAAACGGCTCTACCAGCCCACGCGTCTGCATGACGGGACGTCGGTGTCTTCGCAGCTGGGCATCAACGGGCTAATCACCTCGAAGATCGGCGCGTTGGTACTCGGCGGTTGGCGTTCGGGGTTCTACGAAGCCGATGAGGCGGGCAACGTCGAGGATCTCGACACGCCGATCGGGCGAGCGGAACTGACCTGGTTCATCGCTGGCAACGCCGAGCTGGCGAGCGAGGATGGGGAGCGCGGTTTCTCGACGCTGAAGATCGGCTACTACCGCGACGGCTATCCGAGTGAGCTGGCGAACTACTACATCGTGGACCGTGGCTACTTGGAACTGTCGATGCTCGTCGGTGCCTCGGTGTTCGTCGCGGCTGGTGGAGGCGCGAGCAACGTGCAGCACGCAATGCCGCGGGAAGCCGACGGGACGCCCCTCAGGCCGAAGGCTCCGCGCGAGTTTCGCCCCGAGGCGTACCTCTTCGCGGAGTGGCGCCTCGCCTCGACGTTTGCGGTGTTCCTCAATTCCGCATACAGCGCGAGTCCGCGCAACAACGTGCTTTCCAACGGCATGGGCGGGACCGATAGCATGAAGTTCTCTCGCTTCACGGCGATGCTCGGAGCGCGATGGTTCATGTGAGGCGTCCCGCGTCGAGCGGGGCACTCGATCGGCATCAAGCTCGTTCGGTGGTCCTGACTCGGTTGCCTGGGTATCGGCTCGTGGCGTTGGTGTTGTGGTTCGTCGTGTTCGTCGGTGGGTCTGTGACCGCGTGCGGGCCCAACCGGCCAGCGGCGCGTGTGAATCTGCCGGCTCCAGTGGAGAGCACCAGCCTCGGGCCGGGGGACATCTTCAGCATGCAGATCGTCGGAGAGAAAGACCTGCCCGAGGAGTATCAGGTTGCCAGTGACGGCACGGTGGACGTTCCGTATCTCGACCGGTTGCAAGTTGCCGGCCTGGAGCCGCAGCAAGTGGCGACGCTCGTACGAGAGCAGCTGATCGAGCGGGAGATCCTGACCGATCCGAGCGTCGTCGTGCGTGTGAAGGAGTACCGAAGCAAGCAGGTTACCGTGCTCGGACAAGTGCAGAAGCCCGGAAGTTTCGCCTACCAGCAAGGCATGACGCTCGTGCAAGCCCTGTCTCAGGCGGGTGGGCTCAATTCGATCGCTCAGAGTCACCGAGTGCGCCTCACACGTCGCACGCCAAAGGGCTCCAAGACCGTTGTCGTCGACGTCGATGCGATCAATGCCGGCGAGGCTGAAGACATCCCGCTGCAGGCTGGGGATCGCCTCTTCGTCGAGGAACGAGTCTTCTGAGCGGGATTGCCACTGGGGGGAGTAAACCGTTCCGCAGCGCTGGCAGGGGCGGTGCGTGTCCGGAGCAGGCGTCCACGGCCCGTCAGGTTCGGTGCGTCGGTCCACGGCGTTCCATGGCAGCGACGCACGTGGTAGTGCCCCATCGGTGTCGACTGATATCTTGACTCAGGACCAGCCCCTGCTCCTCGCCTCGGGGTCGCCGCGGCGCAAGGAGATTCTCGGTGGACTCGGTATTCCGCTGTTCGTACTGCCCTCCGACGTGCCGGAGGTGCGCCAAGCCGAAGAGACCGTCGAGGGGTTTCTCGCTCGCGTGGTCGAGGACAAGCTGCGCGCGTCACGACAAGCGGTTGGTCCTCGGTCGTTTGGCGCAGCGCTAGCTGCCGACACGATCGTGCTCGTGGATAACGAAGTGCTCGGTAAGCCGTTAGATATCCAGGATGCTGAGCGCCTGTTGGAGAAGATCTGCGGCAGGACGCATCAGGTCAAGACGCACTACGCCATCGTGACTTCGGACGGTAGGCGCGCTGGTCGCTGCGTGACGACTGACGTGACGCTCCGGGCGGCATCCCAGGCTGAGCGCGAGGGCTACGCGCGCACCGGCGAGGGGCTCGACAAGGCTGGGGCGTACGCAGCGCAAGGGCTCGGCGCGTTCCTGATCCGTGAGGTACGCGGTTCTTACACCAACGTCGTGGGATTGCCGGCCTGTGAGGTGATCGAAGACCTGGTGGGACTCGGTCTCCTTCCGCGATTCCCCATGGCGAACGAGCCTCGATTGCCCAGTTTTTGACACTTGGCTCCGCACTCGCAATACTGCCCGAAGGAGACTTTCGATGCCGTTGATCGAGACCGAGGAAGCTGCCCGACGCTTGGCGCGGGCAATCGCGAGTGACTTGTCCCTCTACAACGAGGAAAAGATCATTCGGGGGATCGAGACGGACACCTTGTTCGACGAGCTGAGTGAAGAGATCGAGGAGGGGCGCGCGTTGTACAAGAGCCGCGTCTCCCCCAGCCTCTACCAACGCAACCTGTACGATCGAGCCATCGTCGACATCTTGGTTCGTTCCAAAGCGCACGTGAAGAGCTTGATGTGGTGAACGGGGCAGGGGAGTTAGCGCGTGCCACGCGTCGTGCTCCCTGAAGGTTCGCGCAAGACGCGCCTGGACGTTGCTCTGAGCGCCGCGCTCCCCGACGTTTCGCGGGCGACCGTGCAGCGTTGGATTGCCGAACGACGCGTTCAGGTCGATGGAGCGCCGGCCAGGGCCAAAGACGCCGTGCAAGCCGGTGCCGTGATCGACTACGAGCCAGGCCCGCTCCCCACGAGCAGTGCGTTGCCCGAACGCGACGTCGTGTTCGAGGTCGTCTACGAGGACGAACACTTGGTGGTGGTGGACAAGCCGGCAGGCTTGGTCGTGCATCCCGGCAAGGGCAACTGGACCGGGACGCTGGTCAATGGGTTGCTTGCTCGGCCCGGCTTCGGACGTCCACCAGCAGACTCGCGCGACCCGGAGGGTGCGCTTCGACCGGGCGTGGTGCACCGCATCGACAAAGACACGAGCGGTTTGTTGGTCGTGGCCAAGACCGCTCCGGCCCGCGAGGCGCTCAAGGAGCAATTCGCTGCTCACGACATCGATCGCGCCTACCTCGCTCTGACGCTGGGCGTACCGCGCAGCGGCCGCATCGAGACGCTCCATTCGCGCCACCCGACGGCGCGGCTCAAGTTCACGAGCAAGACGGAAACGGGCAAGATAGCCGTCACACACGTCGAGGTGCTCGAGGCGTTTCAAACGAGGGCAGCGTTCGTCCGTTGCACCCTCGAAACCGGACGCACGCATCAGATCCGCGTTCACTTGGCTGAACGGTGCTCGACGCCGCTTCTTGCAGACGCGCTCTACGGGCGTCGCGCGCCGGACCTCGGCGTCTCACTCGAGCGCCAAGCACTGCATGCGGCGGTGTTGGGCTTCGTGCACCCGCACACTCGCGAGCGGGTTCGCTTCGAGTCCGAGCTGCCAGCCGATCTGCAGCTTGCGTTGGACGTGCTGCGCGCCTCGTACCCCGAGGCGGCGCGGCGCTGAGGGCTGAGGGGTGTCGGTGCTCACTCTTTCGTGCTGAGCACGCTGTGTCGCAAGCGCAGCCAACCCAGCGCGCAGAAGCCGACGACGACGGCCCACCAAAGGGTGGCAAACCGTACCAACAGCATGCTCGCCGTCGCCGCAGAGGGCAGTACTCCGCCGACGCGGATGAGCTGCTCCTGCATCAGCGCTTCGGTGACACCGAGTCCCCCCGGTACGGGGATGAGCGCGCCGGCGAGGGTGGCGGTGCAGTAGAAGAACGTTGCCTGCATCGCGGAGGCGGCCTGGTCGAAACCCATCAAGAGCCCGAACAAGGCGATTCCCTCGCAGCCCCAACCCAACACGCTGAGTGCCACCGGGATGAGCAGCGCCGAAGGGGACGCCAACGCTTGCAGCTGTGTGTAGGCCGTGCGCAATCGCGGGACGAAAGCACGAAACCACGTTTCCTCGAGGCGCGTGAAGATCCACTGTGCGGGGGTGTTCCAGAAGATGAACACGAACCCGACGCCCACGGCCGACGCTCCCAGGCTCGCCCAAAGCAGACCGCCGTTGAAGCTCACGCTGCCCAACAGAATCAACAGCACGACGGCAATGACGTCGGTCAAGCGCTCGGCGACGACGATGGGGCTGGTCTTTTCCGCTGGCACGCCGTGCGTGCGAGAGAGCACGGCGCTCTTGAACACCTCGCCGACCTTGCCTGGCGTCACCGTCAGGACGAACCCGGACAGAAATATCAGCGCGCTATCCAGGGTTCGGATCCCGCCGATCCCCAAGCGGCGCAGATAGTATTGCCACTTGAAGAAGCGGAAGACGTAGTTCACACAGGCCAAGCCCAGTGCTGCGAGGAACGTTCCCCAAGCGAAGGTCTTCAGCGTGCCCGCCAGCTCGTTGAAGCCTGCGTAGACGACGAAGCCACCGTACAGAAGCACGCCAATGAGCAGGACGAGAACGAACTTTCGAAGGTTGAGCTTCATTGGCGCGCGAAGAGACGACGCCAGCGCACTACCAGGTAGACTGTGCCAATCACCACAGTAAGTACGCCCACACCCACAATCGCCCAAGCCGGCCAGGCGTACTGCCCCTGAGCCAGCGGGTTGTCGGGGCGTTGCTCGACCCAGTGCCCCGTCGTGGAGGTCTCGCCGTTTTCCTGCACGTTGGCCCCTAGTCTTGCGCGCAGAAGTCCAAAGCGCAAATCTCGGGTGGCGGCGCCGCGCCCGGGACCTTTGGGGCGGCGCTGCGAGCGACTGAACCTGACGCAAGTGAGCCGTCGTCCCCGCTCGAGCCGATTGGTTTTGCGTGAAATCGCAAGGGCTCGCGGCTAGTGTGCGCGGCAATGGCAACGACCACGGACGCAACCAATGACGTCGAACTGCTATCCCGCTGTGCCGAGGCCTGCGATCGTCTCAAGACCGAGGTGGGACGCGTCGTGGTCGGGCAAGACCAGGTTCTCGATGCGATGCTGGTGGCGTTGCTCGCTCGCGGACATGCCTTGCTCGTCGGGGTCCCCGGTTTGGCTAAGACGTTGCTCGTCTCGTCGTTGGCGAAGGTCCTGCATCTCTCGTTTGGGCGTGTTCAGTTCACGCCGGACCTATTGCCCGCGGACATCACCGGTACCGACGTCTTGAACGAGGTCACGTCGACTGACGGCACGCGCCGACAATTGACGTTCATGCCCGGACCCATCTTCAAGAATCTCGTCCTCGCCGACGAGATCAACCGCACGCCGCCCAAGACCCAGGCGGCACTCCTGCAAGCCATGCAGGAGCAGTGCGTCACTGTTGGCGGCAAGACGCACCCACTGCCGGCGCCGTTTCAGGTGTTTGCCACCCGCAACCCGATCGAGCAGGAAGGGACGTATGCGTTGCCGGAGGCGCAGCTCGACCGCTTTCTGCTGGAGATCCACGTCGGGTACCCGTCGGAAACGGAAGAGCTGGAGATCGCTCGGCGTACCACGTCCGCGACCAAACACGAGCTTCAGCCGGTCGTGTCCGTGGACGAAGTGACCGCGTTCGGACAACTGGTTCCCCGCATTCCGGCCGCGGACGAAGCAGTCGCGCTCGCCGTGAAGCTGTCGCGGCTGTCGCGGCCGGAGTACGGCGGTGCTCCCAAAGAGGTCAAACAGTACGTCCGTTTCGGCGCAGGCCCGCGCGGCAGCCAGGCCCTCGTGCTGGCGGCCAAGGCGCGTGCCGCAGTACGCGGCGAGGCGGCGGCAGATTTGGACGACGTGCGCCACATGGCGCTGCCCGCGTTGCGTCATCGCATGGTGCTCGGCTACCGCGCGGAGGCGGATGGCGTCAGCGAGTCGGACATCGTCGAAGCGGTGCTGCGCGCCGCAGGCGCCTGATGGCGGACGACGCATGACGCCCCCGGTTTGTAAGGGGCGGACGGTAGGCCGGAAGAGCAAGGGCTTCCCTTGGTTTGAGCTGTCTGGCAGGTTCCACGCGGAATAAGGCCCCACCTCGGGGCGTTCGAGCCTGGCGACATATGCGAAACTGCTTGCGAGCCCTTCCCCTGCTGTTGACGTTCGGGTGCCACACCCAGCTCATTCCGAACACGGACGTCGAGGACACCGAACAGAACCGGTCGGTTGTCGACTTCTGTGAGAAGTACCGCAGGGCCGTCGAACATCGAAACGTCGGCTACCTGTTGAAGATCGCTCACCCCGACTACTACGAGGACGGCGGCAACGTCGACTCGAGCGACGACCTGGACAGGGCGGGCCTTGCCGACTACCTCAACGACCGGTTCTCCAAAGCCAGGTCGGTACGCTACGAGATCAGGTACCGCCGCGTGGGTAAGGGGCGAAACGATACGCTTTTCGTCGATTACACGTTCAGCGCGAGCTACCAGGTGCCGACCACCCACGGGGACTTGTGGCAGCGCGTCGTAGACGACAATCGCCTGGAGCTCGTGCCGAGCAAAAGCGGTTACCTCGTACTCAGTGGCATGTGAGCCGAAGCTCAGTGGCATGTGAGCCGAAGCTCAGTGGCATGTGAGCCGAAGCTCAGTGGCACTTTGGTCGCTCGCCGCCGTGCGTGTCAACGGAGCGTGTAGTCTTCGAAGACGGCGCGTATCTTGTAGCCGTCATCGGAGGGTTCGAGCAGCAGCTCCATGCGAGCGCCGAACAACTCGTCGGGTGCATTGAGTGCCACCACGGCGATGAGTTCACTCGGACCGGGGGCAAGGTGGAAGTCCTTCCGGAGACGCAGGCGTCTGACGTCGGCCTGTTCGAACAACTCGACGTCTTGCGGCGCGTACAGTGACGTGGCATCGACGGCGTCGTATCGCTCCCGGGCGAAGCGTCGCGACCAGCTGCTGAGCAGTGACGTTGCCGTCGTGTTGGGGGAGTGTGCCATCGCGTTTCCCAGAACCACCTTCGACAGGTCGACGCGCGACTCGGCGGTGATGGCTTTGAAAAACGCCGAAAGCACCGAATGGACCCCGTGCCGGCTCAGCGGGGCTTGCAGGCTGACCATGTCGTTTTGTCCCGACGAGTCGGGCCTCGGTGCAGGGGGCTCGAAGCGCAACGCAGCTACCACTCCCGGCGCATGAGGGACTTTCGCGCTCGGTGCGCCCCCGTCGCTCGAACAGGCAGGAGCGGTCCAGATCAGCGCCGCCAGCAGCACCGACCAGGGCCGGCCGGGGGCGGCGTTTCCGAAGCCGAGGTGCATCGCGCCGAGACTACCGCGGCGGCACGGCGCTGGCGATTGGTTCTGTTCGGCTTCTTCCCCCCCGCTTTCTCAATCGGAGGCGATCGGAACGCAGACCGGCGCTTCGGTGCGGGTCGCTACCACGAACTGATCCGAGGTGGCCCGCTGCCAGCCCGGGGGCAATTCCTCCAGCTCGCTGGCGAGCAGGGTGCAGCGGACTTGCTCGAGATTCCTGACGCGACTCGAATGGCTCGGATCCGGGTTCAGCAGCGCATCGAGCTCCTGTTCGTCGTCGACGAAATACATGCCCATTTGTCCGCTGCGGTGGACGCCGAGCAAGTACTCGCCGTTGGTGAGCAGAATGTCGCCCTTGGGCTTGGGCAAGCCCGCCTCGTCGCACAAACCGTCGACCAGCCGCAACGCGGAGCGCAGGGCGTCTTGGGTCGCTGCGACCGGGGCGTGATGGCCGCTCAGGTGTCCTTCGTCGTGCAGGTACGATAGGAAGAGATAGAAGAACAGCTCGCTGTCGGTGTCGCCGCGAACGTTCGGGCGCAGAAACTCGGGCTGGACGTCCAGCAGCCGCTCCCGCACTTGCTCGAACCCTTCGATGGTGCCGGTTTGCGCGTAGAGCCAGTGTCGGTATCGAAACGGGTGTGTGTTCTCCGTTCGCAGATTGCCGACCGTCGGCTGCCTCACGTGGCCGATCAACAGGTCGGTCTTCAGTCCAGACGTCGCTTCGGACAGATCGATTTCAGGGCGCTCGTCCAGCGGGCGCCGCCGAAGCAGCACTTCGCCGAATTGCATGAAGCCGACGCCCCAACCCAGCGCGCTGCCATTGGACCGACGCGCTTTGAGATGAGGTGCTTGGGCCGCGAGAACTTGCGGTCCAAGGTCGCTACGATTGCTGATGAATCCCAGTAGTCGTGCCATGATTTTCTACAATCGCCCGTCGTGCCCTCAAAGGTTCCAGTGCAGCAAGCTCGTCGCAAGCTGGTGGGGCGCGGCGCCGACCAACATTGGTAAGGTAGCGCGTTCCCCCAGCAGGAGCCAGCGTCGCGTCCGCTGAAACACCGACTGTCGTACGGCAATTTCGCGCGACTGTTGGGTTGCACCAGAGGTGCTTGGTCACGGTCGCAAACGGTTCAGTAGGCGCGGAAATGGGATAGTCTCCCGCACGTGAGAAAGGCCGCACAGCCAGGCGACCGTGCGTTCGATTCCCAGCCCGAAGCCCGAGTGCGGGAAGCTGCCGAAACGCCGCAGGTCGAGGTACCATTCGAATGCTTCAGGTGGCAGATGGTGAGCGTTGATGGTGCTTTCGAGTACCGTTAGATCGTCTTCACGTTGTCCCCCACCGATGATCTCGCCGTATCCTTCGGGTGCGAGGACGTCCATACACAGGGCCCGATTCGGGCGCGTGGGGTCCGCCTTCATGTAAAAGGCTTTGCAAGCCTTGGGATAGCGGTGAACGATGACGGGACGGTCGAATTGCTGAGACAGAACTGTTTCGTGCTCCGCGCCGAAGTCGTCCTCCGCTGCGACAGTTTGTCCTAACTGTGCGAGACGAGCGACAGCATCGTCATAGCTGATTCTGGGGAACGGCGCCTTGACGCTCTCGAGAACGGCCGTATTTCGTTCGAGGACTTCAAGCTCCGGGCGGCGCTCCTCGAGCACTCGGCCAACGACGTATTCGAGGAACTGTTCGGCCAGTTCCATGTCGCCATCCAAGTCCATGAAAGCAACCTCTGGTTCTACCATCCAGAACTCGGCCAGATGTCTGCGTGTCTTGCTCTTCTCGGCGCGAAATGTCGGCCCGAAACAGTACGCCTTGCCAAACGCCGCTGCGGCCGCCTCCATGTAGAGCTGTCCAGACTGTGTCAAGTACGCGGTCTCTTCGTGGTAGCGCGTCTCGAACAGCGTGCTGGTCCCCTCGCAGGCGTTGGGCGTGAAGATCGGTGCGTCGATCAACGTAAACCCTCGGCTATCAAAGAAGTCCCGGACGGCCTTGATGATGCTGTGACGGATCCGCAAGATCGCGTGTTGTCGCTTGCTTCGCAGCCACAGGTGGCGGTGGTCCATCAGAAAGTCCGTGCCGTGCTCCTTCGGCGTGATCGGGTACTCGCCAACCGTGGGCCGAAACTCCAAGTCGCTCACCAGCACTTCGCACACACCCGGCTTTTTGGGATGTGCTTGCACGGTGCCTGTGAGCGTCAGACAGCACTCCTGGTCGAGCGCTCTGGCGGCCTCGAAGGTTTCGGGTGCATCCTGCGCGGCCAAGACGCACGCTGCGACGCCCGTACCGTCGCGCAGCTCGAGGAACTGCACCTTCTTCCCCGCACGGTGTGCTGACAGCCAGCCGCGCAGCCGCACGGCACTGCCAACGTGTTCGGACAGTTGATCGACTCGGACGATAGGGGCTTCACTCGCGACCATGGGTGCATGTTAGTCTCGCCACCAAATGCAGTCGTCACTAACTTCGAATGCTCGACGCTTTGTGGATTGGATTCGCGCACGGCTGGGCTCGCGGCGCTGGCTGCGGGACCAAGCGGGACTCGAGCTAGCAGGGGCGTCCCTGCTGCTGGCCACCGCCGCCGCATCGTCTGGATGCGCCGTGATCTACCCGGAGCTCGAAACGCCGGTCAGCGCGCCACCGCCGGGCGCGGAATTCGACCCGCCCCCGCCGCCCGACTTGTTCTACGTCTCCGTTGCTCGAGCCGAAATCCCCCCGCGCACCCGCGATGGGCGACCGTGGGACGACACCGGGCCCGGGGCGCCGGATCCGTTCGCCATCGTCTTCATCAACGGCGAGGAACTGTTCAAGACCCCGACCGAGTCGGACAGCTTCGAGCCCACGTGGAAGAACGCGACGCGCAAGAACTACACGATCCCCAAAGGCGCGGATCTCAAGGTCGAGCTGTGGAACGACAACCCCATCAACCCCCAGCCGATCTGCATCCAGACCGTGCGCAAAGTGCGTCGCGAGGCCGAGGAGACGGGAGAGCTCGATCTGTACTGCGATGGCGGAGGGCGCATCTTCATCGAGTTTCGCCCAGCTGACGCTCGTTGGGGCATGGGCTTCTTCTACGAGTTGCGCGCCGAGGGGCCCGCGATCACGCGCGTGATGCAGCATTCTCCCGCCAGCCGAGCGGGCCTACGCAGTGGCGACCAAATCCTTTCGATCAACGGGCGCACGATGACGGGTGCGGACGAGAAGGTCGTGCGGAGCGCCATCAACTCCAACATCAAGGGTGGGCTGAAGTTCGAGGTTCGCTCCAGTTCGGGGATCAAGACCGTCGAGGTGAACGAAGGCCCCATCTACACTTCGGGTCAGCTGTGAGTAGCGGGATCAGCGGCGTGCTGCTTCGGCCCGACGTCGGTACCCTGCGCGTAACAGGGCCGGACCGGGTGTCGTGGCTGAACGGGCTGATCACCGCCGACGTGGCTGCCTGCACGCCGAACGAGGCCGTGTGGAGTCTCGCCCTCGACCGCAAAGGCAAGATCCAGAGCGAGCTGTGGGTGCTGGACGCGGGCGACGCCTTGCTCGTCGGTGCGACCGCGGGGACGACCCCGGCTCTCGCCGAAACCCTGGAAAAGCTGCTGATCATGGAAGACTGCGAGCTCAGCGACGTCTCGCCGGATTGGTCGTGGTCACTGGTCGTCGGGACGCAGGCGCCAGGCCAGGTACCGGCGGGCGCGGTCTGGGGGACGATGCCGGCGTGGGGGCTACCGGTGTCGGCGTTGTGCTTGCCGAAGGAATCTGCCGCGGCCTGGCTCGCGACGCAGTCGCGACTCGACGAGGAGCAGTGGCTCGAGCTGAGGCTCGAAGCGAATCTGCCATCGTTTGGCGTCGACTACGGTTTCGGCAAGGATCGTCCTCACGAGGCGGGCCTGGAGCGGCGCACCGTCAGCTGGAGCAAGGGCTGCTACCTCGGTCAAGAGGTCGTGTGCATGCAGGACATGCGCGGGAAGGTGAGCCGCAGCGTGCGTCGCCTGCTCGTTCACGCGCCGCGCGGCGCAGCGCTCAGCGCCGGTACCCGGGTGCTGATCGACGGTGAGGATGTGGCGCCAGTGACCAGCATCGCCTACAGCGCGTCGCGCGACGGCTGGTTGGTGTTGGCGCAATTGCCGCTCGCCAAACTCGAGGCCGGCATGCTGCAACTCGCGGGCGCCGAAGCGACGTACCCCGCGCAGTTGTCCGACGGCTGAGCGCCGTACGCGCCGGTGAATGCTTTAACCATTCGTAACTAAAAGTAAAATAGCTGCCGGTCGATGATCCCTCGGCGCCTGCGCGAGGGCAGGTGGCGCGCCCCGACTTCGGCTGAGTGGCGTCGTTTGCGGTTGGCGCGAAGGGGCGGTTGTGGCTTGCTTCCATTCATGCCCCAAGGTGACTCCCCGGTGTCGTCCCGCTCGACCAGCGTCGTGCGACGCAGTTGCTCCGACGCCATCGGCCTCATCGGAAACACGGCACTAGTGAAACTCGCACGTATTTCTCCGTCGTCGGGGGCGACCGTCTGGGCAAAGACGGAGTTTCTCAACGTCGGTGGCAGCGTCAAGGACCGCCCGGCGCTGGCGATGGTGGAGGCCGCTGAGCGGAACGGCCTGCTCCAGGCCGGCTCCACGGTGGTCGAGGCGACGAGCGGAAACACCGGGATCAGCCTGGCGATGATCGCCGCACGCCGCGGCTACCGTTGTGTACTGGTCATGCCTCAGGACATGAGCGTGGAGCGGCGCTACCTGCTGCGCGCGTACGGTGCAGAAATCGAACTCACCGACGCGCACTTGGGGATGATGGGGGCAGTCAATCGCGCCAACGAGCTGTTGGCGTCGACTCCCGGCGCGTTCATGCCCGGCCAGTTCTCGAACCCCGCCAATCCAGCCAGTCACGAGACGGGGACCGCGGTCGAAATCCTGGAGCAGGCGCCCGCAGACCTGCGCGCATTCGTCGCTGGCGTCGGGACGGGAGGAACGATCACGGGTGTGGGGCGCACGCTCAAACGCGTCAAAGGCGATGCGATTGCCGTCGTCGCCGTCGAACCGGAGAAGAGCGCCGTCCTCAGTGGCGGGCAGCCCGGCATGCACGGGATCCAGGGGCTCGGCGCGGGGTTCGTCCCGGACATCTTGGAGCGCGATCTGCTCGACGAGGTGGTGACCGTCAGCGACGTTGCGGCCGAGAAAATGGCGCGCCGGCTCGCCCACGAGGAGGGCTTGTTGTGCGGTCCGTCGTCGGGGGCGAACGTGCACGCCGCGCTGCGGGTCGCCGAGCGTCTCGACGGCGGGAACGTCGTCACGGTTCTTTGTGATACGGGCGAACGCTACTTGTTTTGAGCGGGGCCCGGGGTTTTGAGTAGCGCCCGTGCCCAAGTCGTGGTTTGCCTGGCACCGACGTGCGACCCTTTCCCCTCGAGCAACCTCCGCCAATCGAACGGCAATCCGGAGCGACGTTCAGTCGTCTCGTGGAGCTGATGCAGCGGCTCTTGGCGCCAGATGGCTGCCCTTGGGACCGCGAGCAAGACGAGCTGAGCCTGCGCAAGTACGTTCTCGAAGAGGCGTGCGAGGTGATCGACGCCATCGACGCCGGAGACGCCGAGCTGCTTTGCGAAGAGTTGGGCGACTTGTCGCTGCAAGTAGCGTTCCTCGCGGAGCTGGGGCGACGTCGCGGCCACTTCGGGCCCGATGACGTCATGCATGCGATTTGTGAGAAGCTCGTGCGCCGGCACCCGCACGTGTTCGGCGATGGCGAGGCGACGACCCCTGGCCAGGTCGAGAGCACCTGGGAGAGAATCAAGCAGCAAGAGAAGGGTCGACGTGGGCTGCTCGACCGCGTGCCCCGTAGCTTGCCCGCGTTGCTTCGCGCCACGCAGACGTCGGCCAAGGCGGCCCAGGTCGGGTTCGACTGGCCCAGTGTCGAAGGCGCCCGCGCCAAGGTGTTGGAGGAGTTGGGTGAAGTCGATGCAGCGGTCGCTGAATCGACCGAGCGCGTGCACGAGGAATTCGGAGACTTGCTGTTCGCGATGGTGAACTGGGCGCGTCACTTGGGGATCGAGCCCGAAGCGGCGCTGCGAAGCGCTTGCGACAAATTTCGCGACCGCTTCGAGTACGTCGAACGAGCCGTTCACGACGAACACGGAGGTTGGCCTCAGGACGAACGCGGCAAACCGACCACTGGCGTCCCTCTGGCGACGTTGGACGCTCATTGGGACGCTGCGAAGGAGGGCAAATGACCGATGCGACCAAGACCCGGGGCAAGCAAGGCGCCGACTTGCATCCGGTCGCGCGGTTGCCCGACGACTGGGCAGCGTGGCTGCATGAGCAGGGGGAACGGAGCTTTCGTGCCGGACAAATCTTCCGCTGGATCCACCAACGAGGCGTATTCGAGCCCCAGCAGATGAGCGACTTGTCCAAGCCTCTGCGTCAAGCGCTGAGCGACGCAGGGGTGGTCGCCCCGATGAGCGTCGAGCAAGTGCTGCGCTCGGCGGACGGTACGCGCAAACTGTTGATGCGGTTGAGCGACGGGAGCGCCGTCGAGTGCGTGCTCATCCCGATGACCAACGAGGACGATGCCGATGTCGCTTGCGTCGACCCAGATGGGGACGACGACGAAACCGCCGCCTCACCGGAACAGGCGTCCTTGCCCAAGAAACCCGTCACGCTGTGTGTGTCGACACAGGTTGGCTGTGCGATGGCCTGCGCCTTCTGCGCCAGCGGTCGCGCCGGGCTGACGCGTGGCTTGGGAGCAGCGGAGATCGTCACCCAGGTCCTGTTGTCTCGCGGCTACGTCGACGCAGATGAACAGCTGCGCAATCTCGTGTTCATGGGGATGGGTGAACCGCTGCACCACTACGACGAGACGGTGCGCGCGCTGCGCCTGATCACTCATCAAGACGGCCTCGGGATGAGTCCGCGTCGTATCACGGTCAGCACCGTCGGCTTGGCGCCCAACATCGGACGCCTCGGCAGCGACTTTGACGGCAAGATTGGCCTGGCCGTATCTCTTCACGCGCCGAACGACGCCGTTCGCAACGCGATCATGCCCATCAACCGCCGTTTCGACATCGCGGAACTGCTCGGTGCCTTGCGCGCCTACCCGCTGCCGAAGCGCCGGCGCATCACGATCGAGTACACCCTCATCGACGGTCTGAACGATAGTCCCGAACATGCCCACGAGCTAGCGGTGCTGCTCACCGGGTTGCGGGTCAAAGTGAATCTCATCCCGATGAATCCCGTCGATGGCGCCGACATGCGCGCGCCGAGCCCGCGGGCAGTCGATGCATTCCGTGCGGTGCTCGCCTCGCGGCGGGTCAGTTGTTCGGTACGCAAGCGGCGCGGCGACGATGTGGATGCGGCGTGTGGCCAGCTCGCACTGAAGCGCCAAGGGGGGGCCAACCCGATCCCCGCCGAACGCGTGCTGCGCAGAGGATGACTGGAGACCGCCGAGAGAGCCGTTTCGGCGCGGACCGGGCATTGATGACTGAACTCGGCGGCAGGTTTGGCGCGACGTCGGGGGGCGTTCTACACTGACCGTGTGTTTCGCAAAGTCCTGATTGCCAATCGGGGAGAGATCGCCGTGCGCATCGCTCGCACGTGTCGGCGCCTCGGGATTGCCACCGTGGGAGTCCACTCGGATGCTGATGAGCATGCCTTGGCGACACGCGTCGTCGATGAAGTGATTCGAATCGGTCCCGCACGCGTACAAGACAGCTACCTCAACGTCGATGCGCTGATCGCTGCCTTGAAGTTCAGCGGGGCCGACGCGGTACACCCGGGGTACGGATTGCTCAGTGAGGATGCGCGGTTGTCGGCGGCGGTTACCGCGGCTGGGGCCACCTTCGTGGGACCGAGACCCGATGCATTGACGCTCCTCGGTGACAAGGTCCGCGCTCGGGAGCTCGCCGATGCCCACGGCATCCATCCTCCGCCGGGTACCATGGCCCCCATCGATTCGGACGGTGCTGCGCTGGACGAAGCCCGTCGCATCGGGTTTCCCGTCTTGGTCAAGGCCGCTGCCGGTGGCGGGGGGATTGGAATGCAAGTGGCCGAAAGCGAGGAACGGCTCGAAACGGCGCTGGCGACCTGTCGCGCCCGCAGTGCCGCGGCGTTTGGCGATGACCGCGTCTACCTCGAACGCTACTTGGTCGCGCCGCGCCACATCGAAGTGCAAGTCGCTGCCGACGCCATGGGATGTGCCGAGGCGCTCGGCGATCGCGAATGCAGCGTGCAGCGCCGCCACCAGAAAGTCGTCGAAGAGGCACCTGCGCCGTCCAGTGGTTTGCCCGAGGTCCTGCGCGCCGAGATCTACCCGCAGGCGGAACGCCTCATCGCGGCGGCCGGGTTGGT
Source organism: Deltaproteobacteria bacterium (assembly GCA_003235365.1). Lineage (GTDB taxonomy): Bacteria > Myxococcota_A > Polyangia > Polyangiales > Polyangiaceae > SZUA-265. The sequence goes on from QJWJ01000265.1 coordinate 30,447, forward strand.
CGGGGTCGCGACGGTCGAGTTCATCGCCGAGGCCGGGCACATCTACTTCTTGGAGGTCAACGCCCGCCTTCAAGTTGAGCATCCAGTTACTGAACTGCTTACGGGACTCGATCTCGTGGAACTGCAGCTCCGGCTCGCGCAGGGGCAGCCGTTGGACGATTGCCTATCCGCTCCGCGCGCCGCGGTGGCGAGTCACGCGGTCGAGGCGCGTGTGTATGCCGAAGACCCCGCCAAGGGGTTCATTCCCCAGCCTGGTCGCATCGAGCAATTCACCTGGGAGGAGCAACCATGGCTGCGGGTCGACGCGGGCTACGAAGCAGGGGATACCATCACCCACTTCTACGACCCGCTCATCGCCAAGTTCATCACCTCCGGTGAGAGCCGCGGAGCGGCGGTTGAGCGTCTCGCTCGAGCTCTGGGCAGCTGCCAATTGTCCATTGCCGGTCCCAAGGGGCCCCGACGCACGAATCTGCCACTGCTCGTTGCCGTACTTCAGTCGTCCGAATTTGCTTCGGAAACCTACGACACTCACTTGATCGAACGTGTACTGACGACGTAACTGGCTGCCATGACCGCCTTCGAGCTCCAACAGTTGCAGGAGTGTGCTCGACGTTGGGCCAGCGTCGACTGTGACGAGGCAGACAGCGCTGCCGCTCTAACGCTGGCCGAGCAGGGCGATTGGCCCACGTTGCAACAGCACTTCGGTTCGATGCTCGAGTTCGGCACCGCGGGGCTGCGCGGCCGTGTTGGGCCTGGTCCCGGATGCATGAATGCCGCGCTGGTCCGCGTCGCGACGGTTGCCGTCGCACAGTTCTTGAAACAGCAGGAGAGGCCGCTCGACGATCGTCCGGTGGTGTTGGGCTACGACGCTCGACTGAGCAGTCGCGCGTTTGCGGTGCAGGCTGCGGGGGTCTTGACGGCGGCGGGGATCGCGGTGAGGTACTTCGAAGCACCTGTCCCGACGCCGCTGGTGGCGTACGCACTACGCTGGTACCGGGGCAGTGCGGGAATCGTGATTACCGCAAGCCACAACCCGCGTGACGACAACGGTTACAAGCTTTACGCCAGCAACGGCATTCAGATCGTATCACCCGCAGACGAGCAGATCGCAGCGTTGATGGCACGCGCCGCGGCGCCGAGGGACATTCCGTTTCGCGCGGGAGTACTGGATGGCATGGTCGACGGTGCCTGCGCGGTCCAAAGCAGCGTGTTCGACGACTACTTCTCGCAGTTGCAGCGGCTGAGACCCTCACACGCGCCGCGGCGCGATCTGGCGATGGTGTACACACCTCTGCACGGCGTCGGAGGGGACAGCGTTCAGCGGGCGCTGTCGCAGGCGGGCTTCTGCAATCTCGCGGTCGTACCCGAACAGGTCAAACCCGACGGAACCTTCCCGACGACACCGAACCCGAATCCCGAGCGCCCTGGCGTGCTCGATCTGGCCAGGGGTCAGGCCGAGCGGGACGGGGCGACCTTGGTGCTCGCCAACGATCCCGACGCCGATCGTCTCGCCGCGTGTGCGCGCACGCCCGACGGTGAGGTTCGTGCGTTGACCGGCAATCAGCTCGGCGTGCTACTGACGGAGTACCTGCTGTCGGCGGACGCCGATCCCGCTTCGGGCTTGGTCGTGCGAAGCATCGTCTCGACTCCCATGGTCGATGTGATTGCCAGTGCGTACGGGGCGAGTGCCGAGACGACACTGACTGGTTTCAAGTGGCTGTGGAACGCCGCGTTGGAGATCACGTCGACCCAACGCAAGCACCCGGTCATCGCTTTCGAAGAGGCGCTCGGGTATTCGATCGGCGACGTCGTGCGCGACAAGGATGGCGTTTCGGCCGCGCTGGTGTGCGCGGAGTTGGCAGCGGCACTCGATGCATCGGGTAGTTCGCTGTTTGCACACTTGGAGCGACTGTTTCGGCGATTTGGGTTGTGGGTGAGCGTTCAACTGCCGGTCAGGAGGGAGCCTCCCGACGGGCTCGGAGAGATCGCCCAGGCGTTCGAACGACTCGCGAATTCTCCGCCCACGGCCGTTTGCGGGCGCGACGTGGTTGGAGTCACGGACTACCGATCGGGAGCTGCGACGCGGCCGCGCTGGCTCGGTGCGGCCCCGCTGCTGGAGCTGGCTTTCTCCTGCGGCGGGCGCGCGCTGGTGCGCCCCAGCGGCACGGAGCCGCTGCTCAAGTTCTACGTAGACCTGGTGCGACCGCTGACAGACTCGGACGACGTCAGCGTCAGCGAAGGGCACTTGCGGGACGAGGCGAACGCGGTGGCCCAACGACTGCGAGAACTTGCGGGGATTTGAGTGGCCTGCAGTCAGGCCCAGGGGTTGCGGGGCTCGTCTTCGTAGCTGACCACCGCGCGGTGTCCCAGATTCGGAATCGCTTGGGCGAGTGCGTCGCCGATTTCGGAGTTCGTGCCGACGACCGTGACGATGACGTCGTCCAGTGAGATCCGCCGCCGTAGCGCTTCGTTCACCTGTGCGAGGGTCACGTCGCGTACTCGCGCCGGATAGCCGGAGTAGTAGTTGGTCGGCAAATCGTACACCTGCTCGTCGAGCAGCAGGCTCATGCGCTTGGCCGCGGTATCGATGTTGAACACGTTCGAGCGAATCAAGTAGTTCTTTGCCCAGTCGAGTTCTTCGGCGGTGATACCGTCGTCGACCCACTGTTCGAGCATTTCGAACTGCAGCTTCAGGCACGCTGCGGCATCCGTCGCGGCAGGGAACGTCCACATGCTGAAGGCCTGGCGTTTGCGGTCGTAGGGCAGGCTGGAGTAGGCGCCGTACGACCAACCGCGCTTGGCGCGCACTTCTTGGGTGAGCCGCGCCGTGAACGTACCGCCGAAGACCGTGTTGGCGACGATGAGCGCCGTGTGGTCGGCGTCGCTCGGGTGCGAGCCCAGGCCACCCATGATGATCTGGGTCTGACTGCGCTCCGGTTTGTCGACGATCAACAGACGACGTCCGCCGGGAGCGGTGGGCTCTTCGAGCCTCTGCTCGGGTGGGGGCACGTCGGCGAGGGCGCCTTCGATGCGATCGCTCAGTGCTCGCGCCGTCGACTCGTCGACGTCACCGGCCAGGGCGAAGATCAGGTTCGAGGCGACGAGGGTCCGTCGATAGTGTTCGACGACATCGCCGTGCGTGATCGCTTCGAGCGACTTGGGGCTGCCCACCGACGTGCGGGCATAGGGATGCGTCGTGAACAGCGCCTGGCGAAACCAACTCCGAGCGAGTGCGCGGTCGTTGTCCTTCATCTCCAGGATTTCGTCGAGCGTTTCCCGTTTGAGCCGTTGAAGCTCCTGAGGGTCCAGGCCCGGTTCGAGCAGGACCCCTTGCAGCAACTCGACGTAGCTCTGCCAGGAGCGTGAAATCACCGAACCGGCGAAGCCACTGCTGCTCGCGCCCACGTCCGAGCCGAGGGAAGCGCCGAGCGTATCGAGGTGCTCGTCGATGACCTCGGGATTCCACCCCAGGGCGGTTCGGCGCATCAACCGCGACGTGAGGCGCGTCAGACCCTCTTTGCCGACGGGATCGAAGCTCGCTCCGGTTTGAACGGAAACCGCCAGTTGAACGAGTGGCAACGAGCGGTCCGTTTCTATCAGCAGCGTCATGCGTCCTCCGTGTTGGCGTCGTCGTCGCTCGAGTCCTCGCTCGGTCGGACGATGACCACCGTGCGAGCTTCGGCGCGCAGCACCGTTCGCGCGGTTTGCAGCACATCGTCGGCAGTGATTGAGCGCAGCGCCTCGAGCCGTTCGAAGGCGGCGCTGGGTTCGGCGAGAACACAGTCGTAGAAGCCGATGGTGTTGGCCTTGCCGTCGGCGGTCTCCAAACTGTGGAGCAGCCCCAATTCGAATCGGGAGCGCGCCCGAGCGAGTTCTTGCTCGCTGACCGGCTCCTCGCAAACCCGCGTCAACTCGGCGTCCACGGCCTGCAGCAACTCTTCGGCAGTGTGTCCTTCCCGTGCCCCGACGTACACTTCGAACAGTCCCGGATCGCGGAATGGCCCGACGAAGGCGCGAACTTCGGCCGCGATTTCGAGCTCTCGCACGAGTTTCTTGTACAGGCGTGAAGCGCGACCGCCCGACAGCACCTCGCTGAGCACGTTCAGCGTCATGTGGCTGGGGTCGGACAGGGCAGGGCAGTGGTAGCCCAAAGTGACTTTCTCCGCCATCGTCGGCTTGTGCAGCTCGACACGTCGCGGTTCGTTCTGCGGCGGCTCTGGTGCCAACGCCGCATCGGGAATGGTCGATGGGGCGATCACACCATACTGCTGGCTGATCTTGCTCAGCGCCGCCGTGGGATCGAAGTCTCCGACTACCACGACGGTGGCGTTGTTCGGTGCGTAGTACGTTCGGTAGAACTCCGCGCAGTCTTGGGTCGTGAAGCCCAAGATGTCCGACATCCAACCGATCGTGGGCCACTTGTACGGGTGCACCTGAAACGCCGTTGCCCACAGCGCTTCGTTCATCGCACCGTCGACGTCGTCATCGACGCGATATCGACGTTCGTTGGCAACGACTTCCTTCTCGCTCTCGACCTGAGGATCGCGCAGCACCAAGTGCTGCATGCGATCGGCCTCGATGGTGATCAGCATGTCGAGGCGCTCTTTGGGGGCCGAAATGTTGTATTGGGTGAAGTCGAGCCACGTCGAGGCATTGCTTTCCGCGCCGACTTCCTCCAGCCGCCGGTCGAATTCACCCTTCGGCAAGTTCTCGGTCTCGTTGAACATCAGGTGTTCGAACAAGTGAGCGATGCCGGTCTTGCCGGGCTTCTCGTTGCGCGAGCCCACGCGGAACCAAGTGTGGTAGGCGACCACTGGCGCAGACTTGTCCTCGACGAGCAACACTTTGAGCTGATTGTCGAGGTGGTAGGATTCGATTTCGAGCAATGCCCCGAAGGGAATGGTCCCGTCGTACTTTACCGCACCGTACTTCGGTGCCTGGCCGTTGATGCGTTGCAGATCTGCTCGATTCATTGATGATCCCGATCTTCTCGTGGCTCGTGTTTGGGCGGCTACTGTTCCAGCTTGAGCACGGCGAGGAACGCCTCTTGGGGCACCTCCACACTCCCGACCGCCTTCATGCGCTTCTTGCCCTCTTTCTGCTTTTCGAGGAGCTTCCGTTTGCGGGTGATGTCGCCACCGTAGCACTTGGCCGTCACGTCCTTGCGCATGGCCCGCACCGTCTCGCGACTGATCACCTTGGAGCCGATGGCAGCTTGGATTGCGACCTCGAACTGTTGCCGCGGAATGAGTTCCTTGAGCTTCGCAGCCAGTGCCCGGCCGCGGTACGGCGCGATGTCCTTGTGCACGATCACGCTCAACGCATCCAGTGGTTCGCCGTTGACGAGCATGTCCAGCTTGACCAGATTGTCGCGCCGGTAGCCGGCCAGTTCGTAGTCCATGCTGGCGTATCCGCGTGAGACGCTCTTGAGCTTGTCGTGCAGGTCCAAGATCACCTCTGCATGGGGCAATTCGTAGGTGACCACGACGTGATCTCTGGTCGCGTAGTGGATGCCCTCCTGTTTGCCTCGGCGTTCTTCACACAGAGCTACGACTGCGCCGACGTGTTGAGTCGGCACGTGGATCGTCACCTTCATGATGGGCTCTTCGATGTGATCGAGATCGCCTGCCCCCGGCATCTTCGACGGATTGTCGACGATGATCATGTCGCCTTGCTTGTTGTAGGCGCGGTAGGCCACGCTGGGTGCTGTGGTGATGAGATCGATGTCGTACTCTCGCTCGAGCCGCTCCTGGACGATTTCCATGTGTAGCAGGCCGAGAAAGCCACAGCGAAACCCGAAGCCGAGCGCGTCCGAGGTGTCCGGTTCGAATTGGAAGGATGCGTCGTTGAGATGCAACTTGGCCAAGGCATCTCGCAGCTCTTCGTACTGTGCGGAGTCCGTTGGATAAACGCCCGCGAAGACCATGGGCTTCACTTCACGGAAACCCGGCAACGGCTCGCTGGCGCCTCCGCGTACCGTAGTCAGCGTGTCACCGATCTTCGTGTCTTCGACGCTCTTGATGTTGCCGGCAACGTAGCCCACCTCGCCGAGACCGAGTTCGGTCAAGCTCGTGGGGTGGGGAGTGAAGCAGCCGAGTTCCGTGACCTCGAACATCTTGCCGGTGGCCATGAGCTGAACCTTGTCGCCCTTGCGCAGCGTGCCGGCGACCACCCGTACCATGACCATCGCGCCGCGGTACGAGTCGTACCAACTGTCGAAAACCAATCCTTGCAGCGGTGCTGCGCTGTCGCCGGTGGGCGGTGGAATGCGCGTGACGACCGCCTCGAGTAGTTCAGGAACGCCGACCCCGGTCTTGCCACTGCACAAGATGGCACCGGAACAGTCGAGTCCGACGACGTCTTCGACCATCTCGACCGTCGCGTCGATGTCCGACGAGGGGAGGTCGACCTTGTTCAGCACTGGGATCAGTTCGAGGTTCTTCTCCAACGCCAAGTACACGTTGGCGACGGTCTGCGCCTGCACGCCCTGTGTCGAATCGACCACCAACAGCGCGCCTTCGCACGCGGCGAGGCTGTTGCTCACCTCATACGAGAAGTCGACGTGGCCGGGCGTGTCGATGACCTGCAGTTGGTAGGTCTTGCCGTCAGCCGCCTTGTACGGCAGGCGCACGTTCTGGGCTTTGATCGTGATGCCGCGCTCGCGTTCGATATCCAACTTGTCGAGGAACTGCTCCTTCTTCTCGCGGTTGGTGACGGCGCCCGTCACGTCCAAGATACGGTCTGCAAGCGTGCTCTTGCCGTGGTCGATGTGGGCAATGATCGAGAAGTTCCTGATGAGGGACGGATCCGTAGGCATGAGTTTCGGTCGGGCGCCTTAGCACTTTTCGGCGTGGAGTTGGGGCGTCATTCGTTTACGCGCTCGGTGCGCATCGTCCAGAGATTCTTCCCGGGCCGTGCGCTTTGATGGCAATGCAACGCCGCCGCCTCGTGCGTTGGACATTCTCTCCCCCATGCTCGTGGCGCTGATCTCGCAGACGCGCCAATCTGCGCGTTACTCAACGCTTCTTCTTCGCTGGCGCGGTGTCCGTGAGGCTCAATTGGCCAGGCAACTGATCGGCGTACTGTTTGAGGACGAGATCGATGCCCTCACGGATGTAAACCGCAACGGGCACCTTCGTGCGATCGTGCAGCAAATGCAGAGCCTCGTTTTGCTCCGGCGTGATGTAGACCGTGGTGGAGATCTTCTTTCTGGACATCGCTCAGCGCTCAGCAACCGCACTTGCCAGTCGTTACACTAGATTCCCATACGTGTGTTGTCAATGCACTCGAGCGGGGGGGCAAATAATAAGTGCTGCAAATACAGGTATTTGAAGAATGACCCAGTGAGCCATCGCGTGATGCGTCCGGACGGCTCGTGTCCCACCGAGGTACATGCCTTGTCCTTTTTGCGAGCCGAGCATAGGCTTGAGCCTTGCCGATCAGGAGCGAATTTCAGGGAGAAATCGGCCCGTTACGGTCCGGTGGCGAAGTGGCTGGAGCGGTCGCTGCGCGATCGCCTGGGCCGGGGGTGATGCGGATGCGACGTCTGCGATACGCGCTTGCCTGCGCGCGCCTGGCCGCAGTGTCCGTCGGGCTGGCGGCGTGCGGCGGTTCGGAGCAGCCGCCTGCGGCACCGGGGATCCTCAAGGGCGAGCGTCGCGACACGCGCATCGTTCACGAGCCGTGCGACGCCGAGACCGGTGATGCTGAACCCCAGGACGTCAACGGGGACGGTCGTGCCGACATCACCATCGTACGCAGCGGCGGAACCGAACTGTGTCGTTTCCTCGATCTGAACTTCGACGGCGTGGTCGACGTGTGGGTCTACAAGGATCCGTCGGGAGCCGTGCGGCGCCGCGAGTCCGACTTCGATCGCGATGGCGTCGTCGACGAGATCGCCCTGCTGCGCTCCGGACAGCTGATGGAGAAGCATCGAGCCACGTCGCTCAGCGGTGCACTGGACACCTGGAACTACTTCGAGGGAGGACGCCTGGTGCGGACGGTGCGCGACTCGGATGGTGACTCGGTCATCGATCAGTGGTGGGAGTACGACGCGAACAAGCCCGACTGTCCGCTCGTGCACTCCGACGTCGATCACGACGGTTTGCCGGATCCCGGCGCGAGCGTGGATCTGTGCAGCGCCGAAGGGTTGGCGCCTCAGTCCGACGAAGAACCAGCCGACGACAGCGAGTCGCGGATCCCCGAACCCGACCGTGCTCCGGTGGAAATCGATCCCGAAACGGGCAAGCCGAAGGAGGCGGAAGATGCAGATCCGTGACGGGCTACTCCCCTGGAACCGTGATTTTTTGGAGAATCGCCGCGGCCCCCGATTGGGTGAGGCCCGCAGCAATTCTGCGAAACGCCTCGGTTCGTTCCAGCGGACCTTCTGCTTCATTCGTTCAAGGAACTTCAGTTCCTCGATCCCAGGGGCGACTGCTTGGACTGCCGCGATCATGCTGGCTTGCGTGATTTCGTCGGTTTCGGGGTGTGGGGCAGAAACCGTGCAGCAAGAGGAACCGAAACTCCCCAAGACGGGAGTCGCCGCTGGCGCAGAGCTGTCGAAGTGCGTCTACAAAGACCGCAACGATCGCACTTTTGCGATCACGCGCGGGCCCGGTTCGAGGCACGCCAACGTGTTGCGCGTGTTCGAGGTTGCCGTCGACAAGAAGCAGGCTCGCCGCGTGTTGCGTTGCCGTCAGGTCGATACGAATCTCGATGGGATCCGGGACGTGATCCGCACCTACAACGACGACGGCGAGCCCGCGCTCGAGCAGGCGGATACCGATTACGACGGACGTATCGACACGTGGGTGCGCTTCTCCCGGGGCAAGGTGCTACGCACGGAACTCGATCGCAATCGCGACGGTAAGCCCGACGAGTTTCGCGTGTACACGGGCGGCAAGCTATCCCGCATCCAGCGCGATACGGACTTCAACGGTCGGTTGGACACCTGGGAGGTATACGACGGTGAGCGCCTTCACCGGGTTGGCGTGGACGTCGACGGCGACGAGCGCGTCGATCGGTGGTACCGCGGCTCCCAACCGGCGCCTTCCGCCAGCGACGAGGCGAAGCCAACCGATGAGGAACGCGAACGGGCGCGCAATCGCGCCCCCGTCGAGATTCCAGAGGATGGGGCAGAAAGCGAAGCACAGCAGGACGAGGGCGAAGCCGCCGAGAAGGAGTCCGGGGAGCAAGACGCAGCCGAGGCGCCGTGAGCTGATACGACCCGGCGTGAGCCGCTGCGGGTCAGCTCGCGCACGTTCACTCGCTCGGCCCTGCAATTCCCTTCCCCCCGCGGAGCGCAAACTGTAGCTTTGCGCGCCCATGGCCCTCGAACGCCTTCAGAAGATTCTCGCGCGTGCCGGCGTCGCCTCGCGACGCAGTGCCGAACAACTCATCGAACAGGGGCGTGTCAGGGTGGATGGCCGCACTGTCGTGGAGCTGGGCAGTAAGGCTGACCCCCGTCGGCAGCGCGTCGAACTCGACGGCAAACGCATCGAGGCCGAGCCGCTCGTTTACGTGTTGTTCCACAAGCCCCGGGAAGTGATGTGCACCATGAAGGACCCCGAAGGGCGGCAAACCGTCGCTGACTTCATGCGCGATGCCGGCGGTCGAGTGGTGCCAGTGGGCAGGCTGGACTACCACACCAGCGGTGTGCTGTTGCTCACCAACGACGGTGACTTCGCGTCCGGCTTGGCTCACCCGACCAAGCGGGTGGAGAAGGTTTACGTTGCGAAGGTCAGGGGTTTGGTCGACGACCAGGCGTTGCTGCGCTGGCAGGAGCCGGTCGAAATCGATGGTCGCCCGACTCGCCCGGCTCAGGTGCGCCGCCTTCGGGTCGAAGGCGACAAGACTTGGATCGAGGTGACGTTGCACGAAGGCAAGAACCGGCAGATCCATCGCATCGGCGAGGCGGCTGGAAACCCCGTGTTGCGCCTGGCGCGTGTGTCTTTCGCGGGGATCGTTCACGACGGATTGCGGCCGGGCCAGTGGCGCTACCTGTCCAAGGACGAGCTGCTGGCGCTGAAGAAAGCGTACGGCGTCCCGAAACGAGTGCGCCCCGCGCCGCCGCTGCCCAATGCCGACGAGGTCCGCGCGGCTCGTTCACGTGGTGGCACCAGCAAACGCGGCGCCGTGCTGCCGGCGCGCGCGGTCAAAGGGCGCAAGCCTTCAGCGTCAGGAGGCAAGGGCTCGCGCGTCGGAGCCAGCGACAAGCCGCGGGTCAGTGCCTCGAAGAATGCGCCAACCAAGCGCACCGCAAAGGCGACCAGCCGGCGCTCCGTGAAGACACGGTCCTCGTAGCGGCAATCACTTGATGGCCGCTACGAGCCAACTGCCAGTCGTCCCGTAGCCGAGCCGCCGTGGGCGACGTCCGACTGCTCAGTCGCGACCGTGTACGAGCAGTTTCTGCCCTTCGCGGAACACCACGTTGATCTTGCCGTCGGCCAACACCTCCAGCACGTAGCCGTCACCGAACTTCTTGTGGCGGATCAACTGCGTTGGTTCGAAGCGCGCACTGATGGAATAGGGACGAAACGCCGCGGCGCTCTTGCCAGCGATCAAGCTTTCCCACTCGTTGATGGCTTTGGTCGCCCGCGCGCCGCCAGTTGCCGACTTGGTCTTCTTCTTGGCCGCCGTCGTACCACGCGTCGCACTGGCAGCTGCGCCCTTGGGGGCTCGATAGTTGTGGGGAGAGTGGCAGGTTTGGCACTCCACCCGCTTGGGGGCTCCTGCAACCACCGCGATGATGCGGTGTAAGAGGTCCATTCGACACTTGGTGCACCAAGCATCTACTTCATCGCCGGCTTTCAGCATCTGACTCATTCCTTGGGGTCGTCTTCACCCTGGGGTGAAGACCGCTTCACACGGATGCTCGCATCCAGGGGGGAGCCTTTACTCGAAGTCGAGTCTTTGCTGGGCTTGAATCTGACCTCCATTTTGATTTCCAGCGCCAGCATGCTCAGCGCCTTTGCCAACTCGTCAGCCAGATTGGTACGCTCCAACAAGTCGCGCACCTCTTTACCGATGATTCGGTAGACGCCGTTCTTGGTTTCGTCCAGTTGAGTGAACGTGTAGTTCAAGGCATCCTTCGGCAGCTTCAGCTCACCGACGAGCTGACGTATCGTCTCTGCACTCAGGTTCTTCGTGCCCGACTCGACGACCCGCTTCAGCAGTTCAGGAATGAGTCGCTCGACCGGTGGCCTACCGTCTGGGTCGTGGTCGGGCGGCGAGGACATCTCTGCGATCGCGTACCTCGCCCTCGTGTTGTCGTCAAATCTGGCGCTCGCCGGGTGCGAAAATGCGAGCTCGTCCGGCCAGTCACAGCGTATCTCGGACGAGCCGGTGATCACGCGTCTCAATGGGACCCCGACGACCACGAGCGAGTCGCTGCCCACACCGGCTCCGCCTGCGCCCCGTCACGCCTGCTACGCCGGTTACGCCTCCTCAGGCAGCGCGGCGCGCGACGTATTGCGGCTGGGGATGATGTGCGGTCCGTCCAATGGTCTGGCCAAAGAGCCAAGGATCGCGGGCAAGCAAGCGCGTTCGATGCGTCTCGATTCGGGTGAGTGCGTTTGGGTGGCGGCCGCCGTTCCGAGTTCGTCGGCGCGCGTCGAGCTTCAGTGGGTGCGGCAGGACGAAGTGCTCGCGGGGTGCGAACTCACCGGTTTGGGGTGGTGTCCGCCCACCCAGCCGCTGTGTGTCGAGCGCGCTGGCGAGGTTCGGTTGCTGGTCGCGGATGCGGACGACGCCCCGCTACCCAACGTGGAGATATGGGCCCGTCGTCACCGTTCGGCACCCTGAGGAACGGCCCCACCGGGTGAGACACCACGCTCGGCGGAAATGGTTTGGCGCCCCCGGGTTCCGAGGGTTTCGGGGCGTGTCGACCCGCGCTCAAAGCCGTGTACACTGCTGGCATGGACAGGTCGGTATTCGGACGACGGCGACAGCTCGTGCGCGACGCGATGGGGCAGGGTGCACTCGTGCTTTTTTCCGCACCGGAGTTCATTCGCAATGGCGACGTGCATCACGAGTACCGTCAAGATTCCGACTTCTTCTACCTCACCGGGTTGGACGAACCACAGAGCGCGCTAGTCATCATCGCTGGGGCCAACCCGAAGTTCGTGCTGTTCGTGCGCGAACGGGATGAGGCGCGGGAGATTTGGGATGGGCCGAGAACCGGAACGGTCGGGGCGCGCGAGGTATTTGGCGCGGATGAATCCCACTGTATCGACGAGCTTGCGAAGCTGTTGCCTCGACTGATTTCAGGACACTCCCGACTGTATCATCGCTTCGCGGTGGTCGACGCCCACGACGGTGTCGTGATGGCGGCGTTGCGAGAAGCGCGCGTGCGCCATCGCCGCGAGCTGCAACCGACGGAGATGATCGACGCTGGTGCGGTGCTGCACCCCATGCGGTGGCGCAAATCGGAGTCGGAGCTCACGTCGCTCAGACGCGCGATCGAGATCACGGGCGATGCGCACTTGGCGGCGATGCGCGCCGCTCCGCGTTCGAGCTACGAGTACGAGCTGGAAGCCGAGCTGCGGCGTGTGTTTCGAGCTGCAGGCAGTGAGCGTTCGGCCTACGCGCCCATCGTCGGCTCTGGTCCCAACGCCACGATCCTGCATCACATCCGCAACGATCGAAAGATCGAAGACGGCGATCTCGTGCTGATCGACGCCGGTTGCGAATACGAATACTGCGCCGCCGACATCACGCGGACGTTTCCCGCCAACGGCAAGTTCACCGACGCGCAGCGCCGCATCTACGACTTGGTGCTTCGGGCACAGCACGCCGCGTTCGACGCCATCAAGCCGGGCGCGACCCTCGACGACGTCCACGCGGCGAGTTTGCACACCATCACCGAAGGCTTGATTGAGTTGGGGTTCATCGAGGGCCCGCTCGAATTGGCACTGAGCGAGGCGCGCTACGCCAAGTACTTCATGCATCGTACAGGGCACTATCTGGGAATGGACGTGCACGACGTGGCACCCGTGACTGGCAAGCCTGCGACGTTCGCCCCGGGAGTCGTGATTACGGTCGAGCCGGGCGTGTATGTGCCGAACAACGACGACACCGTTCCCGCTGAATACCGGGGCATCGGTGTGAGGATCGAAGACGATGCACTGGTCACCGACCACGGCTACGAGAATCTCAGCAAGGCGATCCCCACGGATGCGTCGGAAATCGAAACGTTGATGGCCTCGTGACGGCGCAACCGCGACAGCAACTGCCCGGCAACGGTGAGGCGGCGATTGGGAGTCGCTCGATGCGCCGGCAAGCTGAACGGCCTCGAAGTGGACGAGGCCGATGGGATTGAGTGCGGTTGTCGCGAGGCGTCGATCGGTTGTCGCCAGCTGGTTTCTTCGGGCACTGGCGCTGCTTTCGATCATGGTGGCTGCGCGTGCGGCCCTGGCCGCGCCTGAGGGGCCGGCGACCGAGGCACTTGCGCCGGACGCCGCGCCCACCCACGGTCGCTCGTGCTCGGGATTGTGCTACGTGCACACGCATCTCGATCTCGGCATGGGCAAAGGTTTGCGTTTCAACAACCCGTACCGGCTGCAGCAGCAGCTGGGGAGTGACGCGCGCTCGTTGAGTGCGACGGCGACGACCTTCGATGCTCGCGTCGGTGCGTTGTTCGGCGACCCATTGGGGTGGCACTACGGGGCGGCGCTCGGCTTGTCAGCGTCGCTGAGCGGCGTGCCCCAACAAGTCATCACCCCGGCGTTGGAGCTGGCGTACCCGCTGTCTGGCTATGCGTGGGCGCGGGGTTACCTGGGTCCTGGGATCGTGACGCAACCGGACACGAACGTCGGCGTGGAAGGGGGCCTGCAACTGGTCGGGCTCTTGCGCGCGGGGTTGGGAGCGTTCGTGACGCTCGGCTACGCCCAGTACTGGGGGGCCGCGACGGACCAAAGTTCCGCGACCTCGGTCCCGATTGCATTTGGCCAGGTCGGGATCACTCTGCGCTACGAGGTGCTTCAGTGACCCGGTGGCAGCCGCCGAATGCTCGACGTTGGGTCCTCGTCATTCTGGCCGTTGCCTGCATGGCGCCGACTCCTGGTGACGTCGGCGGGTGCGGACAAAGCATCGAAGACCTCGACGCGCAGGTCTTCTTCGAGGCACGGCGTGAAGCGGACTGCGATGCCTGCCGCCAGTGTGGGTTGTCGACACGTCGTTGCGACGCGGCTTGCGATGGTGAGGGGGAAGACAGTTTCCCTGAGCGGTGTTTTCCCCTCGTTCACGACGGTGAGGTGTGCTTGCGGGCGCTGCGTCACTCGAACTGCGACGAGTATGCCGCCTTCGTTTCCGACGTCGCTCCGACGGTGCCGACCGAGTGCGACTTCTGCCCTGCGGACGAGGCCCCGTGAGTCGATTCCAGCGCAGTGTCCGACTCGCCATGCGTTCTCTGCCGTGGGGCCTTCGGCTCGGATCCATCGCGCTCTGCGTTCAGCTGATCGGTTGTGGAACGATGCAGCGAGTGACGGCGGAGCCCGGCGACTACGATGACTATCGCCGCGCCAAGCTTTCGCCGACGTTCGAGGCACGGTTGCGCGCCGGTTGGTACTACCTGCGCGCGCGACCCGACGGTGATTTTCGTGGTGAGGTGTTGGCGTGGTTCGGACCGGCGGAAGAACGCTACGTGGCTCAAGCGTGGAAGTCGCGGGCGCGTCTGACGACGTATCTCGAGGTGCTCCCCGACGGTCCCCACGCGGGGGAGGTTCGGCGTCGTCTCGCCGAACTCGAGAACGAGGCGCGGTCCGCTGCTGCCGAGGAAAACAGTTTCATGCGTCGCGAGCGCGATCGGCAGCGCCAGTACGACGAGGCTCGTCGCAGTCGGGCCGCGCTGCGCGCCACCGTGACCGAATGGGTACGACGCTTGGCGACCGCAGACGAGTACGGAAAGCCGATCCACGAGTGGGGTGAGGACTTCCGGCGCGAATTCTTCGAGACCGAACCCCCGGGCCTTTGCGACGTGTCTCAGTGCGTCAAGACGATGGGAGTCGAGTTTCTGCTGCCCACACACGAAGGCCTGCGCACCGAGCGCGCCAACTTCGACATCGTGCTGCATTTCAGCGACGGAGTGCTCCGTGCATCGACGTTGCGCGGACACGGCCTCTTCAGTCGCCTGTCGGAGTCGGCCAACCTGCAGGACGTCGGCTTCGACGACCTGCAGGCAAGGGCCGAAGCGATCGGTACGGCAGTGGTGGTCTTGTCTGCGATGGTCGAACCGCTCATGCCTCACGCTTCCTGTTCAGCTGAAGCGCTGAGCCCAACCGTTTTGCTCCGGCAATGCGAGGGGCGCAAGATTGAGGCGATCGTGGGTGAGAACTTCCAGCAACCGGATCTCCTCGAGATCGGCGTCGTACCAGATCCGGGTGCGGGCGCGACGACTGCGCCCTGACGTGGGTTTCGGCGCAGGTCGCGTTGGGTGCAGGCCCTGGGGCACGGGCGCGACGGGACTCAACGTGCAATCCGCAGCACGATCTTGCCGATGTTTTCGTTGCGTTCCATACGCTCGTGCGCAGTTCGAACCTGATCGAGGTCGTACACGCTGTCGACGATTGGGCGGACCCTGCCGTCGACGAACAGTGGCAAGACGTCTCGGATGAACCGCCGCGTCAGGGCGACGCGCTGCGCGGCGCTGCGTGTGCGCATGACCATACCGCGAATGGTGAGTTCGCGGCGGAGCAGTAGCCCGAAGTCGACCGCCTGCGGTTTGGCTCCTGCGAGCAAGCCGAGCGTCACGACGCGGCCGCCGCGTGCGAGCAACCGCTCGTGTTCTGGCCATGCTCGGGGGCCCAGAGTGTCCACCACGACGTCGACGGCGGCTTTGCCGATGCGGCGTTCGATTTCCTCGGCGACGTCTCGAACTCGGTAGTCGAAGCATTCGGCCCCGAGCTGGTCCACGAATGCGCACTTGGCAGCGGTACCCGCGGACGAGAACACTCGGGCCCCACACGCGACGGCCAGCTGCACCGCTGCGGAGCCGACACCGCTGGCTCCCGAACGCACGAGGACGACTTGTCCCGGCTGCAGATCGCCCTTTTCGAACAACGCTTCTCGTGCGGTCATGAATGCTTCGGCGACGCCGCCTGCATCGGAAAGAGACAGGCATTCCGGCAGCGGCACGGCCACGCGCGGTTCGATGCACACCGCTTCGGCGTGACCCCCGCCGCACAACAACGCCATCACGCGTTGCCCGATCCAACCGCGATCTACATTCGTGCCGCAATCGGTGACGATTCCGGCACATTCGAGGCCCGGGATCTCGGTGCAACCCGATGGCGGCGGGTATAGTCCTCGGCGCTGCAGCAAATCCGCGCGGTTGAGCGCGCTCGAGTGGATCTGCACCAACAACTGATCGGGCCCGGGCTGTGGAGCGGGCACGTCGCTGATTGCCAAGACTTCCGGCCCGCCAGGTGTTGTGCATGTGACGGCGCGCATCGCCCATTGCCTACTGCGACCGTTCGCGCCAGATCAACAAAGGATTACAGAGGTGAAGACGTGAGCAATCGACAGACGTGGCCAGGCGTCGTGGAAGACGTGCGACGCGCGCTCGCACCGAAAGGTCGGGCGCAGCTGCAGCGGTTTGCCGTCGAGGGCGCCCGCTTGGTTCAGCGTGCGGTTCGAGCCGGTTGCGCGCCGTCGACGCTGATCGTCTCGGAGCGGGCTTTGCGCCAACGCGACGAGCGGCTGGCGGAGTTGCTCGGCGAACTCGAGCGCGTCGGTTGTGCGATCGTTGCCGTGCCCGACGGCGTGGTTTTGGAGTTGGCCGAAGGACGCGGCAGCTCGGTCTTCGGGCTGTGTGAATACCCGGAACCCCTGTCGCTGCAGCAAGTCACCCAAGCCGACCAGGCGCGTGCTCCGCTGCTCGTCCTGGCAGACGTCGAAGAGCCCGGAAACGTCGGTGCGCTCGTTCGCACGGCGTTGGCCGCCGGTGCATCGGGGCTGGTGGCCGTGGGGGTGAGTGATCCGTTTCACCCCAAAGCGGTGCGCACGTCGATGGGCAGTCTGTTCAAGCTGCCCATCGTGCGGGTGCCCACCGCGGATGCCGTCTTGGAGATCCTCGGGCCTCAGCGTTGCGCGGCGACGGTCTCCGACGGGGGCGTGCCGCCATGGCAGGCTCAGCTGCGCGACGCGGCGGCGATCTTCGTCGGTAGAGAGGCGGATGGGATCCCAGAACGCGTCACCCAGGTGGTCGGACAGCGCGTCAGCATTCCCATGCCAACGGGAGTGGATTCCTACTCGGTGAATGCCGCGGCTGCGATCGTGCTCTACGAGGCGCGCCGGCAGACTTTGGTCTGACAAACCGACGGCGCGAAGAAGTTCGGCGCTGCAGTCGGCGGGGAATTGGCCGATGGTTGCTGCTCCACGGCGAGTGCGCCCGGGAGCCGGTATTGACATCGCGGTGCGTTTGACGAAAGAACGCCGTGTATGAAGCACTCAGTCCCTCACGATCTTGGTCTCGAGCGTGCGAAGCAAGTCACCGAGTCGGCATGGTCGACCTATTCGTCGAGGTTCTCGGCGTACAAGCCCACGATGAACTGGTTGACGGACTCCAAGGCGAAGATCGGCTTCACCGCCAAGGGGATCAGCCTCGACGGCACGATTGAAGTGCACGCCAAGAGCATCGATTTGGAGTTGGAAGTGCCGTTCTTGCTCAAGCCGTTCCGCGGCAAGGCCATCTCGGTGATCGAAGAAGAGATCAAGGCGTGGATAGGAAAGGCCAAAGCCGGCCAGCTTTGAGACGTGCCGATTGCCGGCCCGCGTTCTCGTGACCAGTCACGCCGCGTGTGAGGCGACTGATCCCGCCGCTCGGTGAATCGATTCAAATCCAATGGCCTTCTCGGCGTGTTCGACGCGTACCGAGGAGGCTCGGTGAATAGGGGGAAGCAGCCGGGGGGCTCGAGCGGGACCCGAGACGAAGTGGGCGCGGTGAGCCGGTTTGCGCCGCTCAGATCCGGTCGCGGCGCTTGAGCAGGATGAGGATCACGACCATCGTCGCAAACATCATCGTACCGAGTACGAGCATCGGTAGCGCGACGTTCTGATACTGGGTGAAGCCCCAGGCGCCGTTGAACGAATCCGAGGCGATCTGTGCTTGTGCACACTTGAATCGCCCGGCCTCGATGAAGTTGTCGAGCGAGGTCAGATCCGGCCGTTTCAGATCGATCACCCACGCTGGATCGCTGGCGATGGCGATGCGCTCTTGGGCGACGACACCTTGGAAGCCCCAGCGTGCGGGCATCAGATACATCGGCCATTCGAGCAGCGGGTTGGTCGTCATCGGAACCATCAGCCCGCCCAACACGACCTGCGGGATCAACGCAATGGGCGTCAGGGCCATGGCCGCCTCCGAGCTCGTGACCACGGCACTCAGCAGTAGACCCATCGCCGTGGAGTTCATAGCCGTGACCGTCAGCGTCGCAAAGCCGATGCCGAAGGCCGCAAACCCGCCGTGAAAGCCGAGCGCGAAGAACACGATCGCCAGCAGCACCGCGCATTGGAACGCCGCGATGACCGCCAAGAAGAGAAACTTGGACAAGATGTAGTTGAGCAGGCCCAAGTTGACCATGCGCTCGCGCAAGTAGATGGCCCGCTCGCTGACGATCTCGCGTGCGGCGTTCGACGTGCCGAACCACACCGCGGCGACGACGAGGAAGAAGATCGCCGGCGCGTGGTCGGGAGTGGTGACCATGTTCTTCAACAGATCCGCGGTACCCTCGCCGAAACCGTCCTCCGTCGACTTCCTGCTCAGCTCCTGCAATGCGCCCAAGCACCAGAACGGGATCGCGTCCTTCTGCCAGCCGAACACCAACGCCAACAAGACGCCGATGATTGGCGCTTGTAGCAGCATGATCCAGGTGCCGGCGGCATCGCGAAACTTGATCTTCGCGTAGCGGCTGAGCAGCAAACCGAATTGGCCGGTGGTTGGCGGTCGCCCCGACGGCAGACCTTGGGTCGGTGTACCCGAACCGACGGCGCGCCGCCCCGAGTACATCTTCTGAAAGCTCGGGTGTTGGTCTTCGAAGAACTCTTTGGCCCAAGCGCGTGCGGCACGCTGGCGCGCCGGAAAGCGCGGCGCGTGGGGATTCTGGCGCAATTCGGCGTCGTAGATTTCCTTTTCCCGCTGGTTGAGCATGTCGAACATGTCGCGGGGGTTGTCGATGTCGTTGGGCTTGCCCCGGCGTGTGCGCTGGGTGCCGAAGAACTGGTACGCGTCGGGATGGGTGGGGCCGTAGAAGATCGGGATGCCACCGGGGCCCATGATCAGGCACAGGTTGAACTTCTCGAATTCGTCCTTCGCCGGCTGGTGGATGGTGGTGATGATGGTCTTGCCGGTCGAACGCGCCAGATTGGCCAGCAGCGCCACCAGTGCCGTGGTGTCGTCCGCCGCCAGACCGCTGGTCGGCTCGTCGAGGAACATGATCACCGGGTCGGTCACCAGCTCCATCGCGATGTTCACGCGCTTGCGTTGACCGCCGCTGAGCACCTTCTTTTCGGGTTTGCCGATCTGCAGGTGCTTGACGCTCTCGAGGCCCAGTTGCTCGAGCGTCGTTTCGACACGCCGATCGATTTCTTCATCGGAATAGTCGGGCGGGAGGCGAAACCGAGCGCTGTAGCGCACGGCCTCCCAAACGGTGAGCTCGGGGTGAACGATGTCGTCTTGCGGGACGTAACCGATCGAGCCGCGCAGGGCGTCGTAGATGCTGTACAGGTCTTCGCCGTTGATGCGCACTTGGCCGGCGCTCGGCGGTAGATAGCCGTTGAGGGTGAGCAGCAGCGTCGTTTTGCCCGCGCCGCTCGGTCCCATCAAGGCGATGAAATCGCCGGGCATGGCCTTGAAGCTGACATGATCGAGCAACGTCTTCATCTCGGCGGGGTTGTCGCGATCTGGTACCTGCAGCACCAAGTCCCACGCCTCGATTTCGTACAACGGGCGGCCCGCCCAGTTCGTTTGGTCCTCGACGACGACCGCGACTTCCTGTTCGCGTTCCCCTTCACCCGCTTGCAACAGCAGGGGCATCGGGCCGAAGAAGACTTTTTCGCCGGCGCTGACGGCGATCTTCTGGCCCGGTGGGATGCGTTGCCCACGGACGTAGGTGCCGTTCGCGCTACCGCGGTCCTCGATGAACAGCTTGCCATCGATGCGGTGCAAGAAAGCGTGTTTGCTGGAAACCTGCGCGTGGTCGATGTGGATGTCGTTGTCCGGCGTACGACCGATGCTCTGCGACTGCTGCGCAGATTGGATCATCGAGATCTGGCCGAGCACCGTGCGGTGCTTACCGCCACCCTTGTTCGTGGTGGCTCCAGTCGTCGAGGAGCCACCGCCGAGCTGAATCGCCAAGGCCGTCGGGATGGGGACCGGGCCGAGCGCGAGCAGCGTGTTGGCATCGATGGGGCGCGGTTGCTCGGGAGCGAGCCGTTGCTGGGCGATCCACGTGCCGCTCGTCGAACCATGGTCGGTGACCGTCAGCGGGCTCAGCTCGATGGTGGCGTGCTTCCCCGACACGTTTGGATGAGCGATTACGATGTGACAACGCGCTGGGTCGCGGCCAAAAGTGACCTGAGCTGAATCCGGAGGTAGCTGTCCTCGACTCATGAGCATCAAGCTCAACGCGGGGTGCGCCAGCGGAATGGGCGTGGTACCGACTGCGAACTGCGTCCTGAAGTCGAAGGCGATGCTGCTGCCAGGGGCGATGGGCTGACCGCCGGCAGAGGAAGGCCCAGCGCCCGCGTCCACGAACGTGAGTTGTCCGCCGCCCTGATGGGTGATCCGCGCGTGCACCGGTGCGATCCCCGCCTCGGAAAGGTGGATGTCGCAGTCTGGCGCGCTACCGATCGTGATCGTGGTCTTCCCAAAGCCTGGATGCATGAGCGTGATCTCGGTGGTGTCTTGCGTGGTCTCGGTGGTGTCGTGCTGGGAACCGAACTCCCGAACCCGCGTGCCTACTCGCGCTGGGGGAGGACAGCCGCGGCGTAGCTACGTTCGGGGCGGGGTGATGTGCTGGTGACGTGCGTTTGGAGCAATCGGGTAGTCGCGCCGTCACTCGAGGCGAATCGAGAACTCGTCGGGACCGAAGCGCAGTGCGCCGCCGTGCGCGACGGGGGTCCATTGCCCCGGTGCGAGGCGAGTTGGACCGACGAACGTGCCGTTGTTGCTGTTGTCGTCGCGAACCAGAAATTGCCCTCCCTCGAACTTGACGGTCGCGTGCATGCTGGAGACTTGAGGTTCGGTGAGCAGGATGGCGCAGCTGCTGCCGTCGCGCCCGACGCGCATTTCCATGTTGGGGAGCACGGTGAACACACCTGACTTCCCCTGCATCACCGCGCGGGTCGGATTTGCCGGTGGTGCGCCATAGCCCGGCATGGGGGGCGCGACTGCCGCGGGGCCAGCGGGTCCACCAGGCGGAACGTAGGCGACGGGGGCGGCCGGAGAAGGACTGGCGCGCCGATTGCTCTTGCCACCGCTGCGCAACACGACGACCACCAGCAAGCCGATCACTGCGAGACCGAGCAAACCACCCAGCGCCAGCACGAGAGGAAACGGCGCGGAGCGCGCGCGCACCTGAACGATGCTGTCGGCGGTCGCGCCACTCATGCGATGGGCGACGTTGTCGTAGACCAACAGGCGGGCCACCGCCGAACTGCCCGATCCGTGAATCAGCTTGTCGTTGTCAGGTACGACGAATTCAGCGAAGCCGTCGGCGGCCTGCAACGCTTGACCGCGCATTCCTTGAGAGATGAGCTGCTGCTGAGCTTGCTTGGCTTGCTCGGGGTTGCCTCCGGACAGATCGGCAGGCAGGGGTTGACCGGCTGGGATGAAGTACAGCTCCGCGCGGTTCTTGTCGCCGCCCCAGCAGAAGTCCCCATAGACTTTGAGTTTGCCACCCGGGTACAGGCCTTCGGCCACGTCGGATTGAGTCTTCTCGACGTTCACGTCCAAGGGCCACGTCGTGGGATCGATCCCAATCGGGACGTCTTTGAACGTCGCGTCGCCGATGATCGGCGGGTTGACGTTGCGGAAGACGAGCTGGAACGTTTGGGTGACGCTCGGCGCGACGCAGGAGACCCGCCACTTGACGATGTACATCTTGCTGAAGCGCTTGCGGACCGCGCCGACGATCGCCGAAGCGCGATCGCCACCTTCGCCGTTTTGAACGATGCTGAAGTACCCGCCAATCTGCGGGTTGGTCATGTTCTGCATGAACTCCAGCGAGTTGTTTGCGAACTCGTCGAACGTGCGCGTCGGGAAGTAGACGCTGATCACCGGAACCGGTGTCTTCGGTAGCACCGTGTTGTCTTCCGGGAAACGACCGTTGGTCATGTACTCGGCGAGCTGCAGCGCGCCGGGTCCGGTCGTCGCCGGGTCCGTGCCGCCGAAGCCCGTCGACAGAACGACCATCGACTGATGGAGCGGGACGGCGACGCCTTCGCCGGCGTTGCCGAGCGCTTTGAAGCCGTCAGTCGCGGCATTCTTGATGATCGTCAACAGTGGCCGATTGCGGCCCTGACTCGAGACCGTGTCGCCGATCGAGCCGATGAAGGACTGCGCGGACTTCTTCTTGCTCGCAGGCAACCAACCCGAGTCCTTGAACACCTGTCGGTCGTTGAAGAACATCACGTTGATGATGTCGTTGGGGCCCATCGAGCTTGCGAACTTCTCAGCCACCGTCTTGGCGTCGTCGAAGCTCTGCTTCATGCGCGAATCGGCGTCGATGAGCACGAGCCAGGCGGTGCCCACGTCGGGTTGGCGCTGACTCTTGCCCCAGTCCTCGACACTGACGAGCCGCGCCGGGCGATCCGTGCCGTCGACGGTGACCGTCAGAATTGCCTGCTGTTCCGGAAAGGGGAACGTCGTGTAGAGAGGCTTCTCCAGCGCCGACGCCATGCAGCTGAGGCGCGCGTTCGCTTTGAGCGTCGCGCAGTCTGCGGTGGCCTGACTGATGCGTTTGGTCTGCTGAACCTCGACCACCGTCGTGATGACGGGATTGCCACTTTTCGTGCTCGCACGCGGATCGATGCGCAAGATGTGAGCTTCGGGCGCGGCCGCTGCGATGGCGGTCCACAGGCTCATCACGACCAGGATCAACGACGACAACAACGCGTGACGGGTCGACCGAGCTGGGGAGTGGGTGTCCCGAGTCAGTTTGAAGGATCGGTAGCCAGAGATGTGGGTCATTGCGCCTTCTGACGAGTTGAGAGAAACCGATGGGTCGTGGTGCCGCGCGCTGCAACAACGGCCGCGGCTACACAATCTTCACGATCAAATTGAACAGACCGAGCCGCACTCGATCACCGTCTTTGAGTGGATGCTGTTGCTGCGGTTGCAGCGGCGCGTCGTTGACGTACGAACCGTTGGTGCTGCCGTGATCCTGGAGAAACATTCGGCCCGGGTGCGCCGCAGCTGCGATGGTTGCGTGACGAGAAGACACGGTGGCGTGAGGCAGTTCGATGTCGGCGCCTGCAGAGGCGCCCAACCTGCCGAGCAGATTCGAGCCCTGGTGGATCACCCATGATTGACCCAACGCGTTGCCGTCGAAGCTGACCAGAAAACCGGCGAGTACGCGTGGCGCGTCGGGAGGCAAGTTCAGTGGATTGTGCGGATCGACCGCTGCGGCGAACTGCGCCGGTTCCTGTGGGTTGGCGCTGCGCCGGTTCGCACGAGGCGCGTGCAGGGCATCGTCGTCCAAGACTGGGGGCGACGTTTCGGCGAAACCCAACGCGTTGTTCACCGGTCCGGTCGCTGCCGGCGCCGGGACGAGGTCGTGACTCGGGGGCGGCGTCGGAGGGTGTGCCTGGGGGGGAGCCACCTCGGGTGCGGGTGGCTGGTTGACGAGTCGGTTACCGCAGCCAACGCAGAACCGTGCTGAAGGGTCGTTATCGTGGCCGCATTGCTGGCACCGGACCATCTAGTGTCGTTCTCCCAATGGCGGTGAGCGATGCCCACCGATTGCTCGATGCAGCATACTTCAGCACGCTCGCCACCGAGTAGCCAAGCGCAGTGATATTGCGCACCTTCGCTAAGTGACCGACCGAAGAGCCGCACGGCGCGGAGGTTTCATCCACCTCGATTTTGGGGGGGCGCGTGACGCGCACATGAGTCGATGTGTTCAAGTCACCGACGAACGCGCCACGCTCACAGTACGCTCAGGGCGAGCCCTGTATTCAGCGGTCGCGTTCGTCGCGCAGGCGTGCGGCCTTGCCGCGCAGATTGCGCAAGTAGAACAACCGCCCACGGCGCACGACGCCGCGAGACAACAGTTCGATCTTCTCCAGCCGCGGGGTGTGCACCATGAACGTGCGCTCGACGCCAACGTGGAAGCTGGTCTTGCGAACGGTGATGGTGCTGCGTGCACCAGCGTTGCTGCGACGGATGATGACGCCCTTGAAGACCTGGGTGCGCATCTTGTCGCCTTCGACGATCTTGTAGTGGACCGCGACGGTGTCGCCGACGCGATACGAGGGGAGATCAGTGCGAAGCGTTTCGGCTTCCAATGCCTGGATGATGGGAGATGTCGATGCCATGATTTGCAGCCCTGGGCTTGAAAAAGGTGCGGCATTATGCATCCCAGCGAATCTCCGTCAACGCTGAATCGGCGGAATTATCGAAGGGGTTAGCCAGCGAGAGAATGCAGTCCGCGTGGTGGCCCCGGGCAATTGGGTCGGCGCGACATGGGAGCTGCTCGGGCGAGGGGTGAGGATGACCTCAGCGGAGTGTCCCGGTGCTGCGCCGCCCGTCGAGCCCCGTTCCGGGTCGGGCGGTTCTCGGAGCGGCTGGCCGAAGTTGGGTAGCGATGCAATGCGTCACAGCACGGGCAGCCCGACTTCGAGGGTACCCGCGCCGGCGGGCGAACCACCGCTGGGTGCCTTGACGACCGGCGCAATCAGAGGTATGCCGCCCGGCCCATTTGCTCAACCAAGCCTGCACGGCAGGTGCGGCCCACTGTCCACTCGGTCATGGCCGTCAAGGAGGCTCACATGAATTCGTTTCCCGGTGTTCTAGGTCGTAAAGTTGGCATGACACAGTTGGTGGCTGAAGACGGCACCGTCACGCCCGTCACCGTCATCGAGGCGCGCTGCGTCGTGGTCAGCAAGCGCACAGCCGACAAGGACGGTTACACCGCTCTGGTGCTTGGTCTCGACGAGCGCACCGAGAAGCACACCAGCAAACCGGTTGCTGGTCAGTTCAAGAAGGCCGGGGTCAGCCCGAAGGTCGTGCTTCGTGAGTTTCGCTGTGACGAGGACTACGCGGCCAAGTACGAGCCGGGTCAAGAGATCGCTCTCGGCGACGTGTTCGCCGACGGTCAATTGGTAGACGTACGCGGCACCTCGCGCGGTAAAGGATTCGCTGGCGTGATGAAGCGCCATGGCTTCCGCGGCGCCGGCGCATCTCACGGCGCACACGAATACAAGCGCCACGGTGGTTCGATCGGTACGAACATGACGCCGGGTCGTGTGCTTCCGGGCCGCAAGATGGCGGGCCAGATGGGCAACACCAAGGTCAGCATTCTCAACCAGCAGCTGCACAAGGTCATCGCCGACAAGGGGCTGGTCTTGGTTCGCGGTGGCATTCCGGGGGCTCCCGGGTGCATCGTCGAAGTGCGTGGCGCCGTGAAGAAGTCCGGCGGACGCGCCGCTGGCTGAACGGACGACGGTGGGACGGGTGAGTGAGGTGGCTTTCGAGCCGCTCGTCGAGCCCGTCGCGAACGACGCGCCGACCCTGGTGAAGCGGCTTCATGCCGCCGCCCAGCGTCGGCGCTCGCTATTTGCGAGTACCGATGCCGTGCGCCTGTTCGACGCGAACCTGGACTTGCAGGTTGGGTCCGGCGAGCATGAGCCCCTCGGGGGTGCGGTCATCGAGCGGCTGGGAGACTACGCCGTGCTCAACACCTATGCCGCGCGAACCTTCGAGGCTCGAGTTGCGATAGCTGACGCATTGCTGACGCTCGGTGCCCGCGGTGTTTACCTCAAAGTGCGAGCGCGCGCTGACCTGCGGCGTCTCAATCGCGACGAGCTTGCACCCAAGCTGCCGCTGTCCGGCTCGGCTGCACCGGACGACGTGACGGTGAAAGAGAGCGGTATGCGGCTGGGTGTGCGCTTGGCTGACGGGCTATCGACGGGCCTGTTCTTGGATCAGCGAGACAATCGTCAGCGCGTGCGCGACGAGTGCCGGGGTGCGCGGGTTGCGAATCTGTTCTGCTACACGGGTTCGTTCAGCGTGGCCGCCGGCCTCGGTGGGGCCGAACGGGTTACCAGCGTGGATGTTTCTCCTGCCGTGCTGCAGCGCGTGGACGACAACCTGCGGTTGAACGAGCTGCCCCGAAGTCAACATCGGCTGCTCAAGGACGACGCGCGCCGGTGGTTGCAACGAGCCGTGAGGCGCGCGGACCAATTCGATTGGATCGTGCTCGATCCGCCGAGTTTTGCGAGCGTCAAAGGGCAGGCTTTCAGCGTGTACCAAGACTACGGCCGAATGGTGGACAGCTGCGTTCGGCTGCTGGCGCCCGGTGGGAGGTTGCTGGCGGTCTTGAACCACCGCAAGACCAGCGCGCGCGACTTACTCGAGCTGGTGCGGGACGTCTCTGCCGCGGCGCGACGCTCCGTGCGAGAGCTATGCGCGTTGGCCGCGCCGGTGGACTGCATCGGCGAAGGGGAGGCGGCCACCAAGAGCGTCTTGCTCACGCTGGCCGACTGATGGGCGCCGTCTCGGCTTTTGCGAGCGCCCAGAGTCGCCGGCGGCTTGGCGTTCAGCCCGGGGCGGGGGGCGTCCGAGTCGCAGAGCGCGTGACACCTGGAGCATTTGATGGCACGCGAGAGGACGGATCATGTCGCGGCGCAATCCCTACTCCCGAGCTGACCATCGCACGCTCAACGCCAAGGCGCAGGGTTACCCCGCGCGCAGCGTGTTCAAACTGCAGGAAATCGACGAGCGCTGCCATCTGCTGAAGGTCGGACAGTGCGTCGTGGACCTCGGCGCGGCACCCGGCTCCTGGAGCATGTACGTGGCCAAGAAGATCGGCCCGACCGGCAAGCTGCTGGCCGTCGATTTGCAGGCCATCGAGCAGTCGTTCCCCGCTAACGTCACCGTGCTGCAGGGTGATGCCTTGACGCTCGACACCGGGCTGCACGAACGCTGGGCACCGTACGACGTCGTGTTGAGCGACATGGCGCCGAAGACTACGGGGGACAAGTTTGCCAACGCGGCTCGCAGTCACGACTTGTTCTGCTCAGCGCTTTCGGTGGCGGTCGCCTTCGGCAGGCCCGGTGGACACTTCGTCGGCAAGCTGTTCATGGGTCCCGACTTTCAGCAGGCGCGCAAGTTGGTTGCCGACGCGTTCGAACAGGTCAAGGTGGTCAAACCGAAAGGCACTCGCGACAACAGCGTGGAGGTGTTTCTGGTTGGCATGGGGCGCAAGAGCCCAGAGCTCGAGCCTGTAGGGGATTGACCGCGTCGCCTGCCGGCGGCTGCAGGAAACTGGGCCACGGCAGACGCTCCGTGCATACCCCTGAGGTGATGCTTGGTCTTCTGCGTTTCGTCTCGACCGCTGGCGCGCGCCACCGACCGCGCCGCTCGCGAGTGCTCGGCCATCTGGGGCTCGCTGTCCTGGCGAGCTGGGGCTGCAGCGAGAGCGGTGTGTCTGGCCCCAAGTCGAGCCTGCCGGCGGAACACGTGATGACTCGCATCCCGCTGATGGCACTGGAGCACGACGCCGAGCGAGTCGTCGACGTCGTTTCGCGGAGCGCGCAGCGGCTGCAGGGGGAGTCAGCGCCCGCCGCGGCAAAACCCGCTGAGGGAGATACACCTGCGGAGGCTTCGCCCGAACCTCGACCGCGCTCGGTCGTGGCGATCCGCCGGATGGTCGAGGTGCGCAAGCGGCCCGACCCGAACGCACCGATCATCGGCTACGTGCGCAGTGGCGCAGTGGTCCAGGTTCATGGCGACCCGGTGCCGACCAAGCGGTGCGGCTTCGTGGCGGTGCTGCCCACCGGTTTCGTCTGTGCTTCGGAGGTGAGCGACGATGTGGAGCAGCCGCTGGCTCAGATCTGGGCAGAGGGGGCCAATCGTCGGGCGGCGCTTCCATATTTCTATGGGCGCTCCAAAGCGACCCCGCCGCCGCTGTACAACCGCGTTCCTAGTGTTGACGAGCAGCGACGCACCGAGCCTGAACTGGGGGGACGCAGACATGGCTATCAGGCGGACTGGGTCGCCATCGCGAACAACCCCACGCCGAGCTTCCTGCGCGATGGGTCCTCGTCGCTTCGGGCGAACGGTTTGCGGCGCAGCGCCCTGGCCGTCTCTGCGGGTAGACCCATCGCCGATAGCGCCTTCGCGTTTCTGCAGTTGTTCGAAGCGGGCGGGCGCTACTACGGGTTGACCACGGACTTGTCGGTGTTGCCGCTCGACCACCTCGAACCCGTCGAGCCGAGCCAGTTCTCCGGCGTGGTGCTCGGCAATGCGCTGCAGTTGCCCGTCGCGTTCGTGCGTGCCCGCAATGCCTACCTGTACTCGGGGCAACCCTCCGCGGGTTTGAAGGTCGAGCGCCGGGTGGAGTACCGCGAGGCGTTCGGTCTGACCGGTGAGGAACAGCGTATCGGCGCGCGGCGCTTCCTGCAGGTTCACGGAGGGCAGTGGCTCATCGACACGCCCGAGCTGCTCGTCGCTCGAGGTCCGACGCGCATGCCTCACTGGGCGGACGCGGGCGCGCCGTGGATCGACGTCTCGCTGCAGCGGCAGACCCTGGTCGCGTACGAGGGCAGTCGGCCCGTGTACGCCACGCTGGTCTCCACTGGTTTGGAAGTGATGACCCCGCCGCCCGATCCGTCGGCTGCTGGCGCCGAAGTCCAGACCCGTTCGACCATTCGAGGTGATTTCCGCGTCCACACCAAGTTCGTCACGGCAACCATGGACAGCGACGTACCGGGCGACGAGTACGATCTGCGCGACGTCCCGTACGTGCAGTACTTCGAGGGCAACTACGCGCTGCACGCGGCGTTCTGGCACGACGATTTCGGCAAGCCGCGTAGCCACGGCTGCATCAACTTGTCGCCTCTCGACGCTCGCTGGCTGTTCGAATGGACCGAGCCGCGCGTGCCGCAGACGTGGTACGCCGCTTTGTCGCTGTTGAACGGCACCCGGCTACGCATCCGACCCTGACGTCGAAACGCGTGCCGCTGGGTCGAGTCTTTCGATTCAGTGACGGAAGTGTCGGACGCCGGTGAACACCATGGCGATGCCCGCCGCGTTGGCGGCGGCGATCACACTTTCGTCCTGCTTGCTCCCGCCTGGCTGCGCAATGGCTGTGATGCCTGCCGCAGCGGCAGTCTCGATGCTGTCGGGGAAGGGGAAGAACGCATCGCTGGCCATGACGCTGCCCTTGACGCGCTCGGCGGCGTTTTCGCAGGCGACCTTGACCGCCAGGACGCGCGCCGTCTGTCCCCCGCCGACGCCGACGGTGACCATGCTGCCATCGGCATTGGGGCCGGCCAGCACGATGGCGTTGCTCTTGACGTGCTTGCACGCGACCCAGGCGAACTCGAGGGCACGCATTTCCTGGTCGCTCGGGGCGCGCTCGGTGACGACGCGACCTCCGCGCACCTCACCAGGTCCGGTGGTGTCGCGATCTTGCACGACGAGGCCACCGCCGACCCGCTTGAGCTGCAGTGCGGCGTAATCCGACGGGAGCCAGGCGCCGGTGGAAAGGATGCGCAGCGCCTTCTTCTGGCGCAGACGCTCCAGGGCGGGAGCGGCGTAGCCAGGCGCGATCACGCACTCGATGAAGGTTTCGGCGATGGCTTCTGCCGTTTCGAGATCGACTTCGCGGTTGAGGGCAACGATCCCGCCGAACGCACTCATCGCGTCTGCTTCGCGCGCCGCGCGGTACGCGTCGACCAGCCGTGCGCTGGTGGCCAACCCACAGGGACTGGCGTGCTTGATGACGACCGAGGCGGGGCCCTCGAAGTCGCGCACGGCTTCGACCGCGGCCTCGACGTCGACCAGATTGTTGAAGCTCAGCTCTTTGGCACCGGTACCGAGGCTTTGGGCGAGCGCCAGCGACCCGGGGACGGCACCGCGCTCGCGGTAGAACGCGCCCCCCTGGTGCGGGTTTTCGCCGTAGCGCAGACCATAACACTTCTCCAGCACCAGCGTGCGGTTGCGCGGGTGTCCGTCGCTCTCGCCGAAACCGCTGAGCCACGTGGAAATCATGCCGTCATAGGCCGCCGTGTGGGCGAAGGCTTTTGCCGCGAGCCGTTGGCGGGTCTCGGCGCTCAGGACTCGGTCACCGGCTCTGAGCTCGTCGATGACGGCGGGGTAATCCGACGCGTCGCAGATGACGCCGACTCGGGCGTGGTTCTTGGCGGCCGAGCGCAACATGCTCGGCCCACCGATGTCGATGTTCTCCACCAGCTCTTCGTAGGTGGCGTCCTTGCGTTGTAGGGTCTGCTCGAAGGGGTACAGATTGACCACGACCAGGTCGATGAACTCGGCTCCGATGCGCTGCAAGTCGGCTTCGTCGGTCCCTTCGCGGGCCAGCACCGCTCCGTGCACGCGCGGGTGAAGTGTCTTGACCCGGCCGTCCATGACCTCAGGTGAGCCGGTATAGCTTTCGACCGTTTGCACGGCGATCCCCGCTTCGGCCAGTGCTTTGTAGGTGCCGCCCGTGGAGAGCAGCGTGACGTCCAGTTCCACGAGGGCGCGAGCCAGGTCGAGCAGGCCAGTCTTGTCGGATACGGAGAGCAGTGCGCGTCGGATTGCCATGGGACCTGCCCGCCTATCCCCAAAACCCAGCGTCGTCAACGCCACTGCCGGCATCGCCGCATCGAACTTCTGATGGTCGCCGTTCCCGTGGCTGCGCGGTCGGATGTGCGCCCACCTGACTCGCCGCCTCGGTGCGTCACTGTCGGCGTGGCGACCCAATTCGAACCGTGGGACCGCTCCGCCCGAGTTGGGGTCTGGGCCGAATCAGGACTCGCCACGCCGGTACTGGTTTGTTTACGATGAGGCGATGAACGTCATCCGCTACTCGGCCCACCGGGCTGATGCTGCGACATCGGGCGCGCGTAACTGGTGGGCTGGCTGCGGTGCGCGGCTGGTAGCGTCCGCGGTGCTCTTGCTAGGAGGGACTGCCTGCGAGGAGCCACGAGGTGGGGGCCAAGACGTCTCGGCGCAGCCGGGGATCTTCCAGGGGACGAGCAACGGTGGGGCGCTGCTGGATGAGGACGTCGCGTGCATGCGCATCTCGATGGTTCTGCATGAAATGGACTCTCAGCTCAACTGCCGGGATGTCGACATTCAAGCCTGCCCAGATTTGATCCGCCCCGCAGGTTCTGCAGCCTGCACGCGCTTTTCCGAGCAGTCCGTGCAGAAGTGCGAAGGAACCATTCGGTCGTACTCGGACTGCAGCCAGTTCGAGTCGGAACGTTGCCTGCTGGTCAGCGTCCTGGATGAAATGACTCCAGGGTGCGTGCCGCCGGGACCACCTGGCGAGCCTGACGGCGGCCTGGACGGAGGCAGCGATGCGGGCGATGCCGGGGATGCGGGAGACGCCGCGGGCCCCGAGGCGGGGTTGGCCCGGGACGCGAGTCCGTCTGAGGCGGGCGTGGACGGCAGCGCGATCGAGGCCGGATCGGCGGTGCCGGCAGATGCCTCGACATCGTCGATGAACGACGCGGCCTCCGCCGACGGCGGCTAATTGGGCGAGCGCGATGGTCGGGCCCGCTCAGCCCCCGACGGGTGAGGGCTCCTTCACGCCGTCCCAAAAGGCTCGCATGTCGTCGGGAAGCGGGGCGCGAATGTCCAGCGGCGCCCACGTCAGGGCATGCGATAGCTCGTAGCGCGCCGCGTGCAAGGCTTGGCGCGGCATTTCCAACAGCTCCCACTCGGCTTCGGTGAGCAGCCCGTCGGCGCCGCGGGCGTGCAGGCGTTCGTCGGGGCCGTACAGCTTGTCTCCGACCACGGGCGTCCCGGTGGCCGCGAGGTGAATGCGGATTTGGTGCTGACGGCCAGTGAGCAGCTCGCATTCGACCAGGGCATAGCCGTCCGCCTGCTCGATGACCCGAACGCGGGTCTGCGCGGACAAGCCTTCGCCGGGCGCAGCGACGCGCATCTTGACGCGCAGCGAGTTGGTGGGGTCGCGCTCGAGCGGCAAGTCGATGATGCCCTCGCGGGGGATGCCCCAGGTGATCGTCTGGTAGGTCTTGCGCACGTAGGCTTGCCTGCCTTCGGGGATCGGCAGTGTCGACTCGAGCAGCATCTTGAAGGCGCGGTCGGCCCCTGGCGTCAGAGCCAGGATCAGCACCCCGCTGGTATCTCTGTCCAAGCGGTGGATCAAACTGAAGTACTGGCCGTCGAAGCGGTGCTCGAGCAGTTTGATGATGGTGTGGTGATAGTGGCTCGCCGTGGGGTGCACGGTGATGTTCGGGGGTTTGTGAACTGCCAGGATGTGCTCGTCGCGATACAGTTCTGGCAGAGCCAAGCCTTCGTCGAGTTCATCCACGGGGACGCGCCACAAGACGATCTGTTGTTCTGGTTGCAGGCGCTGATTGGGGCGCAGTCGTCGCCCATTGACGTCGAAAGCGGCCTGTTGAGCGATTCGCTTGGCACGCGTCCGGCTCGTGTTGCGCAGTGACAGTCGCAGAAACACGTCGAGACGTGTGCCCGCAAGCTCGGGGGACACGCGCAGGGTGCGCGCCGTCGCCTCGGGATCGACCTCAGCCGGGCGTTCGAGGTCAGTTTGCTGCCAACGCGGTTGACCCACGGTCTTATTGGACGCTACGGGCCATCGAACGCCCCGGGGGCCAGCGAATCGCCGTCGTCTTCGCGCTGAGGGGAGTCGGAGTGGATCTCCGTTCCGACGCCGCTGTCGGTGAAGATCTCGAGCAACAGGGCGTGCCGTTGACGGCCGTCGATGATGTGCACCTTTTCCACGCCCTGTTGGACCGCGGACAACGCGCAGCGCACCTTCGGGATCATACCGCCCGAAATGACGCCGTTGCCGATCAGCGCTTCGACCTGGGTCGCGCCGAGGGAGCTGAGGTGATGTCCCTGGGCGTCTCGCACCCCTTCCACGTCGGTCATCAGCACCAGCTTGGATGCTTTGAGGGCTGCGGCAACCTCGCCAGCCGCGGTGTCCGCGTTGACGTTGAGGGGGCGCCCGTCATCGTCGATGGCGATCGGGGCGATCACAGGCACGAAGCCGCCGCCGCACAATTCTTGGATTAGCCGCGGATCGACGTGGCGGATGCGCCCGACGAGGCCGAGATCGACGTCGATGGTCGACCCGTCTTCGGCTCGGCCCTGCGCGGTACCCAAGCGCTGCGCTTTGATGAACGTGTCGTCTCTCCCAGATAGACCCATCGCCCGGCCGCCCTGGCTGCAGATCAGACCGACGATGTCGGAGTTGACCTGGCCGGCCAGCACCATTTCGACGACTTTCATCGTTTCGGCGTCCGTGACCCGCAGCCCACCGCGGAACGTACTTTCGATCCCCATCTGCTTGAGCGTGTCGTCGATCTGGGGGCCACCGCCGTGAACGACCACCACCCGGATCCCCACGTAGCGAAGCAGGCAGATGTCGCGGGCAAAGCTCTGCTTGAGTTGTTCGTCGACCATGGCGTGCCCGCCGTACTTGACGACGAACGTGCGGCCGTGAAAACGCCGGATGTAGGGCAGGGCCTCGTGCAGAACGGCCGCTTTTTCGACGATGTCGTGCATGGCTGGGGGCGAGCCTTATCGTGGAAACCCTCTGCTGACTAGTGTCTCGGCGCAGCGATCCGGGACCGGCTGCGCGGATCGGCACCCCGCGCCGGCGGAAAGGGCCCCGCTGGCGCGTGTCCGCTTGGGCGGGTCCGTCGCGCCGTCGGGCTAAGGAGGTGCGTTTCCGGTCCGGGTCGTGGTAGAGCCCCCGCCGATGGAAGTCTTGATGGTGACTGCGGAACTCAGCCCGTACGTGCGGGCCACGGAGACCGGGGATTCGGTCGCGGCGCTCAGTCGCGCTCTGACGCAGCAGGGCCACAAGGTCACGGTCGCTCTGCCCAACTTCGACGGACTAGCGGACACGGGGCTCATGGTCGCCCGGCGGCTGTCTCCGCTCGAGCTGTCGGACGGCAGCGCCGTGACGGTGTTCGATGGCCAGTTGCCATCCGGAGTCGGGGTGGTGCTCTTCGAAAGCAAGGCAGTGCCATTGCGGTCGGCGCCCTTCGGTGAGGACGGCAAAGATTACCCGGACAACGCCGCGCGGTTCGCCATGCTCTGTCGTGCCGCGGTTGCTCTGTGTGAACAGCGCGCCAAGCAGGGCAAACCCTTCGAGCTGGTGCACGCGCACGACTGGCCCGCGGCTTTCTTGCCCCTGCTCCCGGGCTGTCCGCCCTGTGTGCTGACCGTTCACGACCCAGAGCGCCAGGGGACACTTCCCTTCAAGGAACTCGAGCCACTCGGACTGACGGCAGATCCGGAAAACAAGGAGCGGCTGCGCCTGGGCACGCGAGCCAGCGTGCTCAAGGGCGGAACGCTCAGCGCCAAGGTGGTGACGGCCATCTCGCCGACGGCGGCGCTCGAGCTCAAGGATCCCGAGCGCTTCGGACCGTTGGCAACGGCGCTCGCTGAGGCCGAAGTGGAGATCCACGGCGTGCTGGGTGGGGTCGACTACGGCACGTTCAACCCGGCTGTCGATACCGCATTGCGCTCACGCTTCGATGCCGAAGCGCCCGAGAAGAAGGGCAACAGCAAGACCGCGCTGTGCCGCGAGTTGGAGTTCGACTTGCAGCCGGACAGGCCGCTGGTCGTCTATGCCGACGACATCGACAAGGACGCGGGCGCTGATTGGGTCGTGTCGATCTTGGCCGAGTTGCTCAAACGCGACGTACTGGTGCTCGTCACCGGCAGTGGGAACGCCAAGTCGATCGTGCGCCAGCTCGGTTCGGCGAAGCTCAAACGACTGGAGAACTTCCGCTTCATCGAGTCGAATGTCCCCGCCGAGCGGCGACGTTCCTTGGCGGCGGCGGACATTGCTCTCGTTCCGAGCCGATCGCGGCTCAGCGGCCATTCGGTGCGGGTGGCCCAGCGCTACGGTGCCGTTCCCGTCGCTTTGAACGTGGCCGGCAACGCCGATGCGATCGTGGATTGCGACAGCGAACTGCTGACGGGCACCGGGTTTCTCTTCGACGAACCGTCGCCCGACGCGCTGCTGGCGGCCACCGAGCGCGCTCTGGCCGCCACGAGCAACCCCGCTTGGGGCAAGCTGCGGCAGCGCGTGATGCGTTTGGATCTCGGTTGGGAGGGACCGGCACGGCGCTACGCCCAGCTGTACCGCTTGGCCCTCAAGAGCTGACTTCTGGTGACGAGTCGCCGTCCTCGTTGGTTCTGCCGCTCGCTACGAGCTGCGCCGCGTCGGACAACCAAGCGACGCGGCTCAGGGTCAACGCACCGATCGCGAGTTGCTGGAGTAGTATGGTGAGCCAGGGGTGGGCGACGACGTTCGCTGCCGTGTTGGACAGACTCCACCAGCTGGCAAGACCCGCGCACCCGACGCCGCCGAGCGACGTGACGAGCCAACTACCCAGAACACGACGCGGGTGGTTTCGCAACGCGCCAAGCGCGGCAATGGCGGCAACGCGCGGCGCGCTGCCCATCGAATCGTCGAGCGCACCGGGCCCCCGCTGGGCGTGGTGTGCTCGGGCGAGGTCGAGCCAAGGCTGCAAGACAGCAGCGGGTAGCGTCAAACCGAGACCCACGACGAGCAGTGTCAGCTCCGCATCGGGTTCGCTCAGCCCTGCCAGCACCGTCGCCAGCACCCCGAAGATCACCAGACACGCCAATCCCCAGCCGGCCAGCAGCAGCCAGTAGGCGACGCTGAGCGTCAGCTGTGCTCGCACCTGCGCCATCAGTCGCGCGGCGATCATGGCCGGTGTTGCGTTCCTGGGTTGCGCCAGGGACACGACGAGTGCCAGCAGCAACGCGACGCTCGACGTCGAAACGAGCAACAGCAGGACGACGGAGTCCTGCAGCGCGACGCGCAAGCTGGATGCGGACTTGCTCAACGCTTCGAGCAAGAACAGCGCGCCGGGCTCGAAGAGGACGCTGTCCCCTTGGGGCATGTGGCGCGTTTGTACCGCCAACTGACGAGCCAGCGGGCTGGCGACGAGCATGGCGCCCACGAGCCGTGATGCCCAATACGCAAACACACAACCGAAGCGCGCGCGCGAGGCGAGAAATCGGCCGTAGCCAAAGCTCACGCGCCCAACCAGTGCAGCAGAAGCTGCGTGAAAAAAGTGAATACACCGAGGGTCGAGACGTTGCTCTTGCGCTTCGCCGTACGCGCGTTGTTCGTCAAGTCTTGGTCGACCAGAATGGCTCGCTGGGGATCGATGACGGCGCCGACCAGTTCGCTTTCGCCCGCGTAGTCGACCTGATGCCATTCGGCGCGACCGTCCCAGCGGCTTGCGTATCGCTTGCCCGTTGCGTCGATCAGTTCGACGTCGACCGGCAGCTGCAGTGTGCCGCGCCGAACGAGCAGCGCGCGACCGACGTACGTCTCCGCGCTGCCCGCGGTCGATCCATCCGTTACGTCCGATACGTCGGAGGAAGCGCCGCCTGCTACGCAATCGAGACGGACCACTTCGTAGTCCACCCAGCCCTTGTCGAACAGCGCACTGCGCAGCTGCTCCGCTCCCGTGTTGCCGATGCCTTCGCCGATCGTCGCGAGGAACGTCGCCGGCGTGGGGGATTGGAAGTGTTGCTCTCGCGCGTACCGCTGTAGGGCGTCGTCGAAACTCGGACCGTATACTCGCGACCAGGTGTGCAGCAGCGACGTGGTGCGACCGTAGACGAGTGCACCCAAGTGGTTGAAGGTCGGAAACTCTGCCGCCCGAAGTCCGACCGCGGCATCGTGCCCATACACTTGGCCCAACCAGCGGTAGTACGCCAGGGCAGAAACCTGCAGACCCGGTAGCGAGAGCCCACTACCGGCTCCGAACAGACTGTGCAGGGCGTTCGAGTCTGCGTAAGACGCGAGGCCCTCGTCGAGAAACGGCCAGCGGTGTTCGTCGCTTGCGACCAACCCGTAAAACCACTGGTGGGCGAGTTCGTGCAGCGTCACTTGTTCGACAGTCTGGGCCAGCCACCCCTCGTACCAACGACCCCCCGTCGTGATTAGGGTTGGGTATTCCATTCCGCCGGCGTCGGCGGCGAACCGTGGTGGGTGAACGACCGTGAGCGATGGGTACGGGTACGGTCCGTAGTGTTGGGCGTAGTAGGGGAGCCCGTGCTCGATGGCACGCCAAGTGCGGTCGAGGTTTCGTTCGTGGCCGGGGGGGTACAACACGCGAACCGAAACGGCGCCGACCCGTCGGGTTTCCTCGTCGAACTCGGGCCAGGCCACCCAGGCAAAATCGTGCACATTCTCGGCCCGGTACTGGTATCGAGCGCGGCCTGTTTCAGTAGAGCTTTCGTGGAGAACGCCACTGGCACCGACAACCATCTGCTGTGGTACGTCGATGCTGACGTCGTAGTCGCCGAAGTTCGCATGGAACTCGCTGTAGGGATGGAACGCGAAGTGTTGCCACGTGCCGTCGTCATCCAGCTTGGCGAGTTTCGGAAACCACTGACCGAGGAAGTGAAAATCGCGCTCGAACCCCGTGCGCGTGACGAGCTGCGGCAACTTCGCCGTCCATGTCACGCGCACGCGCGCTCGAGCTCCGGCGGCAATCGGCGTGCTCAGCCCGACGCGCAGGTCGGTGCGGTCCGATGGGTCGTCGGGAGAATGATCGGCGAGTGACCCGAGAACGTCGTCGCCGTCGACGTCGAGGGCAGTCAGCTCGATGTTCCCCCACGTCGAAGGAGTTCCCCCTCCGCGGGCTCGCTTGAACGCAGAGCGATAGAAGAGCGTTTGGTCGTTCTCGAAGGCGTTGAGGTAGAGGTGAAACCACAACTCGTTCAACGTCGAGGAGGTCGTGTTGCGCAGTGTGATGGTTCCGCTGCCGTGCAGCTCGTGATTGTCTGCGTCGAGGATCGCCGACAGCGAGTACGACACGCGCGGCGATTGTGCGGCGCCTGATGAAGCCGACCAGAGTAACGCCACCAACGTGAACGGCAATGCGTGGGGGCAGAGGCGCTGGCGTGTCATGCCGCAGCATCCTCTCCCCGAAGGCAGGGCCGTGCCAAGCGCGACGTCACTCCCCAGCGGAGCGGCGGCGGTCGAGGCCGTCGATCGCACGGCCGTGTGGCCTCGTTTCAGGGGTCGCCGAGTACGACGACGCCGCGTGACTGCAGCTCGACGAGGATCCTCAGCACGTCCAAACGAGGCATGCCCGAGATGTCCATCACCTCTTCGAGGGTCGATTGCCCGTCGAGCAAGCTCAGCACGAAGCCCGCGCGGTGGTCCAAGCTCATCCAACGGATGTCGTCGATGGCGATGGACACGGCGGGCCGTTGCTCCAACGATCCGAGACGCGCCTGGTACATCCGGGTCAACGTGCGCCGGCATTCGTCCGCGTAGCCCAAGGCGACCTCGTCGTCCGGATTGAGCGTGAGGCGTCGTTCGGCTTCCTGCATGGCTCCGGTGAAATTGCCGACCGCGAACATGTCGGCCAACGAAGCCCCCGGGTCCAGTGACGGCACGTGTGCCACTGGCGGCGCAGCGACTTGACGGCCCCCGCTCGGGGCGACACTTTCTCGGGCGTGCCCGTCTACGAAGCCCAACGCGCTTTGACTCGGAGTGCCGCCCGGAGGAATGGACCAGCTCTGAGATATCGCTGCTTCGACGACTTGATCGGGATCTGCCGGAGGGACGAGCGTCGGCACTTGCGATGCGCGCTCTTCCCCGTCACCCCACAGGTCGTCGGCTGCCAGCGCTTCCAACCGAAGCTCGTGCATCGACGCGGCATACACGTTTCGCGCGTGCTCTTCGGGGGGCAGGCTCGGAGCGGCTGTTGGTCGGTCCGACAGGACCTCATCCGCTTCGGACTTGGGCGCTGGGGTGCGCGCGGCGGGCGGTGCCGACTCTCGTGAATGCATTCCTGTTCTCAGCTGGCACCTGCCACGACCCCGCGAAACATGCGCTGTGTTCGTTCGATCGACTGCAAATGAGTTTCGGCGGCTTTTTCGTCGTGTGTTTCGATGGCTTGGGAGGCGCGGCTGAGCGCGTCGCGGGCTTTGGCCAACGCGTCCTTGCCGAACTCACTCTGCCCAACCACTTGCTCGACTTGTGGCAACAGTCGCTCGAGCTCCGAACTGGCAGTTTCCACCCGCTGGCGAAGCTTTTCGAACGCCTCGTCCGCGCGCCGCTCGACCAAGTAGCCGCGTGCGTCCTTGATCATTTGTTCGACTTCGTCCTGGGTCAGGCCGCTCGATGCGATGACCTGGATCGATTGAGCTTGCTGCGTCTCGAGATCGCGCGCGTTGACGCTCACCAAACCGTCGGTGTCGATCTTGAACGTTACCTCGAGCTCCACCTCACCGCGTGGTGCGCGGCGCAGACCCGTCAGTACGAACTCGCCGAGCAACTCGTTGTGGTCGTCGATGTCGTCGCGTTGCATCACGAGGATCTTGACGGCCGTTTGGTTGTCGCGGCTCGTCGTGAACACCTTCGTGCTGCTCGTCGGCACGGTCGTGTTCTGTGCGATCAACTCCTCGAAGTGCCCGCCAGCGGTCATGATGCCCAAGGCGTGGGGCGTCACGTCGAGCAGCAGCACGTCCTGGCCTGTCTTCTCGACGAGGGATGCGCCCTGGATGGCGGCGCCCAGCGCGACGACTTCGTCGGGGTGCACGCCTTGGTTCGGGCGACGCCCGAACAGACGTTCCACCTCGCGGTGGATGAGCGGCATCCGGGTCATTCCACCGACGAGCAGCACGTCGTCGACGTCGTCGACCTCGAGATCTGCGTCGGTCAATGCTCGTTGGCAGATCTCGATCGTTCGCGCGACCAGCTCCGCGGTCAAGTCTTCGTACACGTCGCGGGTTAGCGTGCGTTGCAGGTGCAGCGCTTCGTTGCGTCCGGTCGAGATGATGAACGGCAGGTTGATTTCGGTCTTCTCGACGCTGGACAGTTCGCACTTGGCCTTTTCGGCAGCGTCTTTGAGCCGCTGCAACGCCATCCGGTCGCGCCGAAGGTCGATGCCGTGCTCTTTTGAGAAACCGTCCACGAGCCAATCGATGATTTTGGCGTCGAAGTCTTCACCGCCGAGGAACGTGTCGCCGGTAGTGGCGATCACCTTGAACACACCGCCTTCGCCGATGTCCAGAATCGAGACGTCGAACGTGCCTCCTCCGAGATCGTAGACCGCGACGGTTTCGCTCAGCTGCTTGCCGAAGCCGAACGCCAGGGCTGCTGCGGTGGGTTCGTTGATGATGCGAATGATGTCCAGACCAGCGATCGTGCCGGCGTCCTTGGTTGCCTGACGCTGGTTATCGTTGAAGTACGCCGGAACGGTGACGACCGCTTTCGTGACGGAAGTCCCCAAAAAGTCGTCCGCGATGATCTTCATTTCCTGGAGGATCATCGAACTGAGCTCGGGGACCGAATACGTGCCGTCGCGTAGCTGAATGCGCGCGTCGTTGTGCGGCCCTTCGACGAGCTGAAAGCTCGAAGTCTGAAGTGCGACCTCGACCTGCGGGCTGTCCCACGGGCGTCCGATTAGGCGCTTGGCGGCGTAGACGGTGTTCTCGGCGTTGGTGATCGCCTGGCGCTTGGCGATGTGCCCGACCAGCCGCTTGCCCGTCTG
>QJWJ01000273.1 GCA_003235365.1 Deltaproteobacteria bacterium
GCTCGCGGTGATGCCGACCAGACCAGCGAGAATGCCGTTGAGGGCCATCGAGACGTCGGGCTTGGGAGAAACGAAGCTGTAAGCGACGATGGCGCCGATGCAGCCGGCAGCGGCAGCCAAGCAGGTGGTCACCAAGGTCAGAGAGGTTGCACCGGGCTCAGCCGAGAGCACCGAGCCACCGTTGAATCCGAACCAACCGAGCCAGAGCAAGAACACACCGATGGCTGCCAATGGCATGTTGTGGCCGGGGATGGGAGTGATGCGGCCGTCCTTGCCGTACTTGCCGCGGCGCGGCCCGAGCAGGAGGATGCCCACCAGTGCGCCCCAGCCGCCGACCGAGTGCACGAGGGTGGAACCCGCGAAATCGTAGAAGCCCATCTCGTCGAGCCAGCCGCCGCCCCACTTCCAGGAGCCGGCGATCGGGTAGACGAAACCGACGAAGAGCGTCGCGAAAGCCATGAAGCTGGTCAGCTTGATGCGCTCGGCAACCGCGCCGGACACGATGGTGGCGCAGGTTGCGGCGAACATCGCCTGGAACAGGAAGTCCGTATAGTAGGTGTACCCGCCACTCGCGTAGTCAGGGGTATTGCCGTTGTCGGGTAGATCCAGACCAAACCCAGTGAAGGCGAAAAATCCATTAAAATCGCCTGGGTACATCATCTTGAACCCCACCACGTAGTAGGTGAGGATGCCGATGGCGACGACGAACGTGTTCTTGAACAGGATGTTGATGACGTTCTTCGCTTGGGTCAGACCCGTTTCGAGGGTGGCGAACCCGAGGTGCATGATGAACACCAGGCCTGAGCAAATCATCATCCAGACGTTGTTCGCCCAGAACTGCCCCGAGGTGACCTCAGCATCGTCTGCGAAGGCAATGCTGGGCACGAGCATGAGGCTCAGAAACAACGTCAGCCATAGGGACTTCCGAATCATGGTCTCTCCAAGAGTTTAGTTGGTTGGCTGTTGCAACCGGTGGTTACGGGGCGGAGCTCTCTCCGCCCGGAGTCAACTTGCGAACTTGCCCGAACCCCGGGTTCGGATGCTCTGGGAGGTTTTCAGACCTGTGTTTCGTGCTCATTTCGTTAAGGTTCGAGGAAGTCCCCGTTTCGAACTTTTCCGGAGTTGGTCTTGATTTGGGTTTGGAAACGCAATGGCAACAAAAGCTGTGTCAGCTCAGAACAATTTCCGCTGTTCGGGGGTCGTCGGGGACGGGAAGCCCAGGTGTTCGTATGCCTTTCGGGTTGCGGCGCGGCCTCTCGGTGTCCTCGCCAGGAAACCTTGCTGCAACAAATAGGGCTCGTAGACATCTTCGAGAGTGTCCCGCGGCTCGGCCAGCGCGGCGGCCAAGGTGTCCACGCCGACGGGGCCACCGTCGTACGTTTCGATGATCATCGACAGCAGGCGGCGGTCCATTTCGTCCAGGCCGAGCGAGTCGATCTCCA
Organism: Deltaproteobacteria bacterium; assembly: GCA_003235365.1. Classification (GTDB taxonomy): domain Bacteria; phylum Myxococcota_A; class Polyangia; order Polyangiales; family Polyangiaceae; genus SZUA-265. Next base: position 1,443 of record QJWJ01000273.1, read on the forward strand.
ACCGTTCGCAGGTCAGTTGAACGATGTCCGTGGTCAACCTACCGTCACCGCGCACCTCGGCGAAGTCGCGCACCCGGCGCACCAAGCGGTTGGCAATGCGGGGCGTTCCCCTCGAACGACGTGCAAGCTCCAATGCACCGTCGTTTTCGCAGGGCAAACCCAACAGGCGTGCGCTGCGTACGATGATCTTCCGCAGATCCTCCGGCGGATAGTAGTCGAGTCGGATGGTCACCCCGAAACGCTCTCGTAGCGGTTTGGTGAGCATCCCTGCCCGTGTCGTCGCGCCGACGAGGGTGAACGGTTTGATGTCCATCGAGATGCTCTCGGCGTACGGTCCTTCACCCGTCATCACGTCGACCCGAAAGTCTTCGATGGCGGGGTACAGACCCTCTTCCACGGGCGCGCTGAGCCGATGAATCTCGTCGATGAACAGCAGGTCCCCGCGCGAACAACGCGTGAGCAATCCCGCCAGCGCCCCCTTGTGGTCGATCGCTGGCCCGCTGGTGACGTGCACTTCGACGCTCATTTCGTTGGCGAGAATGTGCGCCAGAGTCGTCTTTCCCAGTCCTGGTGGCCCCGCGAGGAGGATGTGATCGAGCGGCTCACCGCGTCGTCGAGCGGCTTCGACGTAAACCCGCAGGTTCTCCTTGTGCTTGTCCTGGCCGACGAAGTCGTCCAGCGATTTGGGACGAAACAGCCGATCCAGCTGTTCGTCTTCCATCTGTTTTTCTTCGTCGATGAGGGAGTCCGTTCGTGGTGTCGTCGCCATGTGATCCATCTTTGAGCCGAAGCTGAAACGCCCTGGAGCGGCTGTCCATCAGTCGCGGCACTCTTCCACGTGCCGGCTCTGTTGTTCTCGTGCTCGGATTTGCAATGTTTGGTCGATTGCCGAGTCCTCTTTCGTTCGGGGAGATACCCGCGGTCCGCTTCCTCGAGGGGTGTGGGACTATATCGGGGCGTTGGAAGGGGAGGGGCATCGACGCGCGAGGCGGGGCGAGCGACGACACCCCCGTGCGCGGTGCGCGGGCACGCACGCGATTGTCGCGTCGCGGTTTCGCCCGTCTGCAGGTAATGAGATTCGTTGGTGAAGTCGGTTTCCGACGCGAATCGTTGCCCTCGAGTTGCGCGGTGGGCCCGCCGTTCAGCGCGCCTACGGCACCGTCTCAACGCACCGGCGTCGGTCGATCCGAGGAGTTCGGCGGCTTCGAGTCAGCCTGCTCGTCCTCGCTGGACGACCAGGTCCGCTCGGGGGTGGAGGGTGGGGTCGGGTTCTGGTCTGGATTGTCGAGTCTCGGCAGAGGCAGATGAAACGGACGTGAGCTGGGCGGCAAGGGCGTCTCGCTGGGCAACAGCTCTCGATGCGACGCGACCGGCAACGGGGGCGCGGTCATCGGCGGCTGACTCGAGCTCGGAGGGCGCGAGCTGGGAAATAGTGGTGGTGGATGCGAGTCGAGTGGGGGCGGCGGGGGGATCCCATCCAGATCCAGGCTGGTCTCCGTGGGCGTTCTCGTTCGCCGAGAGCTGGGTGGTGCAAAGCCTGGCGTCGAGCTGGGCGTCGTCGGCGAAGCGCGGTCCAAGCCGGGCTCGCCCGGCAAGCGGGGAGGCGGGGGAAAGCTGTCGATGTGCCCTGGCAGGCTCGGTGGTGTTCGGCTTCCGCTCGACGGAGGCGGGGGAACGGAGTGCAGCGGGGCGCTCGCGTTGGGCATTGGTCTCGCCACCGTGGGCAACTGCACGCAGAACATCGCGCCCTTCTTGCCGCGGTCCACGACGCGCACCGATCCGCCGTGTAGCTGGACGACCGAGCGAGCCAGCCGCAAACCGAGTGCGAGCCCGCGGTGTTCTCGCTGGCGGTGTTCGTGGGAGGGCGACAACATCCACTCGAGTTGCGTTGGCGAGTGGGCGGGTCGCGGGACGTCGATGTCGATGCGCATCGACTTGTCCGACTCGCGCTCGGCGCGGATCCACATCTTGCCACCTTGATTGGTCCGGACGCTGTACGCGATCAACGTCGCCACCGCTCGCATGACGCGCACGCGGTCCACCAGCAGGGGCGGAATGTTTTCTTCGATTTCTTCGAATACCTTGGGGTTGAAGCCCGAGCTGAGCTGACGTGCTTTGGCGAGCGCCTGCTCGTGCAATTCCTGGAACGTCACCTCGTCGGTAACGAGCGAAAGCTGGCCTTCCTCGACGCGCGCGGCGTCGAGGATCGTCTCGATGAGCGCCAACAGTTCTTTGGCGCGTGTGTCGATCGCGTCGAGACTTTCGCGCTGGCCTTTGGTCAAGGGCTGCAGCCCGACCAGGTGCGTGAACCCTAGGATGGAATTGAGCGGCGCCTTCAGGTCGTGACTGACGCTGGCAAAGAACAACCCGCGGGCGCGGACGGCCGTGGCGCGCGCTTCGATCGCTTTCTCTTGAGCCTGGGCGAACACTGCGAATCGAGCCGTCAACCGATCGATCGCAGAAGCCAGCTCGGCTACCAGCCGCAGCCGCGGTGGGCGTAGCACGCCGGTGTGCTGTTTCAGCGCCGCCGCACTCGCGCCGAGCAGCCGCACTCCACGCGTCGCGTAGTACAGATCCATGCTCAACACGTTGCCCAACAAGAAACCGACGATGGCCGCAGCGACCGTGGCGAGCAGACTGACGAGTACGGGTGCGACCCCGATGATGCTCACCGTCGAGGCGTTGAAACGCACCTTCGCCGTCCCCCAGTCGAGCGGCACGCTCAGCTCCGTCACACCGCCGCGGTCAATCACTACGCCATGCTCGGCGCGTTTCCGACTGACCTGCGTCGGGAAGCCGAGTGCTGCGGCTTTCTTCAGCCCCGGCTCCAGTGCCACCTCCCGGTCGTTCTCCAGTTCGGCAACCGACTGGGCCAATGCGCGGGCAGACTGCTCGCGACTCTTCTCGTCGTCGCGCCTCAGGTGCGCATTGACGATCAGAGCCGAACCCAACGCGACGAACAGCACCGGCGTCGTGACGGCGATTACGATCTTGCGATTGATGCGCCCACGGCTGGAGGAGCTGCGTTCGAGCTTCTGAATCACGGACTTCATCAACGCGGTCGGTGCCCGCTCGATCAGCTCCAGAAAGTCGTGACGGATCAGCACGTGCATCGGCAACGAAGCGGTTGCGAGAATCAGACTCGCCAAAAGCACGATCGCCGTGGCCGTGGTCAGGTCCAAGGTCGCCGGACGTAGTGGGGTGAGGGTCAGACACATCGCCAACGCGTGGAACGCGAGCCAGCGTCGCGCCGAGCGGCTTGGTTCGTTGGCAAATCCCGCCACGACGTCGATGTCGATCCCGTCGAGAGCCGAGTCGTCGCCGGAAATGACGGCTCGGACCATCGGCGAGTACTTGCGCATCCGTCGCAGCGTGTTGCCGAGCGTCGTGCCGGCACCGAGTGCCGTGAGTGACACCAAGGTGAATGTTAGTTCGTGCTGTGAATTACCGTTTAGCTGTAGCAGGAACGGTACCGCCCAGCCGAGTACGACCGCCGCTCCTACCGAGAACGCCGCCTGCCAGGCGTAGATGCGCCGCTGCCACGTCCGGGCCCCGGCCATCACGCACTACCTTCCGATTCGAGGACCATCGCGCCACTGGGGCGTTGTGAGGGCCGCTCGAAGCCTTGCGCGGCCTGCACCGTGGGGAGCGTGATGGTGAAGGTTGCCCCCTTGCCGAGCTCACTCTGCAAGCGGATGCTGCCCTCGTGCATCCGGACGAGGCGCCTCGTGATTGCGAGGCCCAGCCCAGTGCCCGCGCCCCGCGCTTTGAGGTCACCCACCTGGGAGAAGTCCTCGAACACGGCACTCTGATCACCGGTGGCAATGCCTGGCCCCGTATCGGTGACGACGATGGTCACGCTTTCGCCGCGCTTGTCCACTCGGACGATGACGTGCCCCTTGTGCGTGAACTTGACGGCATTACCCACCAGGTTGCCCACGATCTGCCGCACTCGGATCGGATCCGCCCACGCCTCGGCGTGATCGCCCTCCAGACGCAGCTCGAGGTCCTTCTCGCGGGCCGTGACGCGGTGCTCGGCGACGACCTCACTGGCGATTGCGTACACGTCGCTCGCCGATCGGGCCAGGGTCATTTCGCCGGATTCGAGCGCAGACAAGTCCAAGATGTCTTTGATCAACGCCTTGAGATGTGTCCCGGAGCCACGAATCGTACGCAGGCACTCTTCCGCCTCACTCGTCAGTGGGCCTTCGACCTCCGCAAGAAGCACGTCAGCGAAACCCAAGATGACGTTTAGCGGGGTCTTCAGCTCGTGGCTCAGCGCCGCGAGGAACTCGCTCTTGTCCTGCTCGATGGTCACGGCCAGGCTCAAGTCGTCTCGATAGGTGCGTTGAGCATCGCCAAAGCGCTGGACGAGATCGTTGAACGAGTTCGTCATGGAACCGACGTCGTCGATTGTCCGGACCGGGACTTCGCTCCCTGTCGGGGCCGCGTCGCTGTGGGCCATGTCGTGAATGCGCCGGCTGAGGAACACCACGTCGGCATGCATGTCGCGCGCGAGCGCGAGCGCGACGAGCGCCGCGATCCCCAATAGGATCGCGCTGTAGCCCGCGACCGAACGAACCATCGACTCGGTGGCGACCGGCTGTCGAGGTGCGGCGACGAAGGTGACCACACTGAGCTCCTCGAACGGGGACGAGAGGCGGGTGGCGTTGAAGCGTGCCCGGCCCAGGCTGGTTTCGGTTTCTCCTTCCCGTACGACGAGCAGCTGGGCGATGCCCGGCTCGGTCGGTGGGTTGATGCTCCCGTCTACCAGTAGTTTCCCCGACTCGTGCACGAGCACAATTTCCGCGCCCGACCGAATCGCGGCGCGCTGCACGACGTTGGTGTGTTCTTCCTGCGATGTCGCGCTCAGTCGTTCGGCGAGGGTTTCCGACAACAACCGACTGCGCAGTGCTGCGTTTCGGTCCGTCTGAATTTTCAGTTGGTTGACGCCGATCGCCGCAATGGCGACGCTGGCGATCAATCCGAAAAGCAACACGATCCCGGGCACCATCGACGTGAACGGCATGTGCCCCCGGCGAAAGGGGTTCACTCCGGCGACGAGCGTCTTCAGTCGGCGTGCCACGGGCGTTCATCCGTCGATAGCAGCCCGAATACGGCGTGGTCGAGCCAACGATTGCACACGTACTCTGCTTGCCGCGCCACGCCTTCGAAATGGAACCCCAGGCGTCGGATGACCGCAAGGCTGGGATCGTTGTCCGTGGCAGCTGCACACCGCACACGGTGAATGCCGAGCTCCGAGAAGGCAAACTCGAGCGCGACGCTCGCTGCGCGAGTCATCAGACCCCGGCCCACCGCGTCGCGATGCAACCAGTAACCCAGTTCGCAGCTCTTGTGGATGTGCACGCAGTTGTCCAAACCGACGATCCCGAGCAGCTGATGTGTCGCACGGTCTCGAATCGCCAGACGCACCGCGCGCCCAGAGTCCCAATCTGCCGAACAGCTCTCCGCATAGCGCTGACTGGCGACTGGCGTGTTGTTGAAGGGGACCCACGGCAGCCAGCGTTCGAGATGCGAGCGCGACGCGTCGATCGCGACCCACAGTTCAGGGCCGTCGGCTGGGTCCACCGGAGTCAAACAGAAGTCATCTCCGAGCAGCGGGCGATTGCGGACCCGATTGCGCGAGGGGATTCGCAGGTGATTCGGGAGCACTACGGCGCTGCTGGTGCGGTTGAGCGGCATGAGCGCGTCTCGCTTTCGGTCACTCGCAGGTGACCCGGGCAACGAAGGGTTCGGGAACGGCCGATTCGTACCCGCGCCAAGCGACGTACCAGCGGTTGGGGGCCTCCGCCACTGGGAAGATGGACGGTGGGGGTTGCTGTAGCTCACCGCTCACCCGCCCCACGACGCTGGCGGGAGCTACCCCGTGTTCGCCCATCTTGGCGAATTGGACCCGTTGGTTGCCAAACCAGGCCACGAGTGGCCCATCTCCCACGAGCGTGAGTCCGGCGCGAGCGGTGCCGTCGCCCAGGCTGCGACGCCACAGCACGCTTCCAGCGCCGTCGATTTTGGCGACGAACGCGGCGTTCTGCGCATCGTCCCAGGTGACGAAACAGCCTTGCCCGGTGCACCGAACCGTACTTTGGTCGTGTCCGCCCGGTCGTTCGCTGATCTGAACGACCTGACCCAAAAAGCGATCGCTCTCCTCGTCGCCCGGAGTCTCGGGACGACTATCGGGAACGACGCCAGAGCCGCTCTTGACCGCATCCTTCGGGACGCGGAGCATCATCAACTGCTGCTTCGTTCCGCGTCGCAACGTGTACGTGATCACGAGCAGCTTACCGTCCAACGCGATCGAGGGTCGCGCTGCTTGGGTCTTGCCACGGACGGGGGTTGCGTAGCCGGTGATCGCCACGGTCGAACCGACGGGTTCCAGTGAGTCGTTCAGTTGTCGCACCACGAGGTCGAACACTCTGTCGCGGCTGGGTTCGACCCAAACCGCCCAGAAGCCACCCTCGGGATCCCTCGCTACCGCTGGGTAATAGGGATGCTTCTTCGTGCTCGAACTCAGCAATCGAGCGGGGCCCGCGAGCGCGCCGTGTGCGTCGAGCAGGCGAGTATACGCTCCGGGTTTCGCTCCGTCGAAATCCCAGAACACCAACCCTGCGCCGGTGGGCGTACGCAGCAGCTCTGGGTCGCGGGCAGTGTGCGCTTCGGGCGTGAGATCCCCAACCGGCGTCGTGCGTCGCAACGACGAATCCAACAACGCCGTGCGAGCGTGGGTGGGGCCTCCGCTCGTCGTTGCGTCGGCCCAGGTGACGAGTAGCCCTTCCGGAGTCTCGAGCAAGCTCGGCTTCGACGAGTCCGTCGTGCTTTCGAAGGGACGCGGGTGCGCAATTCCATCGAGCCGACACGAGCCTTTGGCCGAATCTTTTGCGACTGAGACGTGAGACAGGAGCGATCGTGCGGCCTTGCTCTGGCTCTGTTCGAATGCGTTCTTCAGCAGCGCTGCGCTCTGTAGTGGCTCGCCTTCGCTCAGCAGTGCTTGTGCTTCGGCGATCTCTTCGGCGGACGGGGCGCTCTCCGCTTTGGGCGCGGGGCCACGCATGAGTGCATCGAGTCCGCCGAAGTATAGCCACCCGCCCAGACCCGTGCCGACGACGAACGCCGCGCCGGCGTACCAGTAGCGCCGGGGCCCCTTGGCGCTGTCGCGCGGACTCTGATTGAGGCCTGGGGACACCTCGCTACCGGCGTCGCTCGGCAGCGCAGACGGCGCGACCAGCGGTTTGAGAATCGCGTCGTTGGGCGTGAACACCTGTGGTGGCGAATGCCGTTCGTTGGGCGATAGCGCGCTGCGCAACGCCGCGATGAATTCGTCGGCGTCTTGAAACCGCGACTCGACCTTGCGTGAGAGCGCCTTGGCGAGCCACTCGTCGAACAGCGGCGGCAAGTCGGGGCGGTAGTCTCTCGCTCTGGGGATGGGCGCGCTGGCGATCTGAGCGAGGATCATCGCAACCCCCTGGTCGACGTCCCACACCGTTCGCCCGGTGAGCATCTCGAACACGATGCAGCCCAGCGCCCACAGGTCGGAGCGCTGATCGACGTTGCCTTTGCCCTTCGCTTGCTCCGGGCTCATGTACGCGGGCGTTCCGAACAGGGCGCCTTCTTTGGTCAGTCGCGCACTGCCCGGGTCCTGGTTTGGCTCGTAGAACTTGGCGAGTCCGAAGTCGACGAGCTTGGTGTGAACCGCGCCGTCTTCGCCCCGGGTGAGGAAGATGTTCTCAGGCTTCAGATCCCGGTGAACGACGTTGATGTCGTGAGCCTTCTTCAGACCTCTTGCGGTCTGCACCGCGATGCGCAGCGTTTCCTCTGCGGACAGCTGACGTTCGCGAGCCAGCTTGTCGTAGAGGCTCTCACCCTCGAGCAGCTCCATCACGATGAATGGGCGGTCTCGATACGTTCCGACGTCGTAGACCTCGCAGATGTACGGGCTCTGAATACGAGCCGCCGCGCGTGCCTCGCGCACGAAGCGCTCGTTGACAGTCTTGCTGGTGGTCAGATCCTCCGCGAGGATCTTCACGGCCACCTGCTTGCCGATGCCGATGTTCTCCGCAGCGTACACCGTGGCCATGCCCCCGCGCCCGATCTCCTTCGTGACGCGAAATTTGCCGTCGAGGACGTCTCCGACTGGTGCGGCGAAACTCGTGCTGACCATACTCAAGGGGGATGCTGGCTAGCGGGGCACCTGACGTTACTCGCTTCCAGTCGACTTGGGGGGATCTCCTAGCGTGTTTGGGCGCAGAAGGTGACGCAGGCGTGCAGGAAGTTGTTCGAGCTTCGGAGCGCTGGCCAATAGCGGCTCCAGAGGCGCGCTCGAGAGCGTATGCCAATACAGCGTCGGAGCGGTGTCGGTGCGCCCGAGTTCGAGCGCGATGGCGAACGCCTTGGCCGTATATGTCGGGTCCAGCTTCAGCCCTGCACTTGCAGCGTTTTGGGTAGCCCGCACCCCGCGTTCGCAGGGGACACCATAGCCGGCGCCCACAACATCCGACCTCAGTTCGAGCCGTTGGGACCACTCTCTGAGGCGTATCGGAAGGTGCTCCCGCCGCGCGGCGAGGCATGCCTGCGCGAGAATCACCGACCGAACGGTCGGGTTTTTTGCAGTCTGCACGCCAACCACGCGGGTGGATAGCGGCGTATCGGCCAGTCCCACCAGTAATCCTGCGGCGGTGCTGCCGGAGCCAACAGCGACAACGAGCCTGTCGGGCTCGGGCAACGCGCCGGATTCGACTTGATGCCACAGCTCACGCGCCGCCGAGGTGTATCCCATCGCCCCCATCGCCCCCATTGCCCCCGGACCGATCCAGTAGTCACCTTTTCGCGTCACTCGGCGCAGCGCATCGGCGACGGATGCCACGGATGGCAGTGGCAGCACCTCCAACCCGACACCCAACGCGGCGAGGAACGTTCGCTCGGCGTGTTCAGTGTGGAGCTGCGGTGCCAAGAGGGCGCTGACTTCGAGCCCGGCGCGCTTCCCGTACAGGGCCGTCGCCAAGGCGTGGTGACTACCCGCGGCGCCCACCGTCAGCAGTCGCCGTGCCCCGCGATTCAGCGCATCGGGCAAGAGTATTGCGAGCTTGCGGATCTTGTTGCCCCCGTATGGGGAGGCCGAAGCTCCATCGTTCTTCATCCACAGGCCGCGGGTGCCCGCGATGTGGAGAGGGGTGACCGGCGTTGGCAGACTCGGAACGAGTGATTGAGGATTTGAAGACAAGTGCGCGCCCGCCTCGATTGGCTTTCGGTTGCGAGTGATCGCCGCATCCGCCGGCTGCCAACCATGGCGGTCCGATTCGATTGGGTCAACCGCCCGCTCCACCGCAGGCCATCGGCCTCGAGGCTCTCGCTCCAATCGGCCATCGAGTGCGCCAGCCCAGGTGGCGACCCCCGTGCGATCGGCGCGGCGTCCCGGTCGCCCGCTGGCGTGATTGTTCCAGGCGCGCCGAACCCTCCCGCTGGGCGTTGTCTGTGCCGGTTCCGGGGGCATTTCGCCCATGAAAGGGCCGTTCTGCTGTGGATGAACTCGGACGAACGGTCATTCCCGCCGCTTTTCTCCACAGGGTCGCTCGCCCGGCTGCTAGAGCACCGATCAGTTTGCCTGTGTACGGAAATGCCCAGAAAAATCGCCCCAACGGGGGTGAGGGCGTTTTTCGGGGCCGCGTTCGGGCACTCTTGCTCGCAGCTCGGTGCTCTGGGTTGTTGATTCGTCCCGGCAATCAACACGATTGCCGCACGAGCGCCCTTCCGACTCCGTCGTTTCTCCTTTGTGACGTGTGGAGCGGCAACGGACTGGGAACTAGTCCGCGCGGGGAAACATTCTCGAAACGTCGTACCCGTTACTCGAACTACCACGCCGAAGGGCGTCGTGGGCCGCTTGATGTACGGCGGAACTCGAACCGAATCGAGCTGCCTGGTCAGGGCACCGCTCGAGCGGTAGGTCAGCGCGATACCAAGTTCCCCGCCACACGTTCCTCCCGCATCACACGTTCCCGCGGCAAACTGCTGCAAGTCCGAATAGCGAAGGATTGGAAAAAATGAAGAAGGTCGAAGCGATCATCAAGCCGTTCAAGTTGGACGAAGTCAAAGACGCCCTCTCAGAAGTCGGCGTTCAGGGTATGACGGTGACCGAGGTCAAAGGCTTCGGCCGAACCGGCGGAAAGAAGGAAGTCTATCGTGGCTCTGCCTACGTCGTGGACTTCGTTCCGAAGGTGAAGATTGAGGTCGTGGTCGCCGACAGCCAGGCACAGTCGGTGCTGGACGCGGTCGAGAAGAGCGCGAAGACCGGTCGCATCGGTGACGGCAAGATCTTCGTGACGTCGGTCGACCAGGCCGTGCGCATTCGTACGGGTGAGCAGGGCGACGACGCGATCTGACGATTCGTCTTCGGGTTGCCCACCACGCCGCGTTGAACGCGGCGTGGACGTTCTCACGCTTTGCGGCCTCCGCATTCCTGTCTTCTGCGCGCGTCGCGCTGGAGCACTTGCGGGGGCCGTCTTGCGTTAGCGCGACCTGGGAGCATTCCCCGCCGCGCGCCTCGGTGCACGCCCAGCTCTAGCGCTTCGCACTTGGAAACCGGCAATCTGCGGCGTTGGGAACTCGCAAAGTTCCGCGCACTGCTGACGTCGAGGCGCGTTCGATTGCGCCCGTGACCGGCGGCCGTCGCGCCCTCATCATTTCGTCCCGGCTATCTATCTCGCGATCGCCGACGATGAAAAAAAAACACCTCGCTCGCGTCGACCGCGGCGAGGTGTTTTGCGGTCGCGTCTCAGAGGAACGTGGACGCTAGCTCGTCGGCGCGATCCGTGCGCTCCCAAGAGAACTCGGGGCGGCCGAAGTGACCGTAGGCTGCGGTTGCAGCGTAGACCGGCTTGAGCAGATCGAGCTGCTCGATGATCGCGCGCGGCCGCATGTCGAAGTTCTTTTCGATGTACTTGGCCAGCTTCTCTTCATCGACCTTGCACGTGCCGAAGGTGTCGACGTACACGCCCATCGGTTTCGCGACGCCGATCGCGTAGGCGATCTGGACTTCGGCTTTCGTTGCGACGCCGGAGGCCACGATGTTCTTCGCGACGTACCGCGCGTAGTAGGCCGCGGAGCGATCGACCTTCGAGGGGTCCTTGCCGCTGAACGCGCCACCACCGTGGCGACCAGCGCCACCGTAGGTGTCGACGATGATCTTGCGCCCGGTCAGGCCTGCGTCACCACAGGGGCCGCCGACGACGAAGCGACCAGTCGGGTTGATGAAGTACTTGGTCTTGGGGTCGAGTAGCTTTGCCGGCAGCGCCTTCTTGATCACCAACTCCATCACCGCTTCGCGCAGTTCCTTGTTCTTCACCGATTCGCTGTGTTGGGTCGAAACGACGACGGTGTCGATGCGCTTGGGCCGCCCGCCCTCGTACTCCATCGTGACTTGGCTCTTGGCGTCGGGTCGCAAGAAGTCGACCTTCTTGCCGCGACGCACCTTGGAGCATTGGCGCATCAAAGCGTGAGCATAGGTGATGGGTGCCGGCATGAGCTCGGGCGTCTCGTCCGTCGCATAGCCGAACATCAGGCCTTGATCCCCGGCGCCTTGTTCCTTGTACTGGCCCTGACCTTCGGTCACGCCTTGAGAGATGTCGGGAGACTGCTCCTCGAGGGCGACGAGCACTCCGCAGGTGTTCGCATCGAAGCCCATGTCGGAGCTGGTGTAGCCGATGTCACGAACCGCTTTGCGAACGAGTTCGGGGTAGTTGACGGTCGCCTTTGACGTAATCTCCCCGCCCACGACCACGAAGCCGGTCTTGCAGAAGGTTTCGCAGGCGACCCTGCTATGCGGATCCTGCGCGAGCAACGCGTCGAGTACCGTGTCTGAAACAGCGTCGCACAGCTTGTCTGGGTGACCTTCGCCGACGGATTCGGATGTGAAGAAGTAGTTTCGCATGAAACTGGGAGCCTCCGATGAGTGGGTTCGAGATTGGCGCGCACCCTAGCAGACTCGATGCATTTGAACAGGGGGCGACCGTAACAGTTGAGCGCACTCGCGCGACCGGTCCAGCACGATGCAACCACTTCACTCTGGTTTGTCGAGGTCGACAACGTCACGCGACTACCCGTACCGTCCTCGAACGTCGCGGGGGTTCCAGCACAGCACCTTGCGTCAGTCTGCCTCGTGCCGGCGCTCTCGAAGCAACGATTTCCCCAGTCGTGGCGGGTCTTTGCCGACGGAACCAGCGAGCGCGCGACGCCGCTTGACTCTGGGCGAGCCCTGCGTACACTCCGCGCTCCCCGCCAACTTAGCTCAGTCGGTAGAGCAACGGTTTCGTAAACCGTAGGTCACCAGTTCGATTCTGGTAGTTGGCTCCAAGGCAAAACGCCGAACAAGCCGTGCTTGGGCGGGGGGTGAGGGCTGCTTTGCGGGGGAGCATATCGCGCGCGGCTGGTGCCTCTGCGCGTCGATCTGTCGATGCTGGAGCGCCTGGCACCCGGATCCGAAAGTGGATTCGGTGGAGATCGGAGCCTTCCTGCGCGGAGGGACTGCGCGCCGGGTCAACGCGCCGCGAAATGAAGACCTCGGCAAACTGGCGATGACATCCCACGAGAAAACGTCCTGCGTTGGGGCCGGTGTACATCAGTACGCCGCCGGGGTGCGAACCTTGCCGGCGGGGCAGACTGACGCATGTTATCCTATAGCACCTATCAGCTTGCCTTTGGACGCAACGCCCTTGCCCTTGATTGCAGTGGTCGTCGTCGGCACAGTCCGAGTCCCGCTGGCAGCTACTCTTCGCGCCGTCCGAATCCCCGCTGCTCGACGAGCATCGGGCGAGCAGCAGCGGTGCAACGATCACTGGGACCAAGTGGCGAAATAGGTAGGATATGTGGGACCGGGTTCGCTGCATCGAACTCGGTTTCGGCACCCGCCGGGCCTAGCCGTCTTCCAACGGTGGCACTACAAGCCGTTTGGCGCTTCGAGCGTTGCTCGGCTAGGTTCAGCTGGGGAGTCGGTCCGTTCGCGAAGAAAGGTTGGGTAGAGAAGATCCGCATGCCCGGTTGGCTTTCCCGGTTACTACAAGCCCCGCGTTTCGAAGAGGACGACGACAGACGCCGTGCTCGGCTTGCGCACTCGACGTTGTTGATACTGCTCATGGTCGTGGTGGGATACTCGCTGCTGACCATCGCCTCGCCGATCCCGCTTTCGCGGCGATGGCCTTTGCCGGCCATGTTCGGTGTGCTGTTGTTCGCCTTGCGCGCGCTGCGACGAGGCTACGTTCGAAGTGTTTCTGTGGTGTTGGTCACGATGGTGCTCGCGGCAGCAGCGCAGGGCATGCTGACTAGTGGTGGCGCTCGGGCGCCGGCGACACTCACGCTCTTCTTGGCGATCGTGTTGGCCGGGCAACTGGGGGATTGGTTGTCCGCGTTGGTGGTCACGCTGATCTCCGGGTTACTGGTGTGGGGGGTCACCTGGGCGAATGAAACTGGCCTCATCGTGACGCCTGTGGTCCATGGTGATGTTGGGTACGCGCGTGGCGTGTTGGCAACCATGGTGGGGCTCGGCACGCTCGTGGCCCTTGCCAGCCGTGCGTCGAGGGCGACTCTGACCAGGTTGCGCCAGGAGCAACAAGCCGTAGAGCGACTCGTCGAAGAGGCGCCCGACGGGATCTTGACCGTCGATCTCGGTGGGCAGATTCTGCACGCCAACCGCGTGTATGCGCGGATGGTCGGACTGCCCATCGAACAACTGGTGGGGAGATATCCGTCTGACTTGGCATTGGTGCCAGAGAGCCGGGCACTCCTCGGTGACCAGTTGCGGCGTTTGGCCGACGGTGAACCTGCTGAGCTGTTGATGGTGCAATACGTTCATCCCGATGGCACGACGCTGGATTTCGAGGCCCATCCGCGCGTCGCGCTCCAACCGGACGGATCGCGCGTCGTGCGCGTCGTCGTGAGGGACGTGACCCGCAGAGAAGAGGCTGATCGTCGTGCGGCCGAACTCGAAGCGCAGCTCGTGTCGGCGCGCAAGCTCGAGGCGATTGGACGCCTCGCCGGAGGCGTGGCGCACGACTTCAACAACCTGTTGACGGTGATCGTGGCCAACTCCCATCTGTTCGACGAAGCCGAACTGTCCGCAGAGCATCGACAACTGCTGTCCGAGATTCGAGAAAATGCCGACCGAGCGGCGGCGCTCGTGGCTCAGTTGCTAGCTTTCGCGCGAAAACAGCCTGTCGCACGTATTCCTCTCGATCTCAACGAAGTCGTCCGCTCCATGCACGCCATGCTCGAACGATTGTTGGGCGCGAACATCACGTTGCGGGCAGAGCTCTCGCTTCACGGCGCGCTGACGTTGGCAGACCACGTGCAAGTGCAACAGGTGATCGTAAACCTGGTAGCCAACGCTCGCGACGCAATGCCAGACGGAGGCTCCCTGACCGTCGCCACACGCCGTGAGACGGTCGTCAGCGATCAGATCGCTGGTGTTGGTGCTGGCAACTACGTGATCCTCGAGGTTAGCGATTCCGGCAAGGGAATGGACTCAGCGACTCGTAGCGCCCTATTCGAGCCCTTCTTCACCACCAAAGAGGTGGGCAAGGGCACGGGACTCGGTCTGGCGACAGTGTACGGAATCGTGAAAGAACACGACGGTCACATCGACGTGTCGAGCGAGGTCGGTCGCGGGGCAACGTTTCGAGTCTACTGGCCGGCACTCGACCCGGCGCGAGCGTCGCTCACACCGGCCGGTTCCAGTCGTCCAGCGTCGGCACCGCCTCGACAGTAGGCACCGCAAGCGCGCGGTGGCTATCGCGTCGTGCGGTTGGTCAAGACCACGAGGTACTCCGTGAGTTGGGGGGAACAGGCCCCTACGCTGGGGGTGTACAAGTAGCTGTACGCAGAGAACGCCCCCCGGCTCGCCACGTTCGCAGCGAGGTTGGTTTGCAGAGCAACGTTCAAGGCGTCCTGGGCACTGGGCAGAGTCGTTCCTTCTTGGTCGCAACCGGTATCGCCGAGGTGGACCGTTTCGGGATCGAAGGTCGTGTTGCCGCACGACACGTCGGCGGCTGGGTTCCACGCCGTGGGAAGCCAGAGGTTGCCCGAGCCTGACCAAACGATATCGCCCGCCGTAACTACTAGTCCCGTGTCCGCCCCGACCAAGGCGAAGGCGCCGAAGTCACTGGGGGACGCATACGCGTAGTAGAGTCCGGCGTCGGGACCGGTGAGCTCACTTGGCTCGGTAACGTACTCCGAGTTCATGGAAAACGCCGCAGCCGCTCGTGCGCGTGCCTGTTCGCTGTCTGTCGGTGTCAATGGAGCACCGGTTGCGGCCCATCCCTTGACGCCCAGTGTCGGGCCGTCCAAGCGCAGCACGACGTAACACACGTCGTCCGTGCAGCCATCGTCGAGCGGAATGAGCGGGTCCTGCAGGGGGCAGGCGGCGGGACCCAGGGGTGTGATTTCGTCCCCGCACGTGATTGACGCCACCTGCAGCGCTCCCTCTTCGGTGTAAACCAAGGACACGTCGTCGCCGTCTGTCGAACCGATCAGAGCGACCGCGGACGCACTCCTGTCGACGCTGACGCCGGTGACTTCGGAGGACTGGGCAAATGAAGCGTCGAGGGTCCGAGCTACCAGGAACTCTTCCTTGTCTACCGTGACGTAACCGTCTTCGAGCGAAGTGACGAAGCGCGCTGTCGGAACCGGACCGGCGACGACCACGCCGCTGGCGTCGGTGAGCCACAAGTCCTCGCCGCTGTGGACGACGAAGCCGCCGTGCGCTGCTGACATGGCGTTGATGGCGCCTGATGCCGTGATCCGAGCGTCGATAGGGACGGACCTTTCCGAGCTTTCGTCGATGACCGTCAACGACCTCTCGTCCCCGCCCCTGGACAGCAACGCGAGCAGGGTTTGCGTCCCGTCCGACGCCATGGCCGTCGGTCCAATCGACTTGTCCCCTTCGGCAACGACGATGGGCGCGCCCACTTCGTTGCCCTGCGCGTCGATGCGCTGACCCAGCAACTGCTGGAGGTCACCCGATGAGTCGGCGAACTGTTGCCACACCAAAAGGAAACCGTCCCCGAGTGGCGCAACGCCGCACCACAGCACTTCGTTGGCGACAGTGTCCGGCGTTGGGGTGTTGCTGAATCGAGTTGGGGCCATCACCGGCGCGATCGGATCGACGGTGGCGAGCGCCAAGCGGCAGACGGCGCGACCGCTCGACGCTTCGTTGGCTTGCTCTACGATGGCCAGGGTCGAGGCGTTGATCGCTAGCTTCACTTCGCTCGGCTGCACGTCCGTCCACAGCGTCGCGCCCTCGTCGAAACCGTCGTCACCGAGTCGGATGACTCGGTAGCCGTCGCGATTTGCCGCTGCACTGACGCCAATCACGCCTGCATCGCTCCAAGTGAATGTCGGGTAGGTGCCTCCGGGCTCAGGGTCGTCGAGCGGCGCCGGCGGGGAGAGGCGTGGCGTGCACTCGGGGCCACTGGTGGGTGTTGGCGTTGGCGTCGAAGTGGGGGTAGGGCTGGGGGCTGACGCGTCGGGACCAGGCTGTGGTGAGCTGGGCGTTGGGGTTGTCGGTTCCACTGTGGTCGGGCCGGCATCGGGCGACGCAGGCGTTGCGGTGGGAGAGGCGTCGGTGCATTCGTCTCCGGTGCAAGGAGCCAGGCACAGAGAGGACGCGTTGCAGCCGTCGACCACTTCGCAGACCGGTGACACCGCGTCCGACACAGAGGTGCACTCGCTCGCATCGTCGCAAGTGATCGTGCAGCGGTTACACAAGCAGGAGAGGCCGTCTCCGCATTCCTCGTCAGTTTGGCAGCGCGAGAGCCAGTGAGAACTCGAGTCGGGGCCGGCGCGCTCGGAGTCGTCGCGTTTTCCTCCGCATGCCATCAGCGACAGTGCGATGAAGGCGCCTAGGATCGCGCGAGGCCACTCCGTGCTTCCACGACCGGATCGGTGTTCGGGGGTGAACACCGGACCGGTTTCCGAGGGGCGCCTGCGGGGGTTGGTGCGGTTTGCCTGGAGGATGTACGTGTTCATGGCTCTGGGTCGGATTCTTCGGCGACGTATTGCCCGAAGTAGAAAGCTACCTTGCGGGCGGACTGAGGCACGGAGTGCCGTTGATTGTATTCGGAGACCTCGTTCCACAGTGGGAGAAGTTGTTCACGGACATTACGCAGCAGACCCAGTACGCGCGTTTCGTGGGGGTGCCCTGGGTACACGGAGAAGTGCAGTGTGGAGCCTCCCACTTGGTCGGCCGCGGCAGTCTTTGGATTTGTCGCCGCGAGCTTTGCTGCGATTGCTCGCGCCATCGTTTGGTAGTGGTCGAGCACCGCGGCTTCCCAGCCCTGCTCGGCACCGAGGGGAATGACGAAGTTGCGTGCGTTGAGCACACCGTCGCGATCGATCACGCGCCCATCGGCGAGCAGGAGATCCAATGCGCGTGTCGTGAGTTCTTCGTAGCGTGCGAACCTGTCGACCAGCTGCGTCCGCTCGACGGGCTCTGTGCGTTGCACCTCCAGCCACATGACCTGGGAAAGCGAGTCGAGTTCATCTGCGTCCGCCATTGCGGCACGGTCCGCTTCGCTGGTCGTTCCGTAGCGTGTCGCTGGCCCTCGGCCAGTGGAGTAGACGAAACCGCTGGCAACGAGATCGCTCAGCACGGCCAGGACTTCGCGTTCAGGGTCGCGGGCGAATCGCTCCAATAGTCGATGACGCGTCACGCTACCTTGTTGCAGGAAGGCCAGTACCGCGTGCCACAGTGTCTCGCCTGCTTCCGTTTCCGACTCGGCGAGGCGCTGAACCTTCTTTTGGTAGGTCCGAATTGCCAAGCCGAACATGTCGGCGACGACCTTGCGCCCCACGCCCTGCGCTTCGATTTCTCTCGCCAAGTGATAGAAGACTTGGTCGGCGACGTGTGCCAGCGGGGCCCGGACCCCAGCGGCAGTCGATAGCTGGGCGATGAGAACAGTCGTTTGCTGAACGATCGAGTCGATCAAGAGCTTGGTGTTCATCGCTGGCTACAGCATGCCAGGGGCATGCCTGGCGTTGCAGGTGTCCCGGGCTGCGCCCCCACTCGCAGGCCCGAGTGACACGTGAGCCGGCCGAAGGACGGGGGAGTGCTGCGTCGAGCAATGCACTCGACCGAGCTCGCCTTTGGCTCGATCGCCCCTTCGGGGTTCGAGTGGCCGGTTCCTCGCGGCCCGACGAGGGCGCCTGTCGCATCGAGGCGAGCGCAGTGCGTCACGGCAGATCACACTGGTACTTCGGCTCAGGGATCGACCGACCGAAGTCCGCGGGCGAAACACACTGCAACGCCTCGAGCGGGCCAGGAGCAGTGGCGCGTCGGGGCGACGCCCAGGGGCATGCGAGACCGACTGCAAAGGCCTCGGGGCGGGTGGCGGCTGATGTGTGTTCCACGGTGCCACTGTGGTGTGGATGAGGTGGCCATGCCAGACTGACTACCAAGCAGCGGAACCCCCGAGTGCGAGCGACCCCGGCTTCGGCGATGCCGTGAGTGAAGCCGAAAACGAGCCAATCTGGGGCGCCGGTGGCGGGGGCGTCGCTGTACTTCCGAAAGCGGCTGTTGTAGGTGAGCGTATCGCTGCGGTCAGGCTCCGCGAACGCCCCCTCCGCCCTCGCGCGGTCTCACCCAACGCTGATAACGCAAAGGAAATCCATGCAGTTCGGACACTTCGACGATGACGCGTACGAGTACGTCATCACGCGGCCGGATACCCCGCGGCCCTGGAGCAACTACCTTGGTTCGACCGAGTACGGCGCGATCATCACCAACCACGCCGGTGGGTACAGCTTCTATAGAAGTGCGTTGAATCAGCGCTTTCTGCGCTTTCGAAGCAACAGTGTTCCGCTCGACCAGCCCGGTCGCTACTTCTACCTGCGCGACCAGGCCGATGGCGATTTTTGGAGTGCCACCTGGCAACCCGTAGGCAAGCCCTTGGACCGTTACGAGTCGACGTGTCGACATGGAACTGCGTACACCGTGGTGACGTCCAAGTACCGTGACATCGAGACGGAGACGACCTACTTCGTGCCTCTCGGACAACTGTTCGAGTATTGGCGTCTAAAGGTTACCAATACGGGCAACAAGCCCCGGAAGCTCTCCGCGTATACGTTCTGCGAGTTCACCAATCAGGGTAACCTGTTTCAGGACCTGACCAATCTGCAGTACTCGTTGTTCATCGGTAAGATCGAGATGCGAGACGGCATGTTCCACATCATGTCGCATCCCAACGAAGCGTACGATCCCCAGAACATCACTGGCGAGCCCGGACGCTACTGGATGAAGGTATTTGGTGCGGAAGTATCCGCATTCGAAACGATGCGCGAAAACTTCGTCGGCAACTACGGCAGCTACGCCATGCCTAAGGCGTTCACTAGTGACGCCGGAAGGTTGACGAACTTCGAGGCTGCAGGAGAAAACCTGGTTGGGGTGCAGCAGGTAGATCTGGAGCTTCAGCCGGGCGAGAGTCGACAGGTGTGTGTGATGCTCGGCGTCGGATCACCCGAAACTCATGGCTTCGAGGCGGTTGCCGAGTTCGGTTCCTTCGAGCGTTGTGCTGCGGAGCTGTCGAAGCTGAAGGCACATTGGCATTCGCTACTCGGTTCGATTCGTGTCAAGACCCCTGACGCCGAGTTCGACAGCATGGTCAACGTTTGGAACGCGTACAACGCGTTGGTCTGCTACGCGTGGTCCCGCTCGGCTTCGTTGCTCTACAACGGCGAACGCGACGGCTTGGGTTTTCGTGACACCGTGCAGGACTTCTTGGGTGTGACGCCGCTGCTCAAGGAGAAGATGAAGGACCGCTTGAAGCTGATGCTGACCGGGCAAGTCGCAAACGGTGGCGCCATTCCCGTCATCAAGCCGTTCTCGCACAAGCCGGGAAGCGAACCCACACCCGAGGACGAGGTCTACCGCAGCGACGATTGCCTGTGGTTCTTCAACGCCGTGCCGAACTACGTTGCTGAGACCGGCGACCTCGGGTTCTACGACGAGGTGTTACCCTACGCTGACAACGGCGAAGCGACCGTGCTGGGGCATCTCCGGCGTGCGCTCGAGTTCAATTTGGAGCGGACGGGCAAGAACGGATTACCCTGCGGTCTGGCTGCCGATTGGAACGACTGCTGCAAACTCGGATACTACGGCGAAAGCGTGATGGTCGCATTCCAGGTCCGATTTGGTCTTGGAGTCTACGCCGAGATCAGTGAACGCCTGGGTCGCAGTGACGAAGCCCGGTGGGCGCTCGGCAAGCGTGAGACGCTGGACGCTGCGATTCAGAAGATTGCCTGGGACGGGGAGTGGTTCATCTGGGCTACCGGCGCTGATGGCACGATTTACGGAACGCATCGCATGGCGGAGGGGAAGATCTACATCAACACTCAGGCTTGGGCGGTGATCAGCGGTTGTGCGACGCCGGAACAAGCTCGGCAGTGCATGAAGTCGATGAAGGATCACTTGGCGACGCCCTACGGTCTGACGCTGTGTGCGCCGCCGTTCAAGGATACCCCGCGCAAGGTCATGGACGGCGTCGTATTCAACGCCGGGATCAAGGAAAACGGCGGCATCTTCAATCATCCTCAGAGTTGGGCGGTCATGGCCGAATGCCTACTGGGCAATGGCGATCAAGCCTACGAGTACTATCGCGCTTACATGCCGGCTGCCTACAACACTCGCGCCGAGGTGCGAGACGTCGAGCCCTACGTGCACACGCAGACGACGTACGCAACCGTCAACCCCAACGCCGGCAAGTCTCGCGTGCCTTGGCTGACGGGGACGACTTCGTGGAGCTATCACAGCGCCGTTCAGTACATTCTCGGCGTGCGGCCTGAACTGGATGGGCTACGCATCGATCCCTGCATCGCGTCAGACTGGCCGGGTTTCGAGATGCAGCGAGAGTTCCGGGGCATGGTGCTGAACATCAAAGTGTCCAATCCGTCGGGCAAGTGCCGGGGGGTGGCCGAGCTCCGGATCGACGGCAAGGTAGTCAGCGGCAATCTTGCACCGTTGAAAGCACTCTCGGACGGGTCGGTGATCGAAGCGACGCTGACAGGCTGAGCGAGAGCCGTGCAGTGCCTTGCCCCGTGAGACTTCGAATCGAGCACGGGCCGGGCACGTGAGCTGCGAAGCGCCCGCAGTGCGGCAGCACCAAATGGGCGAGCACGTGCGAACGCGCTCATTTGGTCGTGCCGCGTCATGCGATGTGGCACGACGCCTTCGAGCTAGGCATGGCTTCGAAGGGTGGGGCATTCGAGGGTAATGTCGTTTGCAGCACTCTCGATTTGGCAGGTGGCGCCGCGGAGCCGTTCGAGACTCCCGGAACGTGATTTCGCGGAATCCTGGAAAGGTAACCGGGCCGCAGGGCGGGTTTGCGTAACGCGCTTGCATTCAGCCACCCGTCGCGGTTGCATTGCTGGGGAACCTCAGCAGGCCAGCACGTGGGCACCTCTTGCGATCCCCTCGACAGGACGTTGTTGATAGTCGACGACCGACCAGACATCGTTCGCTCGCTCGAACGACTCTTGTCGTTGTACCTGTGCCGGACCGTCGTCGTTGCCAGTAATCCCCTGCAGGCGGAAGCGGCTCTCGTCGCTCATTTGCCAGAGTTCTTGTTGTGCGACTACTGGCTTGGGGAGGATTACCCCGTCGGTACCGATTTGATTGCCGCTTGGCGCGTGCGTTTTCCCTGCCTGCAGCGTGTTGCGCTGATGACCGGTACGCGAGCGTCGGCGCTGCCGGATTGCCCCGATGTCGATCGGGTTTTTCGAAAGCCGTTCCGGATCGACGAGGTAATCACGTTCTTTCGAGGAGAGGGTCACTGGCGCCAGCTACCCGAGCCTGAAGAGTGAGGGCAATTGTAAATCCGGTGCGCTGAACGCCGTGGTTGACACGAACCGGTGCTCGGCCGAATGGGGCGCGTACCTCCCCGTCAGGCAACGAGGCGTCCTGCCCCCGAAGCAGCCGAATCGTCGAGGTGGGCGTCGGGCAACGTCAATCGGGTGACCTCTGTCAGCAAATCCAGTTGCCGTTGGGCAAACCGTCGGTGGAGTTCCAAGTGCGCGAGCGCGGCCACCGTCATGTCAGCCCCCGCGTCGCGCTCGTCATCGCTGTCGACGGAGTTGATCAATCTGTCGACGCGCCGCCCCTGCTCCGGCGTCATCGCGTTCAAGGGACGCTCGAGGGCGCGTAGCAATTGCCTCGAAGCGTTCGCGGCAAACTTCTGCCCGTAGGCGACGGCGAGCCGATCGGCAATCAGTTCTTCGCGCCAGACGTGATCGCCGAGCACGCCGGCAGCGCAGCGCAGGTGGTGAGCCAGCTCGTGAGCGATGCACAGCGGTAGCTGCATGCGTAGGAACTCCGAGCATTGTCGCTGATCGAGTCCGAACAACGCTTGATGGAACGGAAGCACCTCTTCCGGTAGGCCGTCGACATCCGGATAGAAGAGTGTTTGTCTGCTCGGGACGTAGAGGAAGTGGGGGTGGTGCCAGGCGCGCAGTTGCGGCGGTGGCGTCTCGACCCCGGTGCGCTCATAGAATACGCGAACTTCCTCGCGCACGGCGTCATCGAACCCAGTCGCGAAGAAGTCGAGACTGCTCGTCTGCGGTGACGGTTCGACCGAGTATACGCTCTGCGCGACGGCATCGATGACTTCCAACAGGAGTCGGTGTGCCGAACTGCAGTTTCGCGTAGCGGCGATCGCGTGATGCATTTCGAGGCGCAACTCGTCGATGGTGCAGGCACAAGCGTCGACGACTCCGGCGTTGTGAAACAGATCACGGATCTCGCCGATCGAATGTGGAAGGCTCTGTCGCAACGCTTCATAGCGGGACTTCAGCTCTGGATCTGCGAGCTGCTCGAAGCACGCGCTTGGGTAGGTGGCTTTGGTGCCGCGCAAGTCCGGACTCACGTCTTTTCCGTAGATGTCTCGAAGATCATCGACGATTTGAACCATTCCCGCGAGGCGTTCACCCACCTCTCGGTAGGTTTGCACCAGATGCGGATCCAGGTCCGCGAGCAGGGCGCCACATTCCATGAACAGGCTCACGCTCGAGCTCTTGCCTTTGTCACGGTGCAACACTTCGTCGGGGCTCAGTGATGACGTGGTGCTGAGCAGGTCCACGTGTTGCCTTCCGACTCCGAGTAGAGAGACGCGGTTGAGCGCCGCCAGGAATGCGACCCGCTTGGCGGGGTCTGGTTCACTCTGCATCGCCTCGCGCAGAACTTCCAAGCCCGCAAACATCAACGCCAACGCACTGTTGATGGCAATGGCCGGCCCGGCGAGTTCGTGGGGCTTGCCGTAGAGGTCGTCGTCTTGCACGTCGTCGATCAAGTCGCCAGCGCACAAGTAGAGCATGCAAAATGCTCCGATACGTACCGCCGTCTCGTCTGGAGACCGTCCCCATGCTCGCATGACCAAATACAGCAGACCCAGCGGTTGGGCAAACTCGCTCGGCTCGGCGTGCCGCTCGAAGCCTCTAATCGTCGCCTTCAACAGTCGTTGTTGATCTGGCTCGAAGCGTGGATCGTCGGCGACTGCTCGCACTCGCTGGCGTACCTCCAATACGAACTCGGAAAGGTTCATGGTGTGTCCCGATCTGGCAACG
>QJWJ01000028.1 GCA_003235365.1 Deltaproteobacteria bacterium
CGAGCCGGTTGCCGTGAAAGAGCTCCAAGGCCTGACAGGGTACATCCGCGGCGGTGTGACTGCATTGGCGTGCAAGAAAACATACCCGGTGTACGTGGATGAACTGGCACTGTTGCACGACGTGATCTCCGTGTCCGCCGGACAGCGAGGTCTGCAGATCTGGCTCGAGCCGCAGGACTACGTGCGCGCCGTTTCAGGAACGGTTGCCGACCTGAGCCGCCCGAAAGCCTGACGGTCCTTCACCCAGGCCGAGCGAGCCAACCCCCGGATCAGCGCTGTTGAAGAGTTTCTTGCGGGGAGTTGAGCTACCGAGAGACCGCCCCGGAGGCTACTTTCGGATTGGCACGCGGTATTCACCTTCGGTGCGCGTGTGCGTCTTGAAGAAGGCGCGAAGGCGAGAAACGTGAGCCTTTTGCTCGGGCGTCAGGTCGTCCGCCAGGTTTCGGCGCTCCTTGCGATCGACTTTCAGATCGTACACCTCAAGAGTTTTGTGGACCGTGTCGTCGATGACCTTGGTTCCATCGTCGAACACCATCGCGTGCAAGCCTCGCCCCTCGGCGACGATTGGGCGCTGAAACCGTTTCGGTTTGCCGAGCAACAGCGGTAGCAGGCTCTCACCCATGAAGCTCGGCGGCGTCGCCACGCCGAACAGATCGAACAGCGTCGGCCCCAAGTCGACAAGCGAGACCAACTCACGACGAACCGCCTTGTTCAGCCCGACACCGCTGAAGATGAGCGGCACTCGGATCACCTCGTCGTAGAGTGTGGTGGCGTGACCCGAGCTTCCGTGCTCGCCGAACCCCTCTCCGTGATCGGCCGTGATGATGAAGAGCGTGCGGTCGCGCGCCCCCATCTCGTCGATGGTCTCGATGATCCGCCCGATGTGTTTATCGACGTAGCGGAGTGCGTGGAGGTACGCACCCTTGGTGCTGCGTCCCTTCTTTTTCCCTACCCCGTACGGGTAATGAGTGTCGAGAAAGTGCGCGAAGAACCAAGCGGGACCACGTTGCTCCTTCAGCAACGGCAACATCTGGTTGACGAGCTCCTTGGCAGTGGCCCACTTGCCCTTGCCGCGCTCGTATTTGCTCTGGGTGAAGCCGCGCATGATGCCGCGCTCCGGACGCATCCACGGGGCACTCTGCGGAAAGCTGGAAAACACACCATGTTCGCCCAGCACCTGCGCGATGTGCACGCCGTCTTCCTTGATGGGCCAATGGGACCCAGCTTCTTTCGACCAGTGCTGCTGGGAGAAGTAGGTGCCCATCGACAATGAGGCCAGCGTGTACACCGTCTGAGACCCGGGCGAACGCGCTTGCGTAAACTGGACGCCGTCACTTCGTAGCGCGTCGATGTTGGGAAAGAACTGCCGATTCTTGCGACGAATCGTATCGAAACGAATGGCGTCGATGCTGAGCACGATGACGATGCCGTTAGAGGGCAAGGGCGACTTCGCCGCCGGCGCAATCGGCGGCAAATCCGCACGCGACGCGAAGAACGGGTTGTTGTTGGGATCTGGCTCGGCGTCGTCATCGACGTGGCCGCGCGCCACGCCGAACTGGGGCAAGAGGTTCGCGTGCCACTGTGCCAAATCGACTCGAACCGCGTTCGGCAGCGGCAGGGCCAAGCTCGCTATCGCCCACACGACGGCCCCCGCCGCGCCCGTCACGGCACCCCAACGAGGGATGGCCGTCACTCGCTGTAACCACGACGCCGGCCACGTGAGCGTTCCCGCGAGCAACAGCGCGCAGCACCACGACAGGTAGAAGTGGGAGCCGGGGTTGTCGTGCGGCGAGATCGTCGCGTTGAGGTAGAACAACACCGCAACCAGCGGCAGAACGGCGAGCCTCAGCCATCCTCGCTGACACCAAGACCCGAGCAGTTGTAGAGCCGGGACCGACGTCGACGCCCCGCAAACGGCCGCCGCCAGCAACAAGCTGTCACTGACGCCCGTACTCTCCGAAAGCCGACTCGCCAGACCCGCGAGATCGGGAGCGAGCAGCACGGTCGCCACGAGCAACGATACCAGCCACAGCGAAACCAGTTGCTTCCACTTCGAGTCGCGCCCCCAGCGCGCCCAAGCGAAGACCACACCGAAGCTCGCCAGGGCCATCGCGAGATGCCGACCGAAGTCGACCAAGTGGTGTTGCAAACGAACGGAGTAGCCAGCTCCGGGCACTTCCACGAGCCAACTGACGCTCAGCACGTTGACCAGTCCGAGCGCGACCCAAGCGCTCAGTTGCCCCAGTGCGTATGCTTGATTGTCTTCCCGATTAGCGATCGGTGTTCTCCTGTGGCGCTCGACGGCCCGTTGTTTCGGCACCGGCAGCGAACCGCCGAACCGCGAGTGGCAGACGATGCCACAACCATTCCCACGGTACCAGAATCGAGAACACGGGTATCATCGCGTGGAACAACACACCGAGCGCGACGTAGATGCCTGCTTGAAGCGCCATCAATCCCCCGCCAAAGACCAGCGTCCAGCGGCCCCCGAGCAGGAGCAGCGGGCAGAGCAGCTCGAGGGCGAGCGCGCCGAGGGCGACCCCCTGGCAGAGCGCAGGATGATTCGCCAGCCAGACGCCGATCAGGGTCGGCGGCGAGTGGGTGAAGTGGTGTCGCAGCAACGTCAGCTGAAAACTGTCACTCAGCGCCCACTCCCACCCCGAATGCAGCAGCTTGGCGATGCCCGCCGAGAAGTACATGCCGGCGATGACCAACCAGATGGCCCTCACGGGCCAGCGGTAAGCGCCGCTCGGGGCGGGTTCGTCCCCTCCCTGACGTCGCCTCCACCAGGCGGACACCGACAACCCATCACCAGCTCGCGCGAACGCCAAGATCAGGATCGCCGTGGCGAGCAGATTTTCCGAGTGGTTGATCTTGCCGAAGTTGTTTCCGATCCCGATCAAATACGGCAGTGTCAATGCGGTTGCGATCGCTGCCGGGCGATAGCCGATGCCGAGAAAAGCGAACAGCGCTCCCAGTTTTGCCACCGCCGCCATGACCGCGATCACCGACGCGCTGGGCAAAGGGATCAACGTGTAGATGCCAACGGGCCGATACAGTGAGCTCTCGTACGCCCCCCAACCGTAGGAGAAGCCCAAGTAGTGATAGAACGCGTACCCAAACACAATCAGCCGACAAACACCGAGATCGAAGGGCGTGGCTTTGGCAAAGAACGCGTCGAACAGCCGCTCCGCGAAACGCGGAAACGCCAGGCTGAGCGACGACGGCGCGCGAGCTTGCTCCACTCGCTCACTCATGACCACTGGCCTTCTGTGTGACGGGACCATCATAGAGGGGATTCTCCGACCACACTTTGCTGAGCAAGATCTGGTCGATTTGCACCGGCCCCTCGCGACCGCTGATTTCGAGGCGGTGCTTGTTGCCTTTCAGCTTGACTGCGATGGGCTTGACCGCGGGATGAGCGCTCGACCAGGCGTAAGCCTTGGCGGGGTACCCGCTTCTGAAGTTGCCAGCCCCCTCCTTGAACGACGTTCGCTTCGTGCCGATCTGGTCGTCGAACTGCAACCACACGGAGTCGTGCTTCGTGCCTTTCGCAGAAGTGCCGCGCAGCCACACCCAGTACTTGCCCGGCTTGGCCCGAAACTCGAAACGCGCGGCGTCTCGTGGGCGCTTCGAGGCCTTCTTCTTCGACTTGCCGTGGGGCAGGCGCACCGCACGCCCGGTGCTGGCGCTCTTGTCCCGAACGAGGCGAGCCTTGCCGCGAACTTCCGCGTCGCTCACCCGCAGCACGACGTCGCCGTTGGCAACGGGACGAGCGGGCTGGCTCTTGCCATCCGCCCCAATCGACTCCTCGAG
This sequence comes from Deltaproteobacteria bacterium, assembly GCA_003235365.1. Lineage (GTDB taxonomy): Bacteria > Myxococcota_A > Polyangia > Polyangiales > Polyangiaceae > SZUA-265. Next base: position 3,817 of record QJWJ01000028.1, read on the forward strand.
CGCTCGCTTTCGCCCAGGGTCGAGCGCGAGCGTCGCGCTGGTCAGCTTGCGCGAGGGACGATCGATACCAGCGAGGTTCGGACGGATCTTCCACGTCGAGCGATACTGACGCAGAGCGTGCAGCTCGGGCCAGTCGGCGTTGCCTGCCGCACGGCGCTCGGCGTACCGACGCAGAAAAGCTCCGAATGCCCGGTTGCCGCGCTTGGTCCCCACAGACCCGGCCACCCATCGCAGCCGCGCCCCACTCAATGGACGCGTGTACTCACTCGTGAGCTCGAACTCGCCGTCCTTCCCGACGCCGACCAACGCGCTTTTCGACGCCGTCGGCCCCTGCATCCAGGAGTACATCGGGTAGCTCGAAAACGGCCAGGCGTCGCCCTCGGTGACCACCTGGTGCGCCTGGATGAGCAGGTAGCACAGCAGCACCGAGCAGGCGGTAACCAGACCGCGTGGGTTCATGCCCGCACGCGTCGCCAGGCGGCGCAGCACGGTCATGAGCGGCCCCCACCCGCCCTAACGGCAAACCCAGTGGCGCGAAGCCGAAGGGGCCCTATCGGGTATTGAGGCACGGTTCTCACGGTTGTTCCACCTTGCCGGTCGCGTTGGGACCGGTCCCAGTGGGACCTGCTCATAGCGGATCACCCGCCAGCTGGCTGCCGAAAACGACGGCGCAGACCCACCGCGCCCCCGCGGCGCGACGGATCGAGAAGCCACGGGGAGATGCAGCTCAGCCGGTGGCCAGACTGCGCTTGGGGCGACGATTGCAGTCGAGGATCACCTTGCGAACGCGAATCGCGTCGGGGGTAATCTCCACCAGCTCGTCGCCGTCGATGTACTCCATCGCCGACTCGATGGTCAGCTTGCGCGGGGTGCTGATGACGGTGTTCTCGTCCTTGCCGGCAGCGCGAATGTTGGTGAGCTTCTTTTCACGCACCACGTTCACGTCCAGGTCGTTGTCGCGATTGTGTTCGCCGATCACCATGCCCTCGTAGACTTCGGTGCCCGAAGGAATGAACAGGATCCCGCGGGGCTGCAGGTGAAACAATGCGTAGGGGGTTGCCTTGCCCGCGCGATCGGACACCATCGACCCGTTGCGACGGCGCAACGACGCAGGTTTGGCGGGCTGCCAGGAGTCGAACAGCGTGTTGAGCAAGCCCTCGCCGCGCGTCTCGGTCAGGAACAGCGAACGGAACCCGATCAGACCGCGGGACGCGATCCGGAACTCGAGCCGCGTACGACCGGCACCCAATGCGTTCATCTTGGTCATTTGCCCGCCGCGCTCGCCCAGATGCATGGTCACCGTGCCGACCGCGTCCTCAGGCACGTCGATGACCACCAGCTCGACGGGTTCGTGCATCACGCCGTCGATCTCGCGCAGCACGACTTCTGGCATGCCCACGCAGAACTCGTAACTCTCACGCCGCATGGTCTCGGCAAGAATGGCCAGCATCAGCTCGCCGCGACCGTAGACGACGAACACGTCGGGTTCGTCGGTCTCCTCGACGCGCATGGCAATGTTGCGCTCGGCTTCTTTGAGCAGGCGGTCACGCAGGTGGCGCGACGTCACGTATTTTCCGACCTTGCCCGCCATGGGCGAGGTGCTCACCATGAAGCGCACCTTGATCGTCGGCTCTTCGATCTCGATGCGCGGCAGAGCCTCCGGGTTGGCTGCATCGGCGAGGGTATCGCCAATGGCGACGTCAGCGATGCCCGCCACGGCAACGATGTCGCCAGCGCGTGCCGAGTCGACTTTGACGCGCCGCATGCCCTCAAACGAGAACAGGGTGCCGACCTTGGCGTTGATCTGCTTTCCGTCTTGCATCAGCGCGATTTGCTGACCGGTCTTGATCTCCCCCTGGCGCACGCGGCAGATCGCCAGCTTACCGACATACTCGTCGTGCTCGGTGTTGTGGACTAGTGCCTGCAGCGGCGCGGCGGCATCGCCTCCGGGCGGCGGCAGCGTGGCCAAGATCGTCTCGAACAGCGGCTTGAGATCGATGCCTTCGACGTCGAGCTCACGCGAGGCCACACCCCGCTTGCCGATGGCGTACAACGTCGGAAAGTTCGTTTGTTCGTCACTCGCGTCGAGATCGCAGAACAGGTCGAAGGTCTCGTTGAGCACGTCGTCGGGGCGCGCACCCTGCCGATCGATCTTGTTGATGCACACGATGACCGGCATCCCCAAGCTCAGAGCCTTGCCCAGAACAAAGCGGGTCTGGGGCAATGGCCCCTCTGCCGCGTCGACCAACAGCAAGGCACCGTCGGCCATCATCAACGTGCGCTCGACCTCCCCGCCGAAGTCAGCGTGGCCCGGTGTGTCGATGATGTTGATCTTCGTGTCACCGAAGCGAACACTCGCGTTCTTCGCCAAGATCGTGATGCCACGCTCACGCTCCAGATCGTTGGAGTCCATGACGCGGTCCTCGACCGCCTCGTTGGTGCGGAAGACGCCGGTTTGACGCAGCATGGCGTCGACGAGCGTGGTCTTTCCGTGATCGACGTGGGCGATGATGGCGATATTTCGGATGTTCGATGTAGTGGGATTCGGCACAGCGAGGCGGCTGGTAGCGCATTCGAGGCCGGCCGGGTACTACAGCGAGGAGACCCCAAAAGAGCACCGACCAGCTGACCAACGGGAAGTTCCGCCTACACGAGACGAAAACTCAGCTAATTTTAGCATCACGCCCCCTGACGCGCCCTGTCAGCCCCCTAACCAGGCGCTATCTGCCAAGAAACACGATGCATTCAAAGCGCTCCCGCCCCGACGAGCCAGACGGGTTTCGGCCCGCAAGCGCCACCAAATCGGTGAGTGCCCCGCTCGTTTTGGCATGCGCGATCGGATTTTGCGCAGTGTTTGCGGGCAGCTGCGTCGTGGACATCGGTGAGCCCATCGTCGAGATCGACGACGACCCGACGGACACCGACACGGACACGGACCCGACGGACACCGACACGGACACGGACGACGACCCGATCACGGACACGGACGGGCCGGGACCCGAGCCAACCGGAACCGATGTCCCCGTCGATCCAACAGATGATCCAACTGACGACATATCGTCGGACACCGACCCATCGACGGACGACAAGGACGCATCGATGGGAACCGACGACCCCGCGATGGACCCCGACGCCGGGTGCCGGGCGGGCAGCGAGGACTGCGACGGCCAGTGCGTCCCTGTCGGCACCTGCGTCCCGCCACCTCCGCCGTGCGAAGAGACCTGCAAGCTGCCCAACGCGGAGTTCGCGTGCGTCGATGACGTCTGCACGTTGACTCAGTGCGCTGACGGTTGGGAAGACTGTGACGGACTCCAAGAGAACGGCTGTGAAATCGAGTTCGACTCGGGCATGGCTGCAGAAACGCCGTTCAGCGTGCCGCGCCAGACCATCAACAGCGACGACGACTGGATCGGCATCCCTGTTTACCCGATAACCGTACCTTGCAGTCCGACCGATTGCGACCAATCCCACGCTGGCGTACCCAATCAAATACCCTTGTACATCGGCACGACGCCCGATCCTGAAGACATGCGAGCGGGGTTCTCGATGGCTTGGGACGCGACCGGGTTGTGGATCCGCGCCGTACTCCTCGACGACGAATGGATCGAAGGAATCGCGGCCAACGGCAGTGTCGATCCCGATCCGCGGTTGTACGACCACTTGCAGTTCGTCTTCGACGGCGCGAACCAGACCAACTACGGCGATCCCGCGGACCACCAC
>QJWJ01000236.1 GCA_003235365.1 Deltaproteobacteria bacterium
GTCACGTTGATCCCGATCGTGCTCGGAGCGGGGTTGCCGTTGTTCGCCGGGACGCACCGGCAACACCGCCTGACCCTGCTCGGCTCTCGCCCCATTGGCGGCGGACTGCTTCAAGTCGAGTACGCGGCGAAGCCGTGAGCGCCCTGCTACGCGAACATTTCGTCGATCTGCCCGGTGTTTACCGCGGGATTGCCGAACGTATCGAGCTGCAAGCCCATCACCCGCGCTACGGACAAGAACAGGTCGTTGTGCGCGCGTCCGTTGGTCACCCACGAGCGATCGGGATCTTGCTCGCGAGGGAACGAGACGAGCTGCCCCGTCTTCAAAGCCCCATCGACGTTCCCCAGTGTGAACCAGGGTAGATTCTGCACGCTGTGGCTCCCATTGGCGATGTGGCTGGTCAAGACGACCAGGGTATGGTCCAGCAGCCGTGAGCCGTCGACCTCACGCAAGCTCGCCAATTGCTCGACGAATACGACGAGTTTGCCCAACAGCGCGTGCTTCTCGGCGTTGAGGATCCTGCGCGCTTCGGGGTCGCTCGATTGGGGTGACATCCCTTCCAGATCGTTCACCTTGTGCACTAGATCGTGGTAGTCGGTGCTGTCGAACATACCGTCGGAGTAGCCGTAGATTGCTCCCGGTGGCTGATCCATCGACAAGGTCATCACGCGAGTGACGTCGGCGTGCAACGCCGCAGCCGCGAGGCGCATGTTGATGTCTGTGGCAACGTCCCAACGGTTTGCCCAAACCGTGTCGCGGTCCGCGTTGTAGGACCAGTCGAGCCCTTCCGCTGGCGCGACGACGCTGGGATCGGGCCACAGGTCCCTGCGATCTTCGGACAAGAGCGCCAGCCGACGCTGCTCGAGCTCCGTCATGAGCTGAGCGTGCTGCTCGAGCTTGAGTCGGTCCTCACCGCTGAGGCGCTGGGCCAACTGTCCATGTTCGTTGCGAAGAAAGGAGAACAGCCGTTCGGCACGATCTCTGGCTGCGCTGTCGTTCTGATCCGGATCGCTGGCGCCAGCGGGGAACATGCGCTCGTAGACCTCGCCGGGAATGACGAGCGCCCCCATGCGTTCACCAGGACCCGTGCTCGAGTCGATCGTGGACGGCCCAGTCCAGCCGTCGTTGTACGGACCATCGGCGGTCAGCCGGATTTCCATCGACTTGAGCGCCGGTAGCTGGCCCAGTGCGGCAAGACCGTCGGCGATGAACTGGTCGATGGACTTGGCCCCGGGCTGACTGCCGTCGAATCTGCCGTCGGCGGTGAGGTAGTGGGTGGACCCCGCGTAGTGAGCGTTGTCGGGCGGCGTCGGATCGACGTCGGCTGACCGCATGTCGAGGTTCTCGAAGATTATCATGTCGTCGAGGTGCGGCAGCAGCGGGTCGAAGTTCGGGCCCAACGCGAAGTTCGTCGACGTCACCGAGTTCGCTCCGGGTTGGGGTCGCGGCTCCCAGTCCTGAAACACCATGCCGTCGGCAAAGTGCACGAACACGACGCGTTTCGGAATGGTCGACGCCTGAGCCACTGCCTGCGAGCCGCTCAGCAACGGGAGCAACGCTGCCCCACCGAGGCCTCCCAAGCCTGTCAATATTTCTCGTCGAGAAAGTCGTCTGCGCATCATTGTTCGGTTCCTTCCGCGCTTGCCAAGGTCGTGAACGCAGGGCTCTCGACGAGGCGTTGCATCAACGCACCTGGATCGCCGCCGTTCTGCGCCCACGTCGCAGCCATGTTCTCAATCAAGCATTCCGTGCCCGCAGAGCGCGGTGCCACACCGAACGCGTAGCGGTACAGGTGCTCGCTCAGGCACTGACGCACTTCGCTGCTCGTTTCGACGATCTGCGACAACTCGATGCCGTCGGCGACCTCGACGATGCCCGAAGTGAGGGGTACCAGCCCGCTCGAGTCCACATCGATGCCGTCTTCTTTGGTGACGTAACGCCCCAGCGCGTCGTAGTTCTCGAAGGCGAAACCCACGCCGTCGATCAGTTGGTGACAGCCCACACACGTCGACCCAGCGCTGTGAGTCTGTTCGACGTGCTGACGGGTCGTGAGCGCTTCGCCTTCGGGCTTGGGCTCGATGGCCGCGGCAGCGCCAGGCGGCGGCGCTCCAAGCGAGACGCACAGGAAGCCCTCCAGGACCTTCAGCCCGCGAAGGATCGGCGAGTGCACACTGCCGTGGGAAGTCGATGCCAGCAGGCCCGGCTGGGTGAGCAGCCCGTGTCGATGCTCGACGTGCGCCATTTCGAAGCCGTCACCTGGAGCGGCAATCTCCAGCAGATCGGCAACCGCTTCATCGACGAACACGACGTCGGAACGCAGCAGCGCATCGAGGGAGTTCTCCTCCCACAACGCCCAGCGCACGTAGCTTTCGAGCGATTGCCGCAGCGAATCGCGCAACTGCGGTGTCAGTTCCGGGTAAACGTCGCCGTTGAGCTGCAGCTGCGAGATGCGGTCCAACTTCAACCACTGGCCGACGAAGTCTTCGAGGGTGGCCTGGCCACGCTCGTCGTCGAGCATGCGCCGGGTGTGCTGGGCCAGACCCGCGGCGTCGTCCAGTTCGCCCGCTTCGGCAGCGTCGAGCAGCGCCGCGTCCGGCGCTTGCCGCCACAGGAAGAACGATAGCCGCGTCGCGACTTCCTCGCCGGTCAGCGCGCCCGTCTGCGCACCAAACTCGGTACGATATAGTGTCTGCGGGCTCAGCAGCACAGACTGCAAGACATCGTGCAGCGCGGCATCGAAACCATCGGCCTCGAGCGCCTCCTGCGCAAACGTCTCGAGTCGCTGAGTCTCTCCACTCGTCGGCGCGCGCCGAAAGGCCAGACGCGCCACTTCGGACGCCAACTGATTCAGACAGGCGGCGGTGCTCTGCGTGCACGACGCCCAGTCGTCGAGGTTGTCCACGGCGGCGCTGGCGACCGTATCAATTGCGGCAAACTCGCTGTCGATGAGCAGCGCGTTGTTCGGCTGGCTCGAGACGCCGTTGTCGAAGCCATCAATCGTTTGGGGCGCGGGCAGGCTCAGATCGGGTACGTCGAGTCCCGGAAAGATCGACGCGAGCGAGCGCTTGAACTGCGCGGTAGTCAATCGCCGCAAAGGGAGCACGTCCGGAGCGATGTCCGCGGCGTCGCAGAGCGATTCTCCCGCGACGGGATCGGAAGCTCCCGGTCCGCCGGGGCCTCCGGCGGGATCGTCACCGCGCTGCCCCGTGCCGGGTCCGTCGGGCCCTTCCGGTTGCGAGTCGTTCGGGGTCTTGCCGGCACTGGAGGGGTCACCGTCGTCACCGGATGTCGACGGGCCATCTCCCCCGTTGCCGTCGGGGTCCTTGCCGTCACCCGATTCGGCATCCCCCTTGCCTGGCACCCGGTCTGGCTCCCCGACGTTGCACGCCACCAGCGCCAAGCCCAACATCGCCGACGTCACTGTCGCGCCGACCCGATTTGCTCGAAACATCGACGTTGATCATAGCCGCAAAGCACGCCGCTCGCCCGCCACAACTGGTCTTTCGAGGGCGCTGAATGTCGATTAACTTCAAACACTTGGCAGCAATGAGAAAAGTGAGCCGCGCCGCTCGGGCAGAGGTACGGATCAACGTGTCGCACTTTGCCTGCATGTCCATACTCGTCGCCGACGTCTCGCTGACCGCACGTAACAGGTGAACGCTCACGAGTCGCGCCGGGTGTGGTTTCGACGGGCTCAGCGCGCCGGACCGGGTGACGGGCGACTGATGACGCCGATCGCCGTCCCCCCAGCCCATCAAGACGATCCAGCTTACGCCGCGGCCTTCTCCCGACTACCGCGTCGCTCCGCGTATCGACTCGGGTCCGTCGACCTCCGCCCCGATGCGCCGTTCCAAGCGCCACAGAGCCAAGCGCCACAGAGCCAAGCGCCACAGAGCTAAGCGGCGGTCTCGATGTAGACGCTGTAGGTGAGCGACGAGCTGATGGTGGAGCCGATGAACGAAAAACCCCCTTCGACCGGCATCGTTTGGGCTTGGTCCGGTGCAGCGCACAACGGCACGTGCCCGTCGCTGACCGCCACACCGTGGGTGGCGTCCCAGCCGCGCCAGCCCACGTCGGGCAGGTGGACTTCGGGCCAGGCGTGCAAGTGTCGCTGTCCGTCCGGCGTGTCCGCGGTGGCTTGGTATCCGCTGACGAAACGCCCCGATAGCCCCAGCGCTCGGCACGCATCGAGGAACAACACGGTGATGTCCCGACACGCGCCGCGCATCGTCCGCAGTGTCTCGGACGCCGTCTGGGCGGCGCCCTCGATGCGAATGTGCCGATCCGTCTGTTCGTAGAGCGTGCGCGTCAGCAACTCCAAGAACGCCAACGGCCGATGCCCCACCCGCTGCGCCAAATCGAACGCGAACGACGCCACGTCCGGCGCAACCGGTGGCGGCGCTACGACGCTCGGCGGCGTCGAGTCGCGACAAGCCCAGGGCAACGGAGGCCAGCCCGGATCCTGCACGGTGGGCAGCGCTTCGGTGACGACCTCGAACTGGGTCTCGATCGACAACTGAGTCGTTTCGCCGGCGAAGACGACGTCGACGACGTCGTTGCCCCAAGCGTCGGCCCGAACCGACTGCAAGAGCGGCCCAGGCTCGATACGCAGATCGTAGCGATTCATCGCGACCGCTCCGCGGCGGGGCATCAAGCGCAGTACGTGGCCGCCGAGGGTCACCGGCGACGAATAGCTGTAGCAGGTGAAGTGCCTGACCCGAAAACGCATGACGACAACCTTTGGAGCAGATCTGGATCCGCTCCTGGCGCGGCAATCACGTTGATTGCCCAATCATTGCACCTGGAGCACCGAGCCGCGAGACGGTGACTGCGAACGAACGTGGCCCCAAGAAGCGCCCTCACCCTGCTGGGTGCGGTTTCGGGGCAATTGCGGGCACCGGCAAGCCGATCGGTGCGGTAGTCTCCCGCGGCGCGGTTTTCGTGCAAGCGTTGACCAGGTTTCCGATTGAGTTTCAGTGCGATGGCGCCAATGAGCGTTCGCGATTCGCGAACGCTCATTGGACGTAACAGAGAATGGAGCTCGCTCAGCGCCGCGACGACTCTCGCCACGCAGCTCCCGGGAGACTCACTCGACGATGGCGAAAGGCACGGAGCTCGGAAACTCGTTGTCGCCAATGCTGTTCGTATTTCCGTAACCGAGTACGCCGCCAGAGCCGTGACCCCAGCAGCGCACTTCGTAACCGGTCGAAGCACTGACGACCGCGCACGTGTGGTCGTAGCCCGCCGAAACGGACAAGGCCGACCCACCGATGCTGACCGATCCCGCCGCGCTCGGGTACTCGTTGTCACCGATGTTGTTGCTGTTTCCGTAACCGAGCGGCCCCCACTGCCCTTCTCCCCAACAGCGCACCTCGTAGGCGCTGGTCAAGATGCACGTCTGACTACCGCCGGCGGTGATGTGCAGCGGGGTCGCGCCGACGTTGACGGTGCCGACGGTCGCGGGTGACAGGACGGTGCTCGTGTTGCGGTATCCGAGCTGCCCGTAACTGCCATCCCCCCAGCATTTGATCCCCGACGACAAGCGCGCACAGGTGTGAGCTTCGCCGGCAGCGAGTTCGAGTGCGCTGCTTCCGAGATTGACGAACGGCGCGCTGGTGGGCAGCTCGTTGTCGCCGATGGGAGTCGTGTTGCCGATGCCGAGCGAGCCGGAGAAGTTGGCGCCCCAGCAGCGCACTTGCCCGGTCGAGAGCCGGGCACAGGTGTGAAAACTGCCAGCTTTGATCTCTACCGCGCTGCCGCCGATACTGACGGATCCCGCGGTCGCCGGCGTCTCGTTGTCGCCGATGTGACTGGTGTTTCCGTAGCCTAGCGCGCCGAACGTTCCCATCCCCCAACAGCGAACCTGACCCGTCGCCAGCAACGCACAGGTGTGATACGTGCCCGCGCTCAGGTCGATCGCTTCACCGCCGAGGTTGACGACACCGCCCGAACTCGCCGCTTCGTCGTCGCCGATGTTCGACGTGTGCGAGAGGCCGAGCTGACCGTAGTTGTTTCTCCCCCAGCAACGCACCGCGCCGGTGTCGAGCAATGCGCAAGTGTGGTAGTAACCCAACGCGAGTTGTTTGACGCTACCCCCGACAGGAACGTCACCCGCCACGGCGGGGTGTTCGTTGTCACCGATGTTGTTGGTGTTGCCGTAGCCGAGCACGCCATACTGACCGATCCCCCAACACCGCACTCGTCCGTCCTGCGTCACGCAGGTTTGTCGCCCACCGGCGACCAACGGCGGCACATCACACCCCGCGGCAAACAGTGAACAAAGAAACAACAACACGGCCCCCGAGCTTCGTAGCTTCATGCCGGCGACTGTGGGGTCTGCAACACCTGTGGATCAACTCCAATCACGCACCGGCTGAACGTTCGCGAGCCACACCGCTGTTTGGCTCCCACGCGTAGTAGCCACCCCTGGTAGTCAGTGGTGGTCGCTCAGGTGGCGACGGGCAACGCCCAGCCTCCATCCACACTCCATCCACCTCGCGGCTCCCCGCGCTGACGGCGCGCTGCGGCACATCCAGGCTCAACAGATCCGCGGCAGCTGTTCGGCACCGAGCCAATCGACGGGGCGGCGTGTCCCCAGCCGGCTGCGCAACGTCACGCCGGGTTCGCACTCGGCTGCAGTCACCGAGCCAATCACTGTCGACTGTGACGAAACAGCGCAGCCGCGCAGAGCCCGCAGCACGCGTTCGACCGCATCCGCTCGCACGATCGCGACGAATCGTCCTTCGTTCGCGACGTACAACGGGTCGAGTCCGAGGAGTTCACAAGCCGCCGACACGGGTTCACTCACGGCAATGGCGTGCTCTTCGACGTCGATTTGCACTCGCCCCTGTTCGGAAAGTTCGTTCAGAACCGCACCGAGGCCGCCCCGAGTCAGATCTCGCAACACCGCGACGTGCTCGGCCTCACCCAACACGGCCGAAACGGCAGGCCACAGGGCAGCGAGATCCGAATCGCCGACACCCTCGAAGCCGAACCCTTCGCGTGCGGCGAGCACAGCCATCCCATGCCGTCCCAAGTCGCCACTGACGATCACCGCGTCGCCCGCTTGGATGCGGGCCGGTGAAAAAACGACTTCGGTCGCGGGAGCCCCCACGCCGGTCGTGGTGATGAACAGCCCATCCGCCTGGCCCCGCTCCACGACCTTGGTGTCCCCGGCAACGACACTCACCCCTCGTTCACGGGCCGCCGAAGCCATCGACTCGACGACGCTGCGGAGAATCGAAATGGGCAATCCCTCTTCGAGAACGAACCCGGCCGTCAACGCGACGGGGCGGGCCCCGACCATGGCCAAGTCGTTGAGCGTGCCGAGCACGGCAAGTCTGCCGATGTCACCCCCGGGAAAGAACAGCGGAGTCACGACGTAGCTATCCGTCGTCACGGCCACGCGTGCCGAATCCCACGGTAAGACGGCACTATCGTGGCACGTGCCATCCAACACGGACTCCGTCTCGGGTGAGCTGAACGCCGACCGAAACACCGTTTCGATCAACGAGTGAGCGCGCCGCCCCCCCGCGCCGTGCAGCATCTCGACACGCTCGGAGACCACCGGGGCAGGACACACCGGTGAGGTCATCGGGCTGCGCCTTCGGACTCCGTGCCGCCATAGCGGAAGTAGGCCGCGCAGGCGCCTTCGCTCGATACCATGGGAGCGCCCAACGGATGGTCGGGAGTGCAGCGGGTGCCAAACGCCGGGCACTGGCGCGGCAAGCGTTTGCCGAGCAGGACCAAACCGCTGATGCACTCGACATCACGAGCTTCGGTCGTCGGCTGCAGCTCGAACCGCCCCAGCGCATCGAACTCCGCGTAGCGAGGCCGCAATGCGAGCCCACCTCCGGCAATCGTACCGATACCACGCCAGGGCTGATCGCTCGGGACGAACACCTCGTCGACAGCGCGACGCGCCTGTTCGTTGCCCTCCGTTCGAACGGCGCGATTGTACTGGTTTTCGACGCTCGAACGCCCTTGCTCCAACTGTTCGACGCAGCGCCAGATCCCTTCGAGGATGTCGACGGGCTCGAACCCCGTCGCAACGATGGGCACGCCAAACTGGCGGGCAATGCCGTGGTACTGCTCGAGCCCCATCACGGTGCAAACGTGCCCCGCGGCGAGGATCCCGTCGATTTCGTGGTCGGGCTCACCGAGCATCGACTGCAAGGCGGGCGGCACCTGCACGTGACTGGTGAGCACTGAGAAGTTCTTCAAGTTCTTGCGTTTGGCTTCGAGCACCGCCATCGCAGTGGTCGGCGCCGTCGTCTCGAAGCCCACGGCGAAGAAGACGATCTGCTGCTCCGGGTTCTGCTCGGCGATCGTCACGGCCTGCAACGGACTGTACACCAAGCGCACTCTGCCGCCTCCAGCACGCGCTTGCAGCAAGCTGCGCTCGCTGCCGGGAACGCGCAACATGTCACCAAACGAGCAGACGACCACGTCGGGACGCAGTGACAAGGCGATGGCCAGATCGATGCGGTCGACGTCCGTGACGCAGACCGGACAACCCGGGCCGTGGATCAGGCGCAGCGACGAGGGGAGCAACTGCTGCAAACCGTGCTTGACGATCGAGTGGGTTTGACCGCCGCAGATTTCCATGATCGTCCACGGCTGCGTACAAGCCGAAGCAATACGCTCGACCAACAGGTGCACCAGCCCTGGATCGCGGTAGGCGTCGAGGTGCTTCACGAGGGGGTCTCCTGGCCGAGCTCCGAGAGGTTGCCCAGCTGTTCGAGCAACGCCAACGACCGGCGCGCGGCCGCCTCGTCCAGGCGGCTGATCGCAAACCCCGCGTGCACGATCACGTAGTCTCCCGGCGCGACCTCCGGAACGTACGCCACGCACACCTGCTGCTCGATCGCGCCGAACGCGACGCGAGCCATGAGCGGCTCCCCACTCGCGAGCGCGAGCACCCTTCCCGGCACGGCCAAACACATGGCGCGCATTGTCGAGGGCACTCGCCAATGACGCAAGACGCAATTGCCCCAAGTGCGTGCTGCGTTCGACGCATCCCTTCAACCAGAGCGCAGTACTCGGCTCGCATACCACACTTGACCCAGCGCGAGCCCGCCGTCGTTTGCCGGGACGGCCAAGGGCGCGTAGCAGCGAAATCCCGCGGAGCGCAGTCGCTGGGCGGTGCGGGAAACGAGCAGACGATTCTGGAAGCAGCCCCCCGCCAGCGCGACCTGTTCGACTCCCGCGCGATGAGCCGCGGCCACGGCGAGCTCCGCAAACGCCTCGTGAAAGCGGCGAGCCACCACCTCGACGGCGACCCCCCGAGCGACGTCCTCGATCAGTGCCCGGAACAGCGGATGCCAATCGACGATTCCGTCGTGACGGATTGGCAATGGGTACGCCCCCGCCTCCGCACGGCAGCGCTCCGCCAACTCCATCCACCGCGTCGCGGCGTGCCCCTCGTGCTCGCTGACGTGCAGCACGCCTGCCAGCGAAGCAGCGGCGTCGAACAACCTACCCACGCTGGTCGTGTTCACGACGTTCAGGTCCCGCTGCAGTGCCGCTCGAAGCGTCCCCAGCTCTGCCAAGCCGAACCCGGCATAGTCTTGCCGCGGCCAGTCGTCGATGGCGTGCAGCACGCCGAGCGCGGCGCGGCGCGGCTGCCGAAACGCGGCACTTCCACCTTGAAGCGCCAAAGGCCTCAGGTGAACGACTCGCCGTACCTCCAGACCTTCACAGAGTAGCCCCTCTCCCCCCCAGAGCATCCCGTCCGTACCCAGGCCCGCCCCATCCCAGGCCAGACCGAACACCGGGCCTGGCAATCCGTGTTCGGCAACCACAGCCAGGACGTGAGCGTGGTGGTGCTGCACGTGCACGACCGACGCCCCCCAGCGCGCTGCCAGCTGCTGCCCGAGCTGCGTGCTGGCATACCCGGTGTGCAGATCGCACGCGACGACGTCGATTCGCGCGCGACGCAAGTTCAGCCATTGCTCGACGGTCGTCTGCAGGCGCGCTCTTGCCGAACTCGTTTCGAGATCACCGATGTGTGGCCCCAGCGTCGCTTCGCCCTCGAACCCCAGTGCAAACGCGTTCTTCAAGTGCGCCCCAAAGGCCAACACGCCTCGACCGCTCGGCAACTCTGGCAGCCGCGCCGTTGCCAACGGAACGTAACCCCTCGCCCGGCGCAGCAGCTGCAACTCGTCGCCCACCACTTGCGCGACCGAATCGTCCACGGCATGCAGCACCGCTCGGTCGTGAACGAGGAAACCGTCGGCGATGGCCGACAGACGCGCGACGGCTTCTTCGAGGTCGACGCACAGCGGCTCGTCACTGACGTTACCACTCGTGCACACCAGCGGACGGCCCACGGCGCAAGCCAACAGCGCGTGCAGCGCCGTCGTCGGCAGCAGCGCCCCCACCCGGTCGCTGTCCGGAGCCACGAGCGCGCTCAGCTCCAGCGTATGCCGCACCGCGCGCGCCACGTGGGGCCGCTTCTCGACGAGCACGATGGGGCCCTGGCTCGAAGTCAGCGCTCGTTGCTCCCGTGCGTCGAGGCGACAGTGTTGCCGCAGCTCGTCGAGCCCGGCAAACAACACGGCCAAGGGTTTGCTCGGGCGAAGCTTGCGACGGCGCAGACGCTCGACGCCAGCGTCGTCGGTCGCATCGACCAGCAGTTGAAACCCGCCGACGCCGAGCAACGCGACGATTCGACCCGCTCGCAGCGCAGCGACGGCTTGCTCGAGTGGGTCGGCAACAATGGCTCCGGCGGCGTGTCGACGCTCCGGCAGCGCCTCGGCTGGCAATTCGATCCAGCGCAGCTGGGGACCGCACTGTGGACAACACACCGTCTGCGCGTGATAGCGGCGATCCTCGGGCTGGACGTACTCGCGCCGACAAGCGTCACACAGCTCGAAGCCGCCCAAGCTCGTGCGGGCGCGGTCGTAGGGCAAGTCCGAGGCGATGCTGTAACGCGGCCCGCACTGCGCGCAACTGATGAACGCATGCCCCAATCGCCGATCGCCGGTGTCGAACAGCTCCCGCATGCACTGGGGGCACGAGACCAGATCGGGACTGAGTGGAAATGAGCCGGGCCCCTCGCGACGTGTCGGTTCACTGACGCGAATGACGAAGCCATCGTCAGCGCGCTCGGGGATCGCTCGAGTAAGCACCGATTCGACGACGATGGGCTCCGGCAACTGGCGCAGTCGCTCGCAGAACGCCGTCAGCCGCGCGTGTTCCCCTTGCGCTTCGATGACGACACCCGACGACGTGTTCTCGACCCACCCCGCGATTCCGATTTCCGCGGCCAGGCGCACGACCGCCGGGCGAAAACCGACACCCTGGACGGTCCCACGCACCTCGATGGCCCAACGCACGAATCACTCCACGTCGATGCTCTCGACGCCGAACCCGGTTTTGCCGAGCAATCTCGCCTCGGTGCTGTCGCAATGCGGGCACAACGTCAGGTGGTGCTCGGGTTCGTAGACCACACCGCACGCTTCACACTGCGCTTGCACGTGGTGCAGCGTCAGCTCGAGTGCTGCCCCTTCGGCGATGCCCCCTTTGGCCCACGCCGCAAAGTGAAAACGGATCGCATCGCCGTCGAGCGCCTCGGTCTCGGCCAACCAGGCTCGCACGGCAACGACTCGCTGCACCGAGCTCGGCTCGTCGACCCCAGGTCGGCCCTGCGCCGCGCCTTCGACAACCGCCTGCAACAATTGTCGCGCCAGGGTGCTCTCGTGCATCGTAGCCCGAAGGTACCCCCGGTCGAGACGGCTGCGCAAGGGCAGCAGAGCCTGCCCGGCGCTTCGAGTCCGGCAACACCATCGGCACGTCGAGGACGACCACGTCGCGACCAATCGGTTGTTCGCCGTTGGTATGCATGATGAAGTGCTGACTCGTGAGCTGGTGCCACGTCGGGCCCACGTTCGTGCTGCCGGCGAAAGCGAACACACCGGCTGTCGCAATCACTCCCATGCGTCGCCACGCATGGCGAGGGGGACCGCACGGATCGGAACTGCGGTCGAACTGGGATTTGAAGGGTCGAGACGCGCCGGGACGCGGTTCGCCGCGTCTCGACCCGGATCGGCACAAATCGGCCACCCTCGGGCTTCGCAGCCCAAATGAGCGTTGGGGAGACTCACGCATCCGACGCCTCTCAACCCAGTCGTCGCTCAAACATGGGCAACGCGATCAGCACGCACTTCGCCACAAACCAGTCTGGTCGGTCGATCCCCGAAGCCATACCCGCGTCATCCCAAGTGCCATGCACTCCATCCAAGCCGCACAAGTGACGAGCCGATCCCCCCAACGTGCGCAAGTTGGTGTGCCGTTCCCGGCGTGTCCGCCGCGTTCTGACCCGCCTTCGGCCCCGCGGACACGAACTGCACCGGTCGTACGACGACTTCCAGTTCATACAGGCGCTCACCCCGTGCAAGCGGAGTGCGTGCGCCGCGTCTCGGGCCATACCTGGGTGCCGGCGACTCACTATGCGGTCGGGCTCATAGGCAAGCGCCGTCGAGTCGCGGCCGAGTTGCGGAGCCGTCTAGAACCGCCCGAATGCCCGCACGCTTGAATACTGTCGAGCGGCTTCCGGATACAGGGCGGTGTCGAACCGCACCCTCAGCATCTCCGCGCTGGGTTGAATTCCGGCAGATCCGAGCAACAAGTGTGGTGGCACCCTCGGCGCACCGAGAAGCGCGTAGTGACTGATCGCTTCAATCCCAAAGTCATACCGCGTCTCGACCCAGCGCGCATAGCTGGCGTTTCTCAGCAGCACCCCACCATTCACTGGGTTCATGGTGAAGCGCGTCCCAAGCTGGACTGGCCGCAAAGCAAACTCAGCACCGATTTCACTGGTCGCAAATCCGGTCGTCAAGTTCGGGCCTGGAACCCACGTCGCAATCGCAAACGGCGTGATATTGAACATCGGGGCCAACCTCAGCTTCAGTCTCATTGGAGGTAGTACCTGCCTCCCGAATGGGCCAACGCTGTTCCACCCAGCCGAGTCGGATGCGTCACCCGGGTCAATGTCATTGCCCACAACCGGACCAACATCGATTGCCACTCTGCCGACGCCCTCGCCAACGTACGCATCAGCGCCAACATCTGGGGCGGTCGGCTCCGCGCCAACGCCGCCCACGGTGCATTGAAAGAACAGCCAGACGCGCGCGCCTTTCAACCGGTGACCCATGTCCGCGATCTTGCCACGGCCCGGCCCACTCAACCAGATCAAAGGCCACCAATGGGCCACGCTGAGCTCGTCCCTTTCGCACGATGTCGCGAGCCGAAAGCCGCGTGCACTCTGGCGAATGGGCGAGGCCGCGCCAAACGGTGCGACCGTCATTCGCGCGGCGTGACTCGTCCCCCGCGCGCGGCGCGGCGGTGTCGACACGAGGTCGTTAATCTGCAAACGCAATCCCGGTAAGAGACCGTGAACCGTGGACGTACCGAGGCCACGCCGACGCGGGCGGCCCGAGCGCGACGTCGCGCTCCCGCAGGTCTACGAACTCGAACGGCCGAGCCCCTCGTCCCTCGGGGTCCCATGGAACACTACCGGCGGGCTGTAAGTTGATACACGGTCGTCAAAATACCGCCACCGTCTCGATACGAGTGCTGCCAAGCTAGCCTATCGTGCCAGGTGCTCCTGAGCCGCCAGCGCTCGAAGGACCCTGCACCGCTTTCTGTCGCCGCAGCCCGCGCTGCCGTCGGCAGCTGAACCGAGCTCAGCCCATGCATACGCAAAAGTCCACCTTCGCTTCTCGCCGCTCCCCGACCGCTCTGGCCGTCTTGCTCTCACTGTGTTTCGCGGGAGGCTGCGGCGGCGGAGAAACGGACTCGAGTTCGGCCAGTGCAACCCCCGGCCCGGACGAGCCGGCTCAACCCAGTTCTCCCTCACCGACCGAACCGGAAGCGACGAGCCCCAGCCCGTCGGGCCCAGACTCGGTTGCACCGACTCCGACGGACAACACCCCGACCGCGCCGTTGCCGACCGAGCCGACCACCGCCGATGCGTCGTTGCCACTGATCGGCAGCTTCCTGGTCAGCTTGGTCCCGCCCGTGGAATCGTCGGGGACGCCGGGGTTCACGTCCGTACAAGGCAGTATCAACGATGGCGCCCCCCTGGAGCTGACGGTGTGGTCCCACGCCGACGACGATCCGGCGTCGGGTTGTGAACTTCTGACCCCCAGTACACCGACGTGCACGGACGGCTGCGGTACCGGCTCCGCCTGTGTCGCAGACGAGACCTGCAAAGAGCACCCGGTGAGCCGAAGCTTGGGTGAGGTCAAGATCATCGGGCTACAAACGGGTGACGGGCTCAACGAGCTCGTGATGAATCCTCAAAAGCCCAAGCTGAACTACAACAAGCCCGCAGCGACGGACGTGCTGTTTCCGCCTGCCGCCGAGGGTGATCTCATCGTTCTCACCGCTGCCGGCGGAGACTACGAACCGGTTCAGATGGCGGCGACGGGGATTAGCCCCCTCGAAGTCCTGGGGCCAACCACGATCCCGATCACCGGGGAAGAACCGCTGAAACTGGAGTGGGTCGCCGCGGGTGCCGGGGTGAGCCGCATCGACATCAAGATAGACATCAGTCACCACGGCGGCGCGAAGGGCAAGATCCTTTGCCAAGTCGACGACACGGGTTCGCTCGAGATCCCCGCATCGCTGACCAAGGGACTGATTGATCTGGGTTTCTCTGGCTACCCGACGATCATCGTCACCCGCAAGGGCATCGGCGCTGCCGCCGTCGGCCCGGGCCGGGTCGAGCTGCGTCTCGAGTCGATGGTCGAGCGGCCCCTGTCGATCCCTGGCCTGACGTCTTGCGACTCCGACGCGCAGTGCACGGAGGCCGGCCAAGTGTGCCTCAAAGACCGTCGCTGCGGCACGCCTTGATGCGCGACTGCATTGGTTGCTTCGGGTGCATACGGCGTTCATCTCCCACCGCAACACGGCACACAAAGGCGCCCACTCGACCACATTGGCTCCCAGGGGTCGCGACAGCGGTACGCGGGTACCCGAACCGTTGCAGGCGCAGGCACGGCGAATTGCGTTTTCGCACCGATCCGAATCTGCAAATTCGGGCTGCGCTTCCCGCACTCGGAGTCCAGCGCCAGCGGCTTTTTTCCAGTTTCCGGTGTTACCCGGAGATTCACGCACAGGACGGACACGGAACTGTCACACAAGTGTTGCGCGTGACGCCCAGCCCGGCATGAATTGCAAAGTCGACCGACCACAGCTGGTTTGGGTCGCGACCGGTCCCCCCAAACTCGAGGGCAACGTTACGTGAGAATCGCAGCAATCTACTCAGTCATCCCCTTCTTGGCGCTCGCTTCTTGCGGCACGGAACCCACCGATACGACGGACAGCGAAGCGACGACGAGCAGCCCGGAGCCAACCACTCCCGACGGCCCCTCCTCGGCAGGGCCGACGCAGACGACGACGGATCCCGGTCCAAACCCCGTGACGACTCCGGGCCTGGAGACTCCAGTTGCAGTGGGACCGACTGAAACGTCAAACCCCCCAGGTCCCGGCCCCGCCGGGCCTGATACGCCAGACCCCGGCCCCACGGGACCGGCAACGCCTACGCCAACGGACACCACCGACCAACCCGGGGGACCGGTCCCGACCGAACCGACCACCCCCGTGGCATCGGGTCCCACGGGACCGACGGGGCCGGTTGGCCCGCAACCCTCGGGTGAACCGATCGCCTGCGATACGCCCGAAGAAGAGACCTTCAGCTTTTTCTTGATCAGCTACGAGGCCATCGTGCGCGAATCCGGTAGCCCCGACGGCTTCGGCGGCGATCTCGGTGGCATCGAAGGCGCCGACGCGATCTGCCAGCGCGTGGCGGAGTACTCGTCGGCTTGTGCAGCCAACAAGACCTGGCGCGCGTTCCTGAGCACCACCAAGCAAGACGCGATAGACCGCATCGGCAAAGGTCCCTGGCACGACCGCATCGGCAGGTTGTTCGCGAACAACCTCGATGAACTGCCCAACGAGCGCCCCATCAACGCCGACCCAGAAATCATCAACGACTTCTCGAACGAATACGGTATCCCCAACCGCAACCCAGACCAGACCGGAAACGTCGACAACCACCAGACACTCACGGGCTCAGGCGCCGACGGGCGAATCTACGTTCAAACCGATACGCCCGAACCCGCACCTGGCCCCGGTGGCGGAGGCGCCGGCGGCGGTTTCGGCGGCGGCTTCCCCGGCGGCTTCGGCGGCGGCGACAAGGCGTGCCCCGATGGCTGGACACCCGAGAAGGCTACCTGCTGGGACTGGACCAGCTCCGAACCGGAAGGCTGCCCGCGTGTGGGTCACTCGTGGGTTCGCGGTAGCTTCGGTGAGGAGGGCTGGCTGAGCTTCTGGAACGAAGGCGGGTGCGCGCCGGGTGTCGTGCTCGAGGAGCTCGGCGGCCCCAACGGAGACCCCACGGTGGGCTCCGCAGGTGGCTACGGCGGTTTCTACTGTTTTGCCGTCACCGGCGAGTGAGCACGCGCCGCGTCACGGGTGTAGCTTCGGCCTCACCCGTGCGCACAGCCTCCGTGTGCCGGCGCGCCATCGTATCGGGCGACACTCGGTTCGAATCGATACGTCTTTCCAAACACGGCCGCCGGGTGTGATCAGTCTTCGGCGCAGACGTGCACTGAGCCTTCGAAGCGACACCCCGTCGCACGAGAGGAAAGTTCAGATGAACGCCGAAGAGATCCAGATCGATTACGACAGCACACCGCTCAACCGTGACGGGACGCCGTATCAAGCGCCCGACCGCCGATCTGGCATCGTCGTGAGAGTCGACACGACGACCCACGGAGACTTCCAACGCCTCAGTCGCGGCCAGCCGACGCTACCGGCGCGACCTTACCGCAGCCAGACACCGACGCTTTGCCGTATCGGCTCCGCTCTGTCGACCAGCAGCTGACCGGAGCCCGCCGGCAAGTGCAGAGCGGTGCGCTTGCCGTGAGCTGGCCAACCGTCGTCTGCTTGTTTGCACCGCCGCAGGCAGCGGGCTGCGATAGCCGCGTTTCTGCGCGCATGCTAACACTGCGCGATGCGGCTCGATCTGTCGTCGACTCGGTGTGCCTTGCTAGCGAGTTTGGGGTTGCTCCACGCCTGCGGAGCTCGCTCGGAAGCGGGTGACCCGCCGCCGCAGGGGGGTTCCCCATCACCCAACACCACGTCACCGTCCGGTCCCCATCCGAGCGGCCCCAGCCCAACCGATCCCAGCCCTGCCGACTCACTGATCGCCGACCCGGTTCCGAACGAACCGCTTCCCGCACCCATGCTCACGCCGCCGGGCGGAGCCTGCAGCGACTTCACCCTCGCCCCACACCAAGAATGCAACGACGGCTTCATCGAACGCACGACGAGCAGTCAATGCCCTTCGATCCTGCCACGTGGCGGCGAGGTGGTCGCCTCGGGTCTTGCCGCGACGAATCCAGGCGGTTACAGCTGCACCAGCGACGCCGACTGCACCGAGTTTCCAACCACTTGGTGCGAGCTGTACACGGTGCAGATCATCGGGTCCGGCTGCGCTCGCGGTTGTGTGACCGACGACGAGTGCGATCCCGGCTATGCGTGCGAATGCGGCAGCCCCGCTGGCAGGTGTGTCGCCGCCGGTTGCCGCAGCAGCGACGAATGCGGCGCCGACAGCGTGTGCGCACGCTACGAGTTCGACGACGGCTGCGGCCCCCACATCGGCTACGCGTGCACGACGGCCCACGACGAATGCTGGAGCTCCGCGGACTGCGGAGGTGCCCCGTGCGGCGTGAACTGGGTATCAGGCGACACCAACCACCGACAGTGTGTCGACTGGGGTTGCGTCGTGGGGCGCCCATGGTTGATCGGCGGCGGAGCGAGACTCGCCGCGATCGAACGACGTGTCGACTGGACCGGCGACGTGCTGCGCGCCGACAACCAGGAAGCCCTCGTGCGCTCACGTTCACTCACTGCACTCCAACGCCAGACGCTCGCAGAGCGCTGGCTGCAACTGGGTTTGATGGAACATGCGTCAGTCGCCGCATTCGCGCGCTTCAGCTTGCAGTTGTTGGCCCTGGGCGCTCCGGCCGGCTTGAGCGCTCGCTGTGGCACGGCCATGCGCGACGAGATACGGCACGCTCAGCTCATGTTCGCACTGGCCGCCGAGTTCGGATGCGAACGAGTCGGCCCTGGGCCCCTCGACGTGACCGGCGCGCTCGACGCACTGACGTTGCGCGACGTCATCTTGGCCACGTTTGCGGAAGGTTGCATCGGGGAAACGACCGCATTCGTCGAAGCGCGGCATGGCGCACAGACGACGACTCGGCCGGCCATCGCGCGCCTGCTGGCGCAAGTCGCAACAGACGAACGCCGCCATGCACAGCTCGCCTGGAGTTTCGTGGGTTGGGGCTTGGGTCGATTGGACGTCGGCTCCCGACTTGCCCTGGCGGACGAACTGCGGTCGGTGATCCAAGCGCGCGCCAACCACCTCTCGAACCAACTCGGGGCGTCACCAGAGCAACCCTGGCTCGCCGAGTTCGGTCTACTGGATCTGGCCGAACAGCCACGCCTGCAGCTCGACGTCCTGCGACAGGTCGTCGGCCCCTGCCTCGAAACGCTGCTTGCGTCGTCGTTCGAGTCTCGAGGCGAGCACATCACGACGACGGCCACCGCCGCGTAACACCGGAGGCCCACGGCCCACGGGGAGCTCCGGTCTCAGCCCAACGCGGGCACGACGATCACCTTGCCGCGACAGTTTCCGTCCCCCAGATAGCGGAGTGCCGCAGCCGCGTCCGTCAGCGAGTAGCGCTTGTCGATGTGCGTCACCAATCGTCCATCCCGCGCCAATCGAGCGAGTTCTTCATAGTCCTGTGTCCGGCCATTGGCAGCGAGCAGGGAGAACCGTTTGCCTCTCACCTTCCCCAGCAGCGGGCCCCACAACAGCAAGCGGAGCAGCGCCGCCATCTTCCCGCCCGCCAGAACGTAGCGCCCCCCTGCGACGAGGACCCGATCGACTTCATGCAATGGATGCTGCGCAACGAGATCGAGGATGATGTCGTACCGCTGGACGCCCTCCGTGAAATCCTCGCTCGTGTAGTCGATGAGTTCGTCGGCCCCGAGTTGCCGCAGGTAGTCGAACTTGTCAGCGCGGTCGACGGCCGTGACGTTGGCGCCCCACGCCTTGGCGAGCTGGACGGCATAGCTGCCCGAGGAGCCCGCCGCACCGTTGATCAGAATCCGCTGCCCGGGCTCGACGTTCCCCCCCGTCCGCAACCCCTGCAGAGCAACGATGCCCGCCTGCAGCAAGCACGCCGCCACTTCGTGGTCGATGCCGTCAGGAACGGGCATCAACGCGGTGTGCTTCGCGCAGAGCAGCTCACCAAGCCCACCGAAGCTCCCCATCACGTCACCGTATACCCAATCCCCAACGCGGAAGCGCGTCACCCGTGACCCCACCGCCAGGACCTGCCCGACGACGTCCGAGCCCACGATTGAAAACCGAGGTTTGAACAGCCCCCACACGCGAGCGTAGAAGGGGTTGCCAACCAGCGTCTCCCAATCCGAGGCGTTGAGCGAAGTCACCTCGACGCGCACGAGCACTTCATCGGCTTTGGGCTTCGGGTCGGGGAGATTGATGAGTCGCATTTGCTCTGGCGGCCCATAGCTATCTCGAACCAGTGCTCTCATGAATGGACTCCCTCCTGACTTGCGTCGCGGAGATTGCGACTTGACTTAGTGTCTAGAGCACACCATGATTCGTGTCAACCATACACCAAGCAGCCACTCGCTCGACGCAACTCAGTCGCGTTCACACGAGTGAAACCCACGAGATCGGAGCCCGGGACTTGCCCTACACGTACGACTACCCGCGAGGCGCGCTGACCGTTGACTGCGTGGTTTTTGGGCTGGACGACGACGAGCTCGAGGTGCTGCTCATCCAACGCGGTCTCGAACCCTTCAAGGGCTCTTGGGCACTTCCCGGCGGCTTCGTCCGGGTGGATGAAACCCTGGAAGATGCGGCGCGTCGCGAGCTGCAGGAGGAGACGGGCCTGGCCATCGGCTACCTCGAGCAGTTGTATACGTTTGGTGCGGTCGAACGTGATCCCCGTGAACGCGTCGTGTCGGTGGCGTACACCGCGCTGGTCAAACTCAGCGATCACCAGGTGCGGGCAGCCACCGACGCCAGGGACGTCGCGTGGTTCGGCGTGCACGATCTGCCTTCCCTCGCGTTCGACCACGTCGAGATCTTCCAGCTCGCACTCGAACGCCTCAAGAATAAACTGCGCAACGAACCCATCGGCTTCGAATTGCTGCCGCCCAAGTTCACACTGACACAGCTGCAGCATTTGTACGAAGTCGTGCTCGAACGCACACTGGACAAGCGCAACTTCCGCAAGCGGGTGCTGGCGATGGACTTGTTGATCGAGACCAACGAGGTTCAGCAAGACGTCGCTCACCGGGCAGCGCGTCTGTACCGCTTCGACGAACGCAAGTATCGAAAGCTTCAACGCGCGGGTTTCAACTTCGAACTTTGAGACCGTCGGAACGCGCCGGTCGATGCGCGACCGCTTCGTATCGAGCTTCCCAACTCGGAGGAACTGGACATGCAGGACGCACCCCACGAGCCAACGCCATCGACGATCGGCCAAACCATGCGCGCCATCGTGCAGGACCGATATGGATCAATTGCAGACTTGCGCGTCGCGAACGTTCCGTGCCCGACCCTCAGTGACGACGAGGTGCTCGTCAAAGTGATGGCGACGAGTGTCCACGCGGACGTGTGGCACGTCGTCACGGGTCGACCGCGAATCTTGCGCCTGCTAGGAAACGGCGTATTCCGTCCCCGCCGACGTGTGCCCGGAACGGATCTGGCGGGAATCGTGTGTGCCGTCGGCAACGGAGTGGCCGAGTTTCAGCCGGGCGATGCCGTATTCGGCGAAGCGCTACTCGGGATGCAGTGGACCAACGGTGGAACGTACGCACAGTACGCGGCCGCAAACGTCAGGGCGCTGGCGAAAATGCCGGACAACGTATCGTTCGAACAGGCGGCTGCCGTTCCAACCGCTGGCTACATTGCACTGTTGAACTTGACCGGTGCCGTCGAAATCGCCCCAGCCCACGAGGTATTGATCAACGGCGCTGGCGGAGCAGTCGGCGGCATTGCCCTGCAGTACGCGAAGAGCCGGGGCGCTCGCGTCACCGCGGTCGAACACACGTCGAAGCTCGACTTCGTCCGCCAACTGGGTGCCGATGACGCGCTCGACTACACCAAGAGCGAGCTGGACGGATGCGCCACCCGCTTCGACGTCATACTCGACGTCGCCTCGACCATGCCGACGAAACTCTGGTCTCGCCTGCTAGCCCCGGGGGGAAAGTTCGTGCTGATCGGCCACGACCACTACGGCGCAAAACGACGGCCATGGCTCGGAGAACTACCGACCATGTTCAGCCTGATGTTTCGCTCGATCTTCGACAAGCGCCTACCGATGAACTTCGCCATGCCCGAGAAGAAGGACGTGATGGAAACTCTGCGAACGTTGCTTCAAAGTGGCCAGCTGCGCGCCCCCATCGGACGGCTGTTTCCGCTCGAACGAGCCCCGGCCGCACTCGAGGCGCTCACCCGTGGCGACGTCATCGGCCGCATCGTTCTGACGCCTCACGGAGATTAGTGTCCATGAAGCGAGGTCCGCAGCGGGACTGTAGCGGCACCAGCTTTGGTTCAGCCGCCGCGCGCTCAGAACAGCCGAAGCTGCCCCCCGCGATCCGTGGGTCGGGTGAACGTCCCGAGACGAGGCTCGGGGGCTGCGGCGAAACCGAGCCGCTTGCACGTGGCGAGAAACACCGCGTCGATGGTCGAGGCGTAGGTCCCCTTGCCGGCGAAGCGTGCGTGAAACGCCGGTTCGTTCAGTCTTCCGTCGCGCATCTCCCGAATGCGCGCCAGGATCTTTTCCGCGCGTCCGGGAAACGCCTGCCGGACGCGCTCCGAGAACACTTGTGCAACCGCGCCCGGCAACCGTACCGGCATGCTCATGGCCGCGACCGCTCCCGCATCCTTGGCCGCTTCGAGGATCGGGATCACGTCACTGTCAGACAACCCTGGGATCACGGGCGCAACGTGCACGGTCACGGCTATCCCCGCCGCGCTCAGCCGACGAATCGTCTCGATGCGACGCTGAGGCGGTGGTGCGTAGGGCTCGATGGCTCGTGCCGCAGCTGGATCCCAAAACGTCACGGACACCGAGACGCCGATGGACGCGTGATCGCGCAGCCGCCCCAGCACGTCCAGGTCTCGTTCAATCAAACTCGAACGGGTGATGATGTGCACCGGGTTTTTGTACTCGGCGCAGACGAGCAGGCACTGCCGAGTGAGTTCCAGCCGGCGTTCGAGCGGCTGATAGGCGTCGGTGTTCGCGCTGATGAACACCAACTCTCCGCTCCAAGAGCGCCGTTCGAACGCCTCGCGCAGCAGCGCGGCTGCTCGCGGCTTGTAGAGGATCCGGCGTTCGAAGTCGGCGCCCGCTCCGAAACCGAGGTATTCGTGACTGGGGCGCGCGTAGCAATACGCACAGCCATGCGCGCAGCCGCGATAGGCGTTGAGGCTGAATCGGAACGGGAGATCCGGACTGTCGTTCTTCGACAGAATGCTGCGAGTTTGATCCTCGTAGAGTGTCAACCCGAGCTCGGGCCGCTCACCCGGGTCGTACTCGACCACGGACCGCTCGAAGCGGTTGACGGGATTGACCAGAGGTAGACGCCGCAGCACCAGGAAACTGAACACCAGTTCAGTCCACAAGGCAACCCACTCAGCACGCCCCCATAGATATCAGCCATTTGCGCGCCACCGACCAGCCCGCGGATGTGATGCCGCCAACGCGCGGCGCGCTTTCGAGGACGTCAAAGGGCGATGTTACACTGGCGGCATGCTCGACCCTCCCGAACCTTGGACGCGACACGAAGACGGCACCGTCACCATCGATGCCGAATACGTCCGCCCCGGCTTCGCCTCGGTTCACGTCATCGAGCGCGATGGTCGAGTTGCGATCATCGATACTGGCGCAAACTCGGCGGCACCGCTCGTGCTGCAAGCTCTTCACCAGCTCGGGCTAGACCCGCAAACCGTCGACTTGCTTTTCCTGACGCACGTTCATCTGGACCACGCTGGAGGAACCGGAACACTCATCCAGCAGCTGCCGCACGCGCGCGTACTCGTTCACCCGCGTGGTGCCCCTCACATCGTCGATCCCACTCGTCTGCAAGCGGCGACGATCGCCGTCTATGGACAGGCCGCGTTCGAACAACTGTACGGGCAATTGGTACCCGTTGCCGCGGACCGAGTCGACCGAACCGAAGACGGCCAGACCGTGCGGCTCGGCCAGCGCGAATTGACCATCTTGCATACACCTGGCCACGCCATGCATCATCAAGTCTTGTACGATTCACAGGCCAGGGTGCTGTTTTCTGGCGATACTTTCGGAGTCTCTTATCGGGCCTTCGACACCAACGCCGGGGCGTTCATCGTGCCGACCACGACGCCCACGCAATTCGACCCCGACCAGCTCAGCGATTCGGTCCGTCGGATCGCTGCTCTCGACCCCAAGGCCGTTTACCTGACACATTACGGTCGCGTCACCGGCGTTTCGCGCCTGGCGGCCGCACTCCGAGAGCAGATCGAGTCTTGTGTCCGGATCGGCAGAGAACACGCCCAGACCGAAAATCCCTTCGCACGGATCAGGGCGGCCCTGCGCGACGACATGGTCGCAAGAGCGAGCGCACACGGCATAGAGGATGCGCCATCCGCCGTCGAGGCGGTACTCGGCAACGATCTGAATCTCAACGCTCACGGGGTGGTGGCTTGGCTGGAGCGCACCTCGAAGCGGTCTCGCGCTTGAACTACTACGACACCAACGTCGCGGCCTTCATCGAGCGAACCTCGCGAGTGAACGTCGAACACTTGCGCGGCCCGTTCGTCGCTCGTCTGCCCACGGGTGGTCGAGTGCTCGATGCCGGGTCGGGTAGCGGTCGCGACTCCCGGGCGTTCAAAGCGGCGGGATTCGACGTCACCGCGATCGACGCGTCGATCGCCATGGTCGAAGCGACCCGGTCGTACGCGACCGTGCCCGTGCAGCATTGCACCTTCCTGCAATTCACAGCCAGCGTGCCCTTCGACGGGATTTGGGCGTGCGCCTCGCTCTTGCACGTACCACGCAACGAACTGGCTCGAACCGTCCAGCACCTCTTGGGGCTGTTGACCTCAACCGGAGTCTTGTACGCGTCGTTCAAGCGCGGCTCGACCGATCGTACCGACGGGGAGCGATACTTCAACGATCTGACGCCGCAATCGCTCGCCGACACGGTGATGAGCATCCCCAATGCACGACTGGACCACGTGTGGGAAACGAGCGGCGTGCAGGATCCGACGCAACGCTGGGTCAACGGGTTCATCGTTCCGCGGTAGCTGTTGCAAGAGGTTCGTGAGGACCGCGCGGCGACGCGCGGGAAGCGACGGGCCACGAATGAGCGCGTCTCGACCCACCTGCCCTGGTATCGGGACATACCTCCGTGCCCGCGGCAGCCCACTCCGAGCCGTCGGTGTGCAGCGCAGCTATCGGGCGGCTCGCCGCGGTCCTCATCTGCCGACGGATCGACTCGTGTCGTTCAGCGCTCCGCCTGTAGACGCTCGAGGAGCTGCGACGCAAGGTCGGCGACTAGCTCGACGACCCTCGACGACATCTGCAGCTGATACCGAGCCGGTGACTCGACCCCGATCCCGAAGATCCGCAGCGTCGTGGTCACTTCGCTCGGATACAGCAGCCGCGCCAGCTCCACGCTTTGCCGCACGTCCAGACCGTGCGTCGTCGCTGCGCGATTTCCGAGCTGGGCCAGCTGCTCGACGTCGAGCGACATCAGCGTACCAACTCGTTGCCGGTGCCCATCGTCGAGCAGCAGCGCATCGACGATCCATACCTGACCTTCGAACAACAGTTCGTCGAGCAGCAGCG
>QJWJ01000179.1 GCA_003235365.1 Deltaproteobacteria bacterium
GGTCGCAAGAGGCTCTCAGCCCAGGGCAGCAATGGCTCTGGGCCGAAGCGCGGAAAGTTTAATGTCAGGTTTGGCAGATCTCCCTTGAGATCAACCATCAATACCGGGATGCGCGAACGCAGTGCCTCTTCGGCGAGCACCAACAGCAGCCCAGATTTTCCCGACCCGGTCATGCCCACCACGACGCCGTGGGTGAGCAGGTGGTGGGCAGGCAATTCGAACCTGCCCCGTGGGTGTCCAGCGAGTGTACGGCTCGCGCCGAGTTCGAGTGGTCTCATCGTCGTCGCTTCTCAGGGGAACGCACCTGCTGCGCAGTCTGACTGGGTTCAGTGGGCGCTGGGTTCAGTGGGCGCTGGGTGTTGGTGACGCTGCGTTACGGAGCAAAGGGCGGGGAGTCGGGCAGGCCGACTTCGACCGCCGGAGCGTTGCCCCCGAGTGCAACTTGGTCGCTCGTGAGCGGCTGAGTCTCGTTCGATGGCTCCTCGCTATCGTTTCCGTCTGCGCCCTTGGACGAGCGGCGGCGTTTGCTGAACCCGTTGTGCAGCGATGGCGTGAACGCCGCCGCATCGTTGTCGTACCAGCGCACGTGGCTCGTGGCACGGCGAAGCACCTCGTAAGTGTTCACGAGCACCCGAAATGCCCGTGACCTCAACGAAGTCCAGTCGAAGGAGGGGTTTTCGGCGACCACACCCACTTCTTTGGCGCCGATGGCTGTCAACAGTTGGGGACCGAGCCTCGCTGCTCTTTCCAACAGCTCGGGCCCAAACGGGACCTTGCCTTCAACGCGGTCCCAGTTGCTCGTGAACAGCACGCTCAGCGCCACGAGATCTTTGGCGGTATCCAGGTTGCCGAGGCCCTCGCGAATGGATTTCACGGTGACGTCCGACAGGATGCCAAAACTTGCTAGCCCTTCAGCGACCAAGAGCAGTTTCCCACGGATCGGTCGCGCCTCTTCGAGCAACGCTTGCGTCTCCCCGTCGGAAACCTTGGGCTCGACTTGCAGGTTTGCGTACACCGCGGCAAGGGCCACGTTGGGCAACGCGTCCAAAGCGCGGAGCACTTCCGCGCCGTCGGCCAGCTTCTCGAAGTCCGGACGCAAGCGCTCCAGATTCGAGACGGTGCCCAGCGCGATGGACGCCGCCTGCGTCACGTCCGTCGTGATGCGGCCGATTTGAGTCTCCGGTAGATCGACGATGTCGCGTTCGACTGATTTATATGCTTCGGCTGCGCTTTCTAGCCTTTCGATGCGCGCGGGTGAGATGGGAGCAGTTTGCTGATTATTAACCATTGGTATACCTCCTCGTGGCGAGTGTGTAGCAGTGTGTTTTTGAATGCGCCATCCGAAATTTGCCGAGAGTGAGTCGTTGGGCTGTTGCACACTCAAAACGTAGGAGTGGTTGCGGGTGTTAGGTTGCGGGTGCTCGAGATGAACGCTTTCTGCAGTCTAGATTGAGGTCAGTTCAACACGACGCGTCGCGGGTGGTGGCCGCGTTAGGCTGCGGAGCGCATCGTCGAGGTACTGCGTGCGCGGGGTGACTTGCTGCGTCGAGGATCAACGCGGCGCCGTGATCTCCGTTTCTGCTCACTCGCGCGAACCGTGGCCTCACGGTTTCGTCGCGCTGCGACATTGCCTCTGCTTGCGCGCGGCACTGAGCACTTCGGGTGCATCCTCCTGCAAACCAAGATCGCAGTGCGCTGCGTCGTGGGAAGTGATCGGAGGTCGGCTGGCGTCATGTTGAGCGCGTGCTCCCCGCGCCACAGGGCGTCTCGAAGTGCATTCGGCGTCGAGAACGTCTCTCGTTGGGACTCGGTGACCTTTGGACCGTGGCACGCACGGCGCGTCACCGATTCTCCGCGAGTGAGGATCCACCGCGTCGGAGCGCGTCACGGCCTCGACGCGTTACAGCTTGTCCCGCTGGGCGTTCACGAACCCGTCGCGCCGGTGCCTTGCGTCCCGAATCGCCCGACGCCGAACGGTCAGAACCGTTGCGCAATGCGTCGAGCCGTTCGTCAGCGAACGGTGCAACCGTTGCCTTGTATACGTTTTGTTTGAGGTCGAACGGTGCAGGCCTTGGCTTCCATACGTTTTGTTTGGAGCTGAACGGTACAAGCGTTGCCCTGCAAACGTTCTGTTCGTGAGCGAACGGTACCACCGTTGCCGCGCCGCCCCGCGAAGCCGTCAGGGAAGGGGGCCAGGGTTGGGATCGAGCCGAAATCGTGTGCGGGGGAACCCTCAGGGTCTTCGGATCGGGTCCAATTCGCTCGCGGGGCAACGGTGTGAGCGTTGGCGACCAAACGTTTTGTTTGCGGGGAACGGTGTGAGCGTTCCGGGAGGGGAGAGGAACGCTGGCGCGAGCTGCTCGTGAGGTGGGCGTTGCGCACCGCGACAAGGCGATTGGGCTTTTGGGCGTCGGTGAAACACACTGAGTAGTGACGAGCCCGGCGCGCTGTGCTTTGGGCTCAATGCAGTCGCGGGTCCACCTCGGGTTTGGTCTGCACGGCCTCCATCATGCCGTCGGCCCATTCGGTCTGTTGCCAGTTGTGGACGATCATCTCGTCGTGTTTGCAGAGGGCACAGAAGGCGACGATCGCGTCGTCGGATGTCTTGCTCACCCAGAGCAGACTGAGGCACTGTTTGCCCGCAGGGCGCCTGGCGCACTGAAGCAGTGTTTCGCGGGCCTCGCCTGGCTCGAGCGTCCCACCGTACTCGATGACCTGCGCAACGCGCAGCGCTTTGCGGAACAGCCGCGGGTTGTCGTACGGCAGTGAGCCGTCCTCGTTCAGCCAGTGCCAGGGATCGACGACGAGCATGTCGGGGGCGTAGCACGGGGGCGTGCGGTGAGGCAGCGACGTCATGCCGCGATTGGGCACTCAGGCAACCTGCGCATGCTCCGACCGTCGGGCCACACCAGACGTAAGCGAACACCAGAGCAACTGTCGACCGTGCGACTGTTGGGATACGCCGGGTTGATTGTCATCGCCGCGCCCGCTGTTGGGGCTGGTACCGGCGTGCTCGGTGAGCCCTGGTTCTCATCATCGACACTGTCACGCGGGTGCCTCAGGCACAGGCTTGGCACGGAGGCCTCTGCCTCCTAGTCGTCTAAAACCGCTGCCTGCGCCACCTCCTGTCACCGATGACCGTGCGTGACCGACCAGATGCTATCCGCCGCGGGGTGGTCGATTGCGCCCTCGCTCTGCTATGAGGGGGTATGCGTATGGGACTGCGTCGTGCCCGTGGGAGTTGGTGCAACACTTCGGGGAGCAAGCAGCAGCGAGTTGTTCGCATGCCGTCCCTTCGTTCCGCCTTGGGCGTCCTGTTCGCTGCATGCAGTCTGCTCAGCGGTTGCCTGTCGACCTCGACGACGGACGAGTGCAAGTTGGGAACGGAAACCTGCGGCTGCCTTCCGGATGATACGTGCGAGCGAGGGCTGAGTTGTCGTTCCGAACACTGCGTCGACCTTCCGACAGGGGACGCCGGAGAACGCGCGCTGGATGGTGTGGACACCGCGGGAGGGCCCGAGGCGAACGACGACGATGCGGGCGGTCGTGAACCTTCTGCGTTCGACGATTCGAGTGGCGCTGACGGTGGCCCCAACCAACCCTCACCAGCTTCGAAGCCGCTTGCCGATGATGCGGGTCCTGATAACCCAGTCCCCAACGACGTGCCGCCAGGGCCTGGAGTTCCGAGTGGCACCCCCGGCGTTTGTACGGTTGGCGATGCGCAATGCGTGAGCGCTCAGGAGATTCAGCGCTGCGGTACTGGCGAGCGTTGGACGCCCGTCGAGCCGTGCGCGTTCGTTTGCGCTGACGGGGCTTGCTCCGGTGAGTGTGAGCCCGGGGACCGCAAGTGCGATGGGCTGGTGCGGATGTGGTGTGACGATGCGGGGGCGTGGCAAACGCTCACAGCATGCAGCGGGGCTTGTGAACTCGGAGTGTGTACTGGGCTGTGCGAGCCGGGCGAAGGTCAGTGCGCGACGCCCACTCAGTTCCAATGGTGCGAAACGGGCGGAGTTTGGGGGCCGGCTGCCCCTTGTGAGTTTTCCTGTGTCGATGGGGCGTGTGGTGGGGAGTGCAGGCCAGGAACCAAGGAGTGCCTGACCAGCGGACGCGCGCGCGAGTGCAGTCAGGGGGGCACCTGGCTGGAGTCCGACTGTCCCTACGCGTGCATCGACGGAAGCTGTGGCGGAAGTTGCACGCCCGGCCAGACGCGGTGCAACGGCATCACTCGAGAACAACAGTGCGCCGAAGCAGGGACCTGGCAGGACTCGGCCGAGTGTGCCTTTGTTTGCCTCGATGTGGCGTGTGGTGGCGAGTGTGTTCCGGGTGAACGTCGCTGTTTGGATCTCCAGCCCCAGTTGTGCAACTCGCTAGCCACGTGGGTCGACGACGGTTCGGCGTGCGAGCTCGTGTGTGCCGCCGGTGTCTGTAGCGGTTCCTGTACACCGGGTGCGACGCAGTGCAGTTCGAATACCACGCTGCAGACCTGCACCGCTGCAGCCGAGTGGGACACAGGAACGGAATGCCCGTTTACGTGCGCTTCTGGCGCGTGTGGTGGAGTCTGTAAACCCGGAGACGTGAGATGTTCGACGAGTCCGGGGCGCGAGCAATGCGGAGCAACTGGAGCTTGGGAAGCGCTCGCTGACTGCGACATTTCCTGCGTTGGTGCCGGCAGTTGCGGCGAGTGTGTGCCTGGGGACATGACGTGCGTGGACGCCGTGCTGCGTTCGTGTGGCGGCGACGGGGCGTGGGCTGACCAAATTACCTGCAGTGGAACCACCTCCGAGTGCAGCGCCGGACAGTGTCGGGCTCCTGCCACGTGGATCGACATCAGCGCAGGGACGGGACACGTTTGCGCGCTCCGCGACGACGGCACCGCCTGGTGTTGGGGGCATGGCGAGTTTGGTGGTTTGGGCTACGGCGGTTGGACCAAGGTTCAGAGCACCCCGATTCAAGTGCGCGCCGCCTTGGGCGCCAGCGAGACCCACTGGGATGATTGGACCCAAATGAGCGCCGGTAGGAACCACACCTGCGGCATCCGCGAGGACAACAGTGCGTGGTGCTGGGGTTCCAACTTGTACAACGAATTGGGCTTTGGTGGCGAGCCCAACGATCGAAGCTTGCCCCACCAGGTCGTCGCTGCAGGTGAATCCGAGGGCGGTGCGGTTTGGACGGATTGGACTCGGGTGTTTGCAGGCGGTGGCGTGAGCTGCGGGATCCGCAGCGACAAGAGCCTGTGGTGTTGGGGCGGAGGCTCTGCCCAAGACCTCTCCAGCCCCCGACAAATCTTGGCAGCGGGTGAAACGACGGGTGGGGCAGCTTGGTTCGACTGGACCAGCGTCGCGCTCGGGGTCAGCTACATTTGTGGGTTGCGGGAAAACGGCACGGTGTGGTGTTGGGGGACGAACAGCGTTGGTCAGCTGGGCAACGGCTCTACGGATAATTCTTCCACCCCGTCTCAGGTGCTGGCCAATGGTGAGCTTCCGGGTGGCGTGGCTTGGAACGACTGGACGGCGATCGCAGGCGGCCGTTACCACGCCTGCGGGCTACGCAGTAACGGCACTGCTTGGTGTTGGGGAACCGGATTTTCCGGTTTGGGTGACGGCACCACGGGGGTGCTCGCAACCACACCGCGACAGGTGCTCGCCGCAGGCGAACCCCAGGGCGGCGCGACGTGGAACGACTGGATTGACGTCTCTGGTTCGCTTGGCGAAAGCACCTGCGGGATGCGCTCCGATGGAACCGTGTGGTGTTGGGGACTGGCCAGCAGTGGCCTGCTGGGCAACGGCACGTCATCACCCAATCAGACTACGCCTTCACAAGTCCTCGCGACGCAACAGCCACCGGGCGGAACAGCGTGGAGTGACTGGAGCGTGCTCTCCAAGGGGAACAGCGTTGCGTGCGCCCTGAGAACCGACGGCTCGTTGTGGTGCTGGGGCCAGAACCTCAGCGGTCAAACGGGCTGCGGCGACACCCTACGCAAGACGACGCCGGTCCGCGTCGTGAGCCCTTGACTCAGGCGGCAGTGGCCAAGCGGGTAGCCGGGACAAAAACCGTAGGCGCTCTCGGCCAGCGGTCCTCCCGACGCAGCAAGGCGCCCGCGAAAATACCGAGAAACTGGGCACGGGCAGCGACCGACTCCGGGCATCTACCTGGAGTAGCGTCATGCCCGACCCCATTTCCTGCAACTCACGAGCAAGTGATCCGTACCTGAACCAGAGTTCCGAGAGCGCTTCGATCTGCCGAGAAGCGGCGACCTGCGCTACTGCGTCGTCGACCCCGACTAGCACTGCATCGGCTCCGTCGCTCACGGG
This sequence comes from Deltaproteobacteria bacterium, assembly GCA_003235365.1. GTDB lineage: Bacteria > Myxococcota_A > Polyangia > Polyangiales > Polyangiaceae > SZUA-265. Next base: position 6,312 of record QJWJ01000179.1, read on the forward strand.
CGCGGACGAAGCGGTGACTCCCGGCGGCAATGCGTTGCTGGCGCAGCACTCCGGCGCTGAGAGCCCTGCAGCGCGCGCCGCGCGGTTCGCAAAAGCGGAGCGGGTCACCAAATGTCAAGAAGCCAAAGCCGACACGGCCGAGCGATGTTCGATGGCGGTTGCCGCGACACTCGGGGCCGTCGCTGGGGTCGAGACTCTGGTCGGCGAATTCGCCCTCGCGTTTGCCGCTGGCGTCGCCATCAATTCGTGCTTCAGGGGCGTGGAACGAGAACGGATTGCGTGCGAGCGGCCAACACCGACCGTGGAAGGATCGCCATGAGCCGAGTCTGGATCGCGCATGCGCTGGCTCGTCCCGTTTGGGCCCACCTGTTGCTGCTCGGAACCTGGGTGCTGCTCCTCCGGGCGTCCAGCGCGCGGAACATGGCCCTCGCTGCCGTGGCAGGATACGCCTGCTGCATCGTCTGGGAAAATGCGCTTCGGCGTCACCGCGTTATTCGCGTCGAGGCAACAGGCGCACATCCACAGCTCGTCTCCGCGTACGGCAGCTTGCTGACCGCGATTGCCTTGGGTCACCAGCGTTGGTTGGTTTCGAGCCCAGTCGCTCCGCTTCGGAGTTGCATCCAAGAGCACACACACTCGCCGGTGCAAACGGGCGAGGCCGCGCCAGGCACCTTGGACCCTCACCTCTCCCTACTGATCCCGTCCCCGACGCGGGCCCTGGGGATCTGGCAGCTGTTGAACTTCGGTCTGCTGCTGCTCATGGCACTGTTCGGCGAGGCGAGCGTCAGCGCAGTCGTCGATTCACGACCATGGTTTGTGATTTGCGTGTGGGGCCTGGTGAGCCTTGGAGCCCTGAGCCTATTGGCCCCGCACTACATCGAGCTGCGCGGCCATCAGATCCGTCGTTGGCGGTTCGGGCTGCCAGGGGCGTGGGCGGTACTCGTCGCCATCGACAACGCCCACGGCGCGACTGTTCGATTGCAGACGACCCACGCCGCGTGGCGTTTGCGCCGCTCAGCGCTGTTCGGCCGAGACGCGTGGCGCACTCAGTGGCAAGACGCGGCGAGCGCTTCTGCGTTCACGCAGAAGTAAGCAGCCGCGGCACTTCCTGGCGCGTCGCGATCTGCTCGGCAACCAAGTGAAACGCGACGTAGGCGTAGCCGCAGGCGAACATCAACGTGAACGGCGTGGCAAACCAATGACCGGTTTGTACGGAGACGACGACGCTGCACGAGGAGATCATGCACAGCACGAGCTCTGCCCAGGGCAGGCGGGCGCGCTGGCGGTAGCGGGGGGTGCCATCGCCGCGCTTGGGGGTGCGGACGAACTCGCCGGCCATGTGTCGCAGACCGCCGTAGGCGGCTTGGGTGACCAAGGGGCTCAGGCCGGCGCCGAGGGCGATGACGGCGGGCAGCCGCAGCAGGGCGCCGAAAGGTGAACGGCCCTGGGCGCGTTCGGCGAGCATGAAGAACGCGCCGATGGAACCGGTGGCGCCGAGGCACAGCGGCAAGTCGATGAGCAGCATGGTGCCGGCGCTGCTCGCTGGAACCATCAGCAGCGCGGGCAGCACCAGTACGCTCAGCAGCATCATCAGCGGGTAGGCCGTGTGGGGCGTCATGTGAAAGAACGCTTCGATGCGCTGCCCGACGGTCAACTGTTTGGCACTGAGCACGCGCCACAGCAGCTTGCGAGCGGTTTGCACGGTGCCCTTGGCCCAGCGAAATTGCTGGGCGCGCAGGGCGCTCATCTCTTCGGGCAGCTCTGATGGCGTGGTGACGTCGGGGCGGTAGATGAACTTCCAGCCCGCGAGCTGCGCGCGATACGACAGATCCAAGTCTTCGGTCAGCGTGTCGTGTTGCCAGCCGCCGGCATCAGCGATGGCCGCCTTGCGCCACACGCCACCCGTGCCGGAGAAGTTGAACAACTTGCCCGAGCCGAAACGGGCCTGGTTTTCCACGACGTGATGGCCGTCGAGGAGCATCGCCTGGACGTGGGTCATCAAGGAAGCGCCGCGGTTGAGGTGCTCCCAACGGGTTTGCACCATGGCGACCTTGGGATCGCTGAAGTGGCCGACGACGCGCTTGAGAAAGTCGGGTTGGGGGATGAAGTCGGCGTCGAAGATGGCGACCAGCTCGCCGCTCGCTTCGTTCAAACCGTAGTCGAGGGCTCCTGCCTTGTAGCCGACGCGGTCGGCGCGGCGGACGTACTTGATGTCGACGCCGGCGATCTGCAGCGCGTTGACTTTGCGGGTTGCCAGCAGTCGCGTCTCGTCGTTGGAGTCGTCGAGCACCTGGATCTCCAGGCGATCGCGCGGGTAGTCCATGGCGGCCGTCGCCTCGAGCAAGCGCTCGACCACCGTCGCTTCGTTGTACAGCGGCAACTGGATCGTCACCTTCGGCAGTGCCTCGGGCAGCTCATACTCGGCGATGCGTTGCCTGACGTTGCGGCGGGTTCTCGCCCACAGCAGCACCAGGTGGGCTCGGTGTACTCCGTAGGTGCACAGGAGCAGAAGTACCGTGAAATAGGCGATCAAAACCGCTGTCATGCCGTGGGAGGTACCATGGTGGAACGGACTGCTTGTCACCCCGTTCTCATTTTTTCAGTGTTATTTCGGAAGCTTGAGTGACAAGGGGAGACACTTCGTTACAGGTTGGTGACATTCGGCCGGTCGGTTTCGGCTGCTGCGGGGCGTCGACGGGTCGTTTGAGCAAACCCCGGCGGTCCGGCTCCCAATTGCACCGCGGCCGACTATGTTCCCGCCCAATGCGTTTGCCCCAGGTCGGAGTCATTACGGGGGTTGCTGCGGCTCTCGCAAGCACCGGATGCACATGTGATTCGCGCCGCACCGACGATTCCCCATTGGGCCAGACCGGCGCGGCGCTGTTGGCCGATCCCCCCGCGACGTCCCAGCCGGGCAAGCCCGGTCCGCTGGCGGTCGCGGTCGTCTTCGACCAGTTGGGCAGCGACACCCTACAGCGCTTGTGGCCGTTGCTCGACGAGGCCGGTGCGTTCAAGACCGCCGCGCGACGCGGCGCATACTTCAAGCGCGCCGCCTATCCCTATCTCAACACCCTGACGGCGCCGGGCCATGCTGCCATCTTCACCGGCGCGCCGCCCCATCGGTCGGGGATCGCTGGCAACGAAGAGTGGCGCGAAGATCGCGGTGTGGTCGTGCCGACTGTCGACAGTCCGGGCATCGAAGTATTCGGGCGGTCTGAGGTTACTGCCGGCACGTCGCGTTTGCGCGCTCAAACCGTCGCCGAAAGCCTGGTGCAGACCACTGGGGGCAAAGCGAAAGTGGTTTCGCTGTCGCTCAAGGATCGCGGCGCACTGCTCCCGGTCGGCAAGGGGGCCAACGCCTGCCTGTGGTTCGATTCGACTCTCGGTGCGTTTACTAGCTCCACGCAGTGTGGCAAGGCGTTGCCGCCGTGGCTGAGTGAGCACCAGCGCAAGCACCCAATCAAGGCACTCATCCAGCCGTGGTTGCCGCTCGATGCGGAGCGCTACGCCGAGCTGCTTGGCCCCGACGATGCACCGGGCGAAGGCGGGTGGGGGCGAACGTTTCCCCACGATCCGAGCAAGGTGCCTTCCCCTTCGTCGACGTTGCGCATGCATCCGGCGTTGAGCGAGTACCTGGTCGGGTTGGGGGAGACGGCCACGGTTGCCGAACGGATGGGGCGCGACGACGTTGCCGATCTGTTGGTGATCAGCTTCTCGGGGACCGACTACGTGGGGCACAACTTCGGCCCGCACAGCTGGGAGTACGCCGACCACCTCATTCGCGCCGATCGAAAACTGGGTGCCTGGCTGAGCGAGTTGGCCGAGCGCAGCCGGTTATCGGTGATGATCACGTCGGATCACGGCGTCGCGCCGCTCCCCGAGCGCTCGACGGCTGAGGGCAAGAGCGCCGGACGACTATTTGCGAGCGAGCTCCAGGCGCACCTCGAGCAGGCGCTCGACGCCCAAGTTGCTGCTTTGGATGGGGGTTGGGTCGCGGCGGTGATCGGCTCGTTCATTCACTTCTCACGCGCAGCGAAAGAGCGCGAAGGCTTTGCCGACGTGCTGAAAGTCGCAAAACGGGCCCTCGAAGGCGTCGACGGCGTCGCTTCCGTCGACGTGCTGCACGGCGCGCCCCTACCCGACGACGCCCAGCTGTTGGCCAGCCTGCCGCCGACGGGCGCGCCGGAGTTGTTCTTGCACCCGAAGCCGTACTGGGTCTTTGGTTACGGGGTGCCACCGGGGAGCGGAACCAATCACGGTTCGGGGCAGAGCTACGACCAGCAAGTGCCGCTGCTCTTCTACGGCGAAGGCGTCGGTCACCTCGTCGAAGACGACCCGGTCGATCAACTGCGCGCCGCGCCCACCTTGGCGTCGCTGCTCGGCACCCAACTCTCCGATCCGGCGACGTTGCCTGCGTTGCCGCTCCGGCCGTGAGCGTCGTGTCGCGTCGGGGATCCGAAGCACGGAGCTGCACGGCGACAGGTCGAGGCCCGGTACATGGCCGAGACCCTACGTACGGCGCACGGCCAGCACATTACCGACGCCCGAAACGCGGGGATTGGACATGATCTGGCGTCCGAGCCGGCGCGCCGTGCTGGTGTGGCTGAGTGCCGTCGCCTGTCAGCGTCGTTCATCCGAGCCCCTGCGCGTGGCGGTAGCTTCGAACTTTCTACCCGTCGCCAAACGGCTCGGTGCGACCTTCGAGCAGAGCAGTGGTCACGCCGTGGAGTTCAGTTCGGGCGCCACGGGTGCCCTGGCGGCTCAAATCGAGAGCGGCGCGCCCTTCGACGTCTTTCTCGCCGCGGACTCACAGCGCCCGCTCGCGCTGCAGCGCGCGGGGCTGGCCGAAGCACCCTTCGAGTACGCGCGTGGCAAGCTCGCGCTCGTCACGGCCAAACCCCTCGAAGCGAACGAGGCGGCCCTCGGCGATCCTCGGCTCGAGCACCTGGCCTTGGCCAATCCCCGGCTGGCACCCTACGGCGCCGCCGCGGTGAGCGCATTGCGCGAGGCGAAGCGTTGGGACGTGCTCGAAAAGCGCGTTGTGCTGGGGGAGAACGTGAGCCAGACGTTGCACTTCGTACTCAGCGGCGCAGCCCAAGCCGGTTTGGTCCCCGAGGCCCTCGCTCGCGACGCGGGCAAGCCGTTTTGGCCCGTTCCCGAAGCCTGGTACGAACCCATCGTGCAACGGGGCGCGGTGCTGATCCGAACCTCGCACCCGGCGTCGCGCGACTTTGCTCGGATGCTGCAATCGGCCGCCAGTCGCCGCGTGATCGCCGAGGCCGGCTACGCGTTGCCGCCCGACCCTTGACGGAGCCCGACACCTGACGTCGATTGCGCCGGGCGCCACGCGCCGCTACCGTCGCCGAGCCACTCATGGACTGGTCGCCCATCATTTTGACGCTGCAACTCGCGCTCGCGAGCACCGCGCTGTTGATGGTGTTGGGAATACCCGTGGCCCTGTGGCTCGTCGGCGGCCAGTCGCGCTGGCGAACCTTCGTCCACGCCGTCGTGGCGCTGCCGTTGGTGCTGCCGCCGACCGTGCTCGGCTTCTATTTGCTGTTGTGGATGAGCCCCCAGGGGTGGCTCGGCCGATTGTGGGCGTTGGTTGCGGATCAGTCGCTGGTGTTTTCGTTTGGCGGCTTGCTCGTTGGCTCGGTCGTCTACTCGATGCCGTTCGTGGTGCAGCCCTTGGTTGGCGCGTTTTCCGCCGTACCCAAGAGCGCCCTGGAGGCTGCGGCGTCGCTGGGGGCTTCGCCCGTCGACCGGGTGTTCTCGGTCCTGCTGCCGTCGAGCCGCCCGGGCCTGATCGTGGCGGCGGTGTTGGGTTTTGCGCACACGCTGGGTGAGTTCGGCGTGGTGTTGATGATCGGCGGCAACATCCCGTCGCGGACGCGCGTGTTGTCGATCGCCATCTACGAGCACGTCGAGGCGCAAGACTACGCTCAGGCCCACCTGCTGAGCGCGGCGCTCGTCGGGTTCTCGTTGCTGGTACTGTTGCTCGTGTACGCCCGCGCCGGCAAAGCCGGAGTCTGGTCTCGATGACCACACCGGGCGAGCTCGTGTTCTCTTTGCGCGGGCAGCGCGGGGCGCTCGATTTGGACCTGCAAGCGACGCTGCCCGCTTCCGGGGTGACCGTCGTGTTTGGACGTTCGGGCGCAGGCAAGACGACCCTGTTGCGCAGTTTGGCCGGCCTGGAGCGATTGGCTGGCAGCGTGCGTTTTGCGGGCCAGACTTGGCAAGGCTCGTCGCAGTTCGTGCCCGCTCACCAGCGACGCATCGGAATGGTCTTTCAGCACGGCGCGCTGTTTACTCACCTCGACGTGCGCGGCAATCTCCGCTACGCCGAGGCGCGCGTTGCGCCCGATCAACGGCGCATCAGCGTGCAGGACGCGACGCGCTGGATGGTCATCGAAGATCTACTCGATCGCCGGCCCGAACAGCTTTCGGGTGGGGAGCGGCAGCGGGTGGCGATCGCGCGCGCCTTGGTCAGCAACCCCGTGCTGTTGTTGATGGATGAGCCGCTCAGCTCACTGGACGGCACGGCGCAACGTCAGCTCGCCGATCGCTTGGCGTCGATCCCTCGCCAGTTCGACATTTCGATGCTGTACGTCACCCACTCGCTGCCCGAGCTGGCGCGTCTCGCCGATCGCGTGTTGTGGTTGGACGACGGCGGGGTGCGCTCGTTGGGTGAGGCGAGTGAGGTTCTGTCCAGCAGCGAGTTCGCTCACGCTCTGGGGGACGACGCGGGTGCGTTGCTGCACGGTCGCGCCCAGAGCTTCGATGTCGACTACCAGCTGCTGACGGTTGACAGCGACTGGGGGCAGTTGTGGTTGCCCACTGCTGAGCCTCCAGGAAACGAGTCGCTGCGGCTGTGGATACTGGCACGCGACGTCAGTTTGAGCCTCGATCCGGAACCGCGGTCGAGTTTGCTCAACGTGCTGCCCGCGGTCGTCGAACAGCTCGAGGACGATGGCCCTGCCGCGACGTTGGTGAGCCTGCGCTCCTCGGGCAGTGGAACGGGGCGCTTGCTGGCGCGCATCACCCGCAAATCGCGTGATCTGTTGCAGCTCGAGCCGGGAACACGAGTGCTGGCGCGCATCAAGAGCGTCAGCCTGCGCTGAGGGGCTCGGACTTGGGTGCGTGCGGCTCACTCAGGGGCATGGGCGGCGGCAGTGTTCGTCCGGGACGCTGACTGCGCGCCTTGGCCTGCTCGACGAGCATGCCCAGCTCTTCCCAAGTGACGCCCAGGCGCGCTGCGGTTTGACGTGCCAGAGACGTCTTGGCCACACCCGGTTCGAACTCGAACGTCGGGTGTTCGTGCTCGTCGAGGCGCACTTGCAAGAAGTGAAGCTGCGGCAAGTCGTTGCTCTGTCGCAAGCGCTCCGCGAATTGCAGAAAGTGCGTCGTGAGCCACACCTGGGGTTTGAGTTCGCCGAGCAAGCCGACCACGAGGCGAAAGATCTCTTCGCCTTCGCTCGGGTTAGTGCCCGAACACAGTTCGTCGAGCACGACCAGATCACCGCAGTTGATTTGCTCGAACAGGCGGCGGATCCGCAGTAGCTCCGTGCCGAGCCGGCCCTCGCGTTGATCGGCTTTGACCTCGTCGAGCAGTGAGACGAACATGCCTCCTGTCCACACGACCCGCGCCGCCGCTGCCGGTACCATCAAGCCCGCCTGCGCGAGCATTTGCGTGAGCGCTACGGACTGCAGCAGTCGGGTTTTACCGCCGGAGTTCGGCCCGGTGAGCACGACGATGGCGTCGGACTCGACGTCGAGATCGCAGGGGCGAACGTCGATGCCCTCGGCGAGCAGGAACGGATTGTACAGACCGTTCAGCTGCAAGTTGCCCGAACCGCGGCTGATCAGATCGGGCAAACACGGGGCAAAGCCCGCGCTGCGTCCCATGTCGGCGAAGCCCAGCGCCCCGAGATACACTTCCATGTCGCCCAGCAGCTGAAACAGCGCGGGGACGTGGGCCTTGATGCCTTCGAAGGTCTGGTCCATCAGACGCGTCAGTACCTCGTGCTGAGTGACGCGTGTGCCGCTCAGCAGCATCGTCAGGCGCGACCAGAACCGACTCCACCAACCTTCGTAGAACTGACTCTCGGTGTTCTGGCGAAAGCCGAGCACTTGAAAGTTGCGGACACTGCCACCCATGCCTAGCTGCAGGCGTACGTCCACCGTCGCCAAGTGCCGTTCGTACTCCAGCAACTCTTCCAAGCGTCGAAAGGCGTCCGTCTCTACGGCGGCCGCGCCGGCACTTCGGATGCGCTGCAGCCCAGACGTAGCCGCCTCGAAGCCCGCAGCCATGCTTCGAAAGACGCGGGCGAGGTGCGAAAGGATGTCCAAGCGCCGCAAGTTCTGATCGATGCGTGTCGAGTAGTCACCCGTCGCCAGCAGGTTTCGCATCGCCTGCAGTTGTACGTACAGCTGCTCGAACTGGCCGCGGAACGCCGGGTTACCGTCCAACTCAGCGAGGACTTGCTGGCGAAAGCGCGTGTCGCTGACGTCGCTCGGTGGCTGGCTCAAGATGCGTTTGAGGTAGGGCTTACAGCTCGCGTAGGCGGTGCCGTTGATGCGGATCGGCAAGCAGCGCTCGATGAAGTCATCGACGAACAGGTCGTGGCAGAAACACTCCGGCGCAAAGCTGGACGCGCCACACCCGGAGTTCTCGAGCACTCGTTCGAAGGCGCGCGCCGTATCCCCGGAGGAGAACGCAAAGACCAAGGCTCGTTCGAGGACGGGGTGTGACACCCTTCGAGCGGGCGTGGGGTACAACAGGTCTATGGCATCGGCCACGACGCTCGTTGTGGCCCGAGAACGCCCAGCGCACAAGCGCCGGGCATTCGGCCGTCGTCACATAGTTGGGGCCACTTGTGCAAAGTCACCCTTGTCCTGGATTGGGCACCGCGCCGGGTCGGTACGGCGCTGTCCGGAGCGTCACCGCAGGCCGGGAATGAACCCGATCGCCTCGTAGACCCGACTCAGGGTCTTGTCGGCCCGCGCTCGGGCCTTGTCGGCGCCGAGCTTGAGCGCCTTGTCGAGCTCTGCGCGGTCGGCGAGCATGCGTTCGGCCTCGTCGCGAATGGGGGCCAGTTTGGCGATGATTACTTCTGCCGTGTCGACCTTGAGGTGTCCGTACATCTTGCCCGCGTAGCGGGGGAGGAGACTCTCGGGAGTTTCTCCGAGCAGCGCACACTGGATGTCGATCAGATTTTTGACGCCCGGCTTGTTCTGCTCATAGGTGATCTCGCTGCCCGAGTCCGTGACGGCGCTTTTGACCTTCTTGTCGATCTGCTTGTTGGTATCGGTGAGGAAGATGGTCGCCTTCGGATCAGGGTCGCTCTTGCTCATCTTCTTGGTGGGCTCTTGCAAGCTCATGATGCGCGCGCCGATTTTCGGAATGAAGGGCTGAGGTACCGTGAACAGCTCTTGCTGGTATGCGCCGTTCATTCGCTGCGCGATGTCGCGCGTGAGTTCGACGTGCTGCTTTTGATCTTCACCGACGGGGATCTTGTGTGCGCCGTACAGCAAGATGTCCGCTGCCATCAGGCTCGGGTAAACGAACAGACCGGCAGGGATGTTGGCGCCTGCTTTCTTCGCCTTGTCCTTGTATTGAGTCATGCGGCTCAGCTCGCCGGTGTAGCTGTTGCAGATCAGGACCCAGGCCAACTCTGCGTGCTGGGACACGTGGGATTGCACGAAGAGGGTGCATTGGTTTGGGTCGACCCCCGACGCGATGAACGTCGCCATCAGTCGGTAAGTGTTCTCGCGCAGCAGCGCCGGATCCTGGCGCAGGGTGATGGCGTGCTGGTCGACGGCGAAGAAGATGGCGTCGTACTGCACTTGGTACTCGGCCCAGCTGCGCATGGTTCCGACGAAATTGCCGAGCGTCAGGGGGTTCGTCGGCTGGATCGCCGACAACACGGTCTGCTTGCCGTCAGTCATGGCGCGCGTATAGCCCATCGACGGCCGGTTCGGTACGCCCAACCACCCCGTTTGCCGGCGATGGGACACAATTTACGGGCCACAGCGCTTGCGGGGCTACAGCGCTTGCGGGGCCACAGCGCCGCGACCCGACGTCGAAGGACGGCGAGTCGTCGCCCAGCGTCGAGGACTCAGCGTCGAGGACCGCTCGCCCTGAGGCGTCCGTCCAACAGCAGCGGTGCCAGGTGCAACACGCCGAACAGCATGATCTGCCCGAAGTCACTCCACCACGGCACGTCGCCTCTGAGCTTGCGCACGAACATCAACCCCTGAACGAAGTGAATCGACAACAGCAGCGGCGCGGACATCACGATGATGGCGTCGAACGCGGTCGTGACGTGTCCGAGACTCGCCACGAGCACCCACAGCCAATAGCCAGCAACGACGACCTTGAGCGCCGTCAGCAGTTTGCGCAAACCTGGTCGCACTTCAGAACCTCATTTCCACGCCGCTACTCACCTTCGTTGACGTCGGTAGGGGCAAATTCCTTACGGCACTTCCAACACACCGAGAAGTTGCCAGGGCTCGTCTCGCCGCAGTGCCCGCAAAGCCTGTCGGGGCCGGCGTCGCGGCGGTTGGCCAGCTCGAAGTCCCGCGCGATCGTACGTGCCGCCAGGTACTTCGAATCGTCGATGATGCATACGATGGGCTGCAGCGTCAGCGGCAGTTCGCCCAGGGCCCCCTGCAAGTGCTCGTTGCGCACGAAGGTCTCGATCCGTTCATCGGCAAGGAGATCGACGAGCATCTGGGCTTCGTGCAGGCTGCCGGCGCGGTAGACTTCTCGCATGGGGCGCGAAAACTCCCCCGAAGCGTTGCTCAATGCAAGGGGCCAGGGCGATCGAGGTCACCGAAGCGCGCTCACGTCAACGAATTCGGGGCGTTCTCGTTCTGCGGAACCTCGAGCGGTGCCCCCACACCTCTGCGACGATGGGCCAGCAAATGGGCGTGCACGCGTCGGTTGGGCTCGAGTCGAGCCATTCAACGACCGTCAGGCGCTGGGGCGCAGCGTCGCGCCGGTGGGCCACGTGCCGTTTTTCGGCGGGAACGACGGACGACCGAGCAGATAGCCTTGGGCGTAGTCGGCCCCGAGGGACACGACCGTGTCGAACTCTTCCGTCGTTTCGATCCCCTCGGCAACGACCTTGGCAGAGAGGCGATGACAGGTCTCGATGATGTCGCGCACGTACTTCTGCTTCTCGGGATCGGTATCGATGCCGCGGATCAGTGACATGTCGAGCTTGACCATGTCCGGGCGCAGTTGCAGCACGCGGTTGAGGTCTGCATGACCCGCGCCGAAATCGTCCACGACGATCTTCGCGTCACAGCGGGCCCGCAGTTCCGACAACACGCTCATGCAGATGTCGAAGTACTCGAACGCGGCCGACTCGGTGACCTCGATGTAGACTTCGCTGTCATGCATGAACAGCGGGTCCGTCGGTTGTACGAGCCAACGCTGACCGACTTCTTGCGGGTGAACGTTCACGAAGATGCGCTGCCGGCTACAGTGTTCGAACAACACGTTGCGCACGACGCGACCGAGGCGGCCACACGCCTCTTCTCGCTCGGCTTGTTCGAACAAGGCGAGCGGTGACGTGAAGCGCGGCAGCTTGCAGCGCGCGAGCGCCTCGTGAGCGAAGGTGCCTCCCGTCGCCAGGTCGACGATGGGCTGAAACGCAATGTCCATGTCGCTCTCCTTGACGACGCGGACACTGTTGGATGCGGGGGAAACCAATCCGGTCGTGGTCCAGCGCATGCTTCGCCTAACGCTCATGGGATTAGTATTACGCGAGCGGAGAAGATTTTCAGTGGCGCTCGGTGCGCATGGGAAAAGTCTCAGGTCGGCGGGTAGAGAATGCGAACTGGGTGAGCCTCGGCGTTTCGCTTCGGCACCACCTGCGACCGCGTCGTCGCGACCGACGTCTTTCAAATCTGAAATGCGCCGCCGTCTTTGCTCACCACCACTGGTGCCGCGCCACGTTGCGCCTATCCATCGGATATTCCGATGGCTGCGACGGTGTTCGCTTCTTCCACTGACTCGGAAGGCCCCCGGTGAAACAAGAACGCGCATCGCCGACTACATCTGCCGCACGACGCGTTTTCGGCGAGCGTTCTACTTTGGTTCGAGGCGTACATGTAGTCTCCGCGCGATGGTGTCCCGTTGCATTCCTGAGGTGCTTCATTTCAGAAGGCAGTGTCCCCAAAGCGCGTTGCAGCACAGACGTAACGGCGAGCAAGGCTCGGCGTTCGTCGGCTGGCTCAGCGCGGAGTCGACCATGTCGGGTCGCGTGGGAAGACGCTCTGCGCGTCAAGTCCAAAGCTGTTCGCTCAAACGTCGAGCTCACTCGCTTGCCGGCGCCATACCCGCCTGCACTTGCGTTTGCTGCTCGGGGTCCAACTCGGGTCCGACACGGAGTATTCGCGCCAATTCGGCGTCGGTGCCGAAGTAGTCGCGCTGGCAGCTGAGGTGAATGAAGCCGATCGGATCGAAGCGACCGTCTTGGAAGATCTCCAACGACAAGCGCCACCCTTCCTTTGGGATCGCTTGACGGCAGTGCCGACAGCGCGCGCGGCCCGACGGTGCCATCTCCAGGCGGCTGACGCGCGCTAGCCGTGGATGCTCAGCCGCCGGACGAGCAATGTCCGTCAGTGACTCGGCATCAGCGGGGCGGACGTCCGTCGACTCTTCGGACCCGAGCGCGACGAGAAACGACTCGGGGCGGCGATAGGCCGCACACGTCGGGTGAAACCAATACGTCGTTTCGCCTTCGGCAAATGGGTTGGGGTGTTTGTCTCCGAGACGCACCTCGCCCTTGGCGATGGTCGTGCCGCAGGCGCGACACTTCGAACGGCCTGTGCTGGCGATTTCGAAGTGCGCTCGCGGCGGTGCCGGTTCGCTCTTCGGTTCGGCTGCTGCGGGCGGATCTTCTGCTTCAGCGACCATGATCCGCGACGCTAACAGAACGCGAGCACTTCCACAGCCCTCGTCGACGTGCTGTCTCGGTAGAACGCCGCTTCTCGGCGTGTGGTCTGTTCGATCCGCGCTGGCTACTGCGCAAATGTCCGGATCAAATGTGCCAGATGAAGTGTAGTTGTGGACGCAACTGGTAGCCCACGGCGCTGCCGTCGAGTTCTTGGAGTCCCGAAACCGTGATGTTTCCGCCGGCCGCGTTCGAAGCTGCCTGCAGCTGGCCCGTGCGGGCCAACAGCAGCAGGTCGGCATCGAAGCCGAAGCCGAGACTGATCGGTTTGCCGAGTCGAAACTCGAGACCGGCGGAGCCGGAGACAACCAGGCCGTCGGTGTTGATCCCTTCCGGCAGGCCAGATTGAATCGCCCAACCAGGACCGATGCGTGCATAGACACTGACGATGCCGCCCAATCGCAAACCGATGTCACCACCGATGGTGTGCAGGCCGAAGTCTTCCGCTGCGGTGTACGCGTAGCGACCGGAGAGCACGAACACCCAGAGCTTGAGTTGAAGCGCGCCGCCGAAGGACGGCCCCTGACCCTCGACGGGGACTTGGCTATCCGAAAGTGCGCCATCGAGTGCCGCGTTGGGATCGGTGTTGGGGCCGAGCGTGGATGGATCCACCGACTCGTAGAACTGACTCTCGCTGAAGCCAGTCATGTTCACCCACGAGTATCCGATCATGGGTTGCAGCTCGACGATCCGCAGCCGGTCTTTGCGCGCGTGAGCAACCGAGCACAACAACGAGACGGCAATCGCCGAGACCAAGGCAGGCAAGATGCGAAGACGCGGCATGCTCGGACTGTAGCGCATCCGGCGGGAGGTGCCGGCGCAGCGACGGCCCTGGCGGCCCGTAGGTTGAACCCGAGTTGCCGCGACGTTCGGGGACCGGGTGCGAGGCTACGGGTCGTCACACAAGCCGACGGGGCCGTCCGGGCGCAGTTGCACCGTGATCGGGGCGCGGAAAAAGCCTTCGCAAGAGGGCGCGCAGGCCACGAGCAACGCATCGTCGCTGCGTGGCGTCAGGTACCACCAATAGCCCCGAAATGTGTCCCACTCGGCCCTCGGGCAACCGGGTATGGGCCAATCGCACAGGTCGAAGGTCGAAGCCCAGCGACGCGCATGGTAGCTGGCTTGCCCCACCGGCGATCCGGCGTCCGAAGGGGGCAGGTACAGCGCCATCGAGTGTTGATTCGTGTAGCACTCGGCATCGATCCCCCGCAGGCGAACGACGCAAGCGCCCAGAGGGAATTCATTTCGGTCCCACTGATCTGGAGGAATGCCATCGACTTGGTCGGGGTCGGCTCGGTTGGCTTCCGTAAACTCGGGGCGCGCCAGGACCTTGACCAACACGCCGTGATCAGTCTGGTACTCTTCGTCGGCGCTCATGTCGATGCGCAAATCCAACGCGGGGCACGACTGCGCGTCGAAGTCGGTTTGCAGAGGCAGATCTGACGCCGTCGCAGAAGTGCCGTCCAGCAGGCGCGACTCGGCAGTGGCGCTGGCTCCCGAATCCGCGCTGGCATTCTGCCCGGGGTTGGGGCTCTGCTTCGTCGTGGCGCCCTGAGTGTTCGGATCGCTCTGCTCGTCGGTGTCGCTCTGCGATTGAGGGGAGGCGTTCGGATCGCGGGAGATCGACGCATCCCTCGAATTTTCGGTCCGACGATCGACGTTGGCGACCGTTCCGACCTCGTCGACGGCACGGTCGCCGCAATTGCCGAGCACGCCGATGGCGCAGCTGTACAGGACACCACGCTGCAGCGACGACCGCCACACGCCGGCTTTCATGTCGTTCAGTGTCGCGGTTTGAGCCCGCGGGGGCAAGTCAAAGCGTGGTCGCGGGGCAATCGCTGTTGCACGCATTGAGTGTCGCCGAGCATTCCGACCGATTGTTGGTGGGGCAGTCCAGCCTGCTCGAGGTCGTTTCCACGTCGGCTTGGATGAAGCAGCGCGAGGATTCCGAACAACTCAGGACGCAGTCTTTTGCATTGCCGCAATCCATCACGCACTTGCCGGAGCCGGCGCAGGTCAACCAGCACTCGACGGCGTCGCCGCACGACACGTAGCAGTCGCCGTTGCCTTCGCAAACGTACTGTTGAACGTCCGCGACACCGCCGTGAGCCTTGCACTCCGCGCCTTCGCGGCATTGGATGTTGGTCGTCGTCGATTCGCCCACGTCGATTTGGCAACGCGCCAACAGTTCGCAGGTGGGTTTGCACGTCTCCGTAGAGCACGCCAGGTCGCAGCCCAGGTCCGTGTCGCA
Source organism: Deltaproteobacteria bacterium (assembly GCA_003235365.1). GTDB lineage: Bacteria > Myxococcota_A > Polyangia > Polyangiales > Polyangiaceae > SZUA-265. The sequence continues at coordinate 21,528 of QJWJ01000179.1, forward strand.
GGCACAATCGGGGGCGCACTCCACGTACGGGTCGGGGTCGATCGGAATGACGTCGTCGGCGAGGCTGGGTCCGGCATCCTCGCGGTGCGCTTCGCCCGCGTCGAGCGACGCGTCGGGGCGAACGCCGGGTTTGCGCACCGACGCATCGCCGCCGTCAGTGGAAGGGCCGGGGCGTGTGACGCCGCCGTCCGGATCCTCGACGCTGGCGTCTTTGATTTCGACGGGTTCGTCGGGCCCGGTGGGGTCTTCGTCCACCGGCGTTTCGTCAGTGACGTCGTCAGTGACGTCGTCGGTACTCGGCTCGTCCGTCGCCACCTCGTCAGTCTTGTCGACACCGTCGTCCTTGTGGTCCTTGTCGGTCGTCGTCTTGTCGTCGTCGAGGGCGACACCGGAATCCTCGCCGTCGAGATTGATGCCGATGTGCCCGCAACTCAGCGCAGCGCTGGCCGCGACTGCGACGAGCAAAGAAGACAGCCGTCTCAGGCGCGGCGCTCTCGACGATACGGGGGCGGGGAGATGGGGTTGGCAGGTATCAAGCAAGTTCGTCACGGGGTCCCTTTGGAGCGCGATACCCGGGCTCGGACGGGAACGCGAAAGGCCACTGATTGTTCCTGCGGAGGAAACTGCACGCTGCGCGCAGCCCCCTGCAGGCACTGCCCGAGCGGGGTAGCGGCCAAAGATTTAGGCTCAACTTTAACCTGAGCGGGGGCCCCACCCGGAGCAACCGAAAAGTGCAGTACGGCTTTGGGAGTCTTCTTGGTGTCGCTCAGGTGTTTGGCAAAACACGCTTGAAATGCCGGCCCTTTTTGTTGAACTGCGTTCGACAATGCTTGCCCCTTGGCGGCAGAGGTCGTCCCCCCCGACACTGACCCGGAACGAGACCCCGCTTGCACGCCGGCCCCCGTGGCGGGCTCGGCCGCTCGATCACCTGCGCCGTTGACCACATCGCCGCCTGCGGTGGTACTTCCGCCACCGGGGGTGGGCTCGGCCGTATCTACCGGGTGAACGGCGACACTCGGCGTCGGGTTCACTATCGGTTGTGAGCCCAGGCCGTTGGGTTGACTCGCCGTGTCGCCCCCCACGACGACGACCTGCTCGGCCCCGGGCGTCCCGCGTGAGAGCAGCGCGACTGCAGCGCCGAGGCCGACCGCGATCAAGCCACCGATCACCAGCAACCCCCACAGCAGTCCGTGCAGCTGCTTCTGCCCTGGCGCGGGCACTGCCGCGACGGTCGTTGCCGCTGGCGTCGGTGACGGGCGCACCGGCGCCGCGCCGACATCCACCATCGTCATCGCGTGTTGAGGGAGAGTCTCGTCGTCCCCTCCGATGGGGCCGGGGTAGGTAGAGAGGATCTTCTCCAGCGCCAGCTCGCGTGCCTTGAGGCTCTCGATGCCGACCTCTTCGGGTAGTATCTCGAACTCTTGTCGAACGAGCTCCTTGAGGGTTTCGGCGATGTCTTCGTCATCATCCTGTTGGAAACGGCGCAGCTCGCGCGAGAACGCCAACGCCGAGTCGTAGCGTTCCATCGGATCTTTGGTCAGCGCTCGGGCCAACACCTCGTCGAGGCCGTCGGGGATGTCGTCTCGAAACGCCGATGGCGGTTGGGGCATCTCCTCGACCATGCGCGCGAAGGTCTGCGCCACCGATTCGGACTCGAATGGTGTTTCGCCGGTCAGCAGCTCGAGCAGCAATACCGCCGCTGAATACTGATCCGACCGTGGTGTCGCCGGCTCCCCTTTGACGGTTTCGGGCGCCGCGTAACACAGCTTGCCTCGAAATGCGCCGGAGTTGGTGGCACCATCGCCCGCTGGGCCTCGCATGCTGGCAATGCCAAAGTCCAACAGGTGAACATACCCTTTGTTGCTCAACAGCACGTTGTCCGGCGAGATGTCTCGGTGGACGATCTCGATTTCCTGCCCTTCTTCGGTGTCGAGGTGGTGCGCGTAGTGGAGCGCGTCGAGGATGCGACGGACGATGAAGATGCACACGTCGACGGGCAGCGGTAGGTCGCGCTGCTGGCGATAGTCGAGCCACGGCGCGAGCGTATAGCCGTGCACGTATTCGAGCACCATGATGTGCGCACCGTCTTCGACGCCGAAGTCACTGATGCCCACGATGCCGGGGTGTTGTAGTTTCGAGAGGATCTTGGCCTCGCGAATGAACAGGCGGTTGCCCTCCTCTGTTGCCCGGATGTCGCGCCGCATGCGCTTGACCACCACCGGGCGGGTGAACCCCTCTGCTCCCTCGACGCGGGCGAGGTGCACGGTACCCATACCGCCTTCGCCCAGCAGTCGCATGACGCGGTAGCGACCCAGGAGCAGCTTGTTGTCGAGGGGGTGCTGGGAGTACTTCATTTGCTCTTGGGTCGGCGCAGGTAATAGTGAGTGCCGAGCGTCGGGTGTTTGAACGAGATCGGGATGGGCTCCTCGCCTTCGACGTCGATCGAGAACGACTGATCGTCGTCCACGTCGAGTTGTTTGTCGCCCACTGCAACTTCCCAACCGGGCAGCGCCTGACCACTGATGGTCACCGTCTTGCCTGGTTCGAACCCCATCGAGGCCTCGGACACCCGGGCCGCGGGCGCTTGGTAGTCGTAGGCGACGTCGATCGTCGTTTGGCGCGATTGCCTCACTGGTTCCGTGTTGGCCTTGAACGCCACGGTGTGCTTGCCGCGTCGCAGCGATGAGAACGTGTGCCGTGGCGCCGTCGTGTTGATTGGCCTGCCGTCGATGATCAACGTGTACTTTTCGGCCTTGGGCGCCGTTGGCCAGCTCACGGTGACCCGCGGTAGGCGGTGCTGATACAAGACTGTGTAGCTGCGGCCGTCGGTGGTGACGTTGGCGGTGGGGGCGAACAGGGGGAGTTTGCGGTTACCGGCGTCGTTGATCACGCGCACGGTGCCGCTGGCGACGACGATGTCCGGCTTGCTCAGACAGCGCACCTGGTAGTCGTGTCTGCCCCGAGGGAAACGCAGGTTCGCTTGACCGACGGCCTCGGTCGACAACTTTCCAGACGTGACCCGCGCCGGACCGTCGCACAGTTTCGCGATGCGAAAGCCCACGGCTGTCGGCGGAGTCGGGTCGTGGACGACGAACGTCTCACCCGCTGCAACTACCAGCTCGGCGTTGGGCACGCCGTCACCCGCCTTCAGGGGTGGGGTCTCTGGCTCGAGCGGCGGCTCGGGCGCGGGGGGTTCGGGGGGAGGCTCGTCTTCGATGGGGACGTCGACGACGATGCCGCCCAGCTCAAGCAGCACGTTCTCTCCGGCGCGAATGGCCCGGTTGTTGAGCAAGATCCCACCGACTTCGACGTCGACCGCCAGGTGCTCTGCTTCACGGCTCAGACTCAAGGTGCTGCCCGCCTCCACGACCAGCTGCCCGAACTCCGAGTCGATGGTGATTGACCCCTGCCCACTTTGGACGTCGGCTTCACCGACATCGACATCGACGCCGATCGACGAACCGCCGGGTCGCCCCCGAAACCGTATCTTGGAAGACGGCTTGAGTCGCAGTCGGGCGCCGTTGAACAGACGAAAGTGCGCGGTGGCATCTTCGGGAGTCTTGGCTCCGTCCCCGGTCCGAAACTTGTCGCCTTGTTCGGCCTCGGTCCAGGTCTCCATGCTGCTGGCAGTGTCGCGCTGCGGTTGACCGCTGAAATCGACGAGTGTGGCGATCGAATCGTCACTCATCATGCGGTAACCAAAGAAGCCCAACGCGAGAAACAGCAACCCGACCGCCGCAGCAATCAACAGATTGCGCTTGGTCGTCGCCGACGGTCCGACTTGCGGCGCTGGCGCCTGTGCTGTGCGTTCACTCATCGGGGCTGCTCGATACTGTCCAGTTGGAGCTACTCACTTGGTCAAGGCGATGTTGAGGATGACGACGCCACGGTTGGCGACGACAATTTTACGCTTCTGGGTGGTGTGGCCATCGTGACGAAACTCCACGACGTAGCTTCCCGGTGCGAGTTCGAGCTCGAACGAGCCGTCGTCGCCGACCGCCACTTCGTGCTCTCCCGGGGAGATCGATATTTCGGCCTTCAGCGGGCGTCCCTTCAGGTCGAGCACTCTGCCACGCACCTGCCCCGCCGGCACTGCTGGACGCAACATCACCTCGGTGGTGCGCGCCTCGCCGTCGGGGAGGTTCACCGTTGCGGCGTCGTAACCGGGCGTATCCACGCGCAGCTCGACAGAGCCCTGCGGGACCTCTTCGAAGCGGAAGGCCCCATCGGCGAAGGTGCGCTCGACTCGCGGAGCGTCCTGGCCCAGGGTCAAGGTGACTTCGACGTCTGGTAGCGGGCGACCCCCTTCGTCGACGACCCTGCCGGTGACGGGCGAGGTGACAGCAACCGGCTCGCTGGGCGTTTCGACGACGGGTGGAGGCGCGGGGGCGGGTTCGGGTGGCGGCGCTGGCGGTTCGGGAGCGGGTTCCGGCTTGCCCCAGTGCCACAGCAGTGCGGCACCGATTCCGAAGCGGGGTTCGATGTTCATCAGGTCGTCGCCGGCCGCGGTCCGCCGACTCAACCCGACGTCCGCAGATGCCATCACCGAGATGCTATCGGTCACCGGCTTACGCGCGCCGATGCTCGCTCGATAGGGCGAACGCGCGATGCCCGGCGCGTTCGAGCCGACCAGCACCTCGCCGCTGATTTCCGCCATCAACTCCAGCTCGGCGGCGGACAACGAGTGACTGACCCCGATGCCCCACGGAACGGAATTCCAGCTGCTCGCGCCCAGCGTGCGTTCATCTGCAGGCGACAGCACTGCAGGATCGGGGATGGCCTTTGCCGAGCGATCCAGTTGAAAGCCGAGATTGACCGCGAGCCACGTCGTCGGACTCAACGATGTCGAAAGCAGCGCCAAGAGCGTCGGCGTCGTGGCTTCGAGACGAATCGAGGGGGCCTCACCACCGATCAATCGCACGTTGGCTTCCGCACCGATGACCGTCGAAGGACCGAGCCCGTGAGAGTATCGACCCGACAGACGAGGTTCGCCATACAGGTTGATCTCACTCGCTCCGCCGCTGGAGTAGTTGTCCCAGCGGCCCAAGATGTCGAGACCGAGCAACACCGCCGGGGCCGGAGCGTACGCAGCACCAAGCGATCCACGCAGACGATGTCCCCCTTCTACGGCTTGTGTCTCGTCCATGAATCCGTAGCCCGCCCCGACCGCGGCGACCAAGGGCGTGGAGGTCTCTCGCGGGACGGCAACACTTACCAATCCTGGCATGCCCCGTTCTGATTCACCCACGGTCGATGACGAGGGTTCATCTGCCGCCGCTGTCGTGGAGATCAACAAGACCAGAAACGTGACCAGCACCTGGGTCCACCCTCTCAGACGGTGCTGGCCCGCCGTTGAGAGACGGACGCGCAAGACGGCGAAATGCATACGGAAGTAAGTACGACGAAAGGGTCGTTAGGCAATAGTAACACATGTCCCCGATCTGGCTGCTCGGTTGGCCCTCACGAAAAGCTGCGCCGAGTGAGTCCGCCACCAACGCAACCGCGCGCTTGAATAAGCGGGTGTTTCCAGCTTCGCGATGGGTGCGACACCTGCTGTAGCATGCGCGTTCGACGCACACCGTCGTCGACGTCGCGGCTTCCGTTTCGCTGCGTGGCCAGGCCAACAGTCAATACTGCCGTGTGACCGTCGGATCCCCATCCCACGGCTACCCCCGATGCACGCTGCGTCGTGTCACCGGCGACGATCAATCGGCCTGCCGTTGTGCATCCCAACGCCCACTTGTAGGGCTGCTCGGTCAGCTGGGAATCATCCGCCCCGCGCTGTTGCCTATGGCCACCACCACATTTCACGACTTGCTGCGACGAGCCACGGCAGGTCACAGTACGGGACGCGCAGTGGCTTCCAAACGCCGAATTCGTACCCAGCGCCGTGCATTGGCCCGCTCCACCCAGAAGCTGAACGCCGACCGAGAACGACTCTTCGCGCTCTCGCCCGGGGGCGCCCCGGAGCGGCCCCAGCTCGTCGTTTCCGCCTCACTCGTCGAAGGTCGAGCGGCCAGCACGCCGTGCCCATTGTGTGAGCAGCCGTTGAGCGTCGTCGAACACCGCTCCGATGTCGTCGCGGACGTTCGGTTGCGCGAGGTGCTCACGAGGTGCACCCGCTGCGGACGACGGCGCTCCTTGTGGTTTCAAATCGCGCCGAATCTGTTGAATTGATGCATCGATGCGCAACTGCTAGTTGCGGTGGAACAACGGAGATACGATCAAACCGTGCCCAAGCGTCGGAACGACCGTCGAGTCAGTCTCGCCCACACGCTTCGAGCACCTTGTCGGCGAAAGCCGATGGCGTTGCGGCGGCGCCGAGGCGCTTAGCCAATTGGCGCCCCGCGCGACGCTGGCCCGAGTCGCACAGGGCTATCGCTCGCAGTGCGACCGCATGGTTGGCCAAGTGCGTCACTTCGACCGAGTCCAGGACCTGAAGCGCGCGTCTTGGATCACCGGCTCGGATCGCGTCGCGAGCGGGCGCCAGAGCGCGGATTTCACGAAGGATGGGGGAATCTCGGTCCGGCTTGGCGTGTGAGGTCGTCGCGTGATCAGTGCGAACAGCCACGGCGCGTGGGGTCGCGGGTTCAGGCGTGCGCTTGCCATCGGCGGCGTTCGCGCGCGCCGCGGGCGTTGTCGGTACCGACGTCTCGATGGTCTGCGCTGCGCTCACCTGAATGTCGAGGTTGGCGCTTCGGGGCTCGTGGGCTGCCGCCGTGGATGCGGCCTCAACCGGAGGCTTGGCGCTCACCTGCAACGCTGCGGCGTGCTGAACTGTCCCCGTCGAGCCGCTGTCGGTGTACGCGAGCAAACCCACGGCCGACGCTGCGACGAGCGCCAGCGAAGACAGGAGCACGGGGGGTTTGCCGATCAGCGCGATGGTGGACGAGTTCGTCGCCGGAGCGGAGACCGACGTTTCGGTGCTCGACTGACAGCTGGTGGCTGCGGTGGTCGTTGCCGCCAGCTCTGCCAAACGGGCTTCGAACTGTTGCCACTGGTCGACATTGGTGGGCCGTTGCCCGCGCACGGCATTGATCAAATCATCCAATGGCTCGTCCCGTTCCGGTCTCATCGCAGCCTCCACTCGTCTTTGGCACGCAAGCGTACGAGCTCCGCGCTGAGGCGTGCGCGGACCGCTGCCAAACGGGCTCGGGCCTTGGATTCGACGAGTCCCACGAGCTTCGCGCTTTCGGTGACCGTCAGATCATGAACCGCAACCAATACGAACAACTGCCGCTCGGGTTCGTCGACCGACGAAAGTAGACGGTCGAGCAGGCGCAGTGATTCGGAGCGACACAGGTCTTCCCACGGATCTGCCGTGCCTTTCGAGAACGCGTTGAGTAGCTCATCGTCACCGACCAGCGCATCGTCTTCTGCGCAGCGTGCATGGCGACGGCGGTAGTTTCTCGCCACGTTCAGCGCAATGCCGAAAATCCACGTCTTGCGGCTGGACATGCCCAGGTAAGCGTTCCAGCGCTGGTGGGCGGCGAGGAATACGTCCTGCACTGCGTCGAACGCGACTCGTTCCGGCACACCTACCGATCGCAGAAGCCGCCACACATCAACACCCCAACGTCGGAAGGCCTCGGCGACATCATGGGCCTCGCATTCGTCCGGTGGCAGCATCTCGCTCTCCGATGAAGTCCCGCTGTCCCACCCCCCTCGAGAGAACACCCCGGAACCTTGGGTCGCCTGTGTGCGATCCTCGTCCGGATTGGCGTGCGATGAACTGGCGTGGTCACTCATCGTCGATCGGCTCCCGTCGAGCGGTCATTGCCGGGTCTCCAGACCATGGTGACGCTGATGCTGCCTTCGAAGCGCTCGGGTTCATCGTTCAAGGTTCCTGGTCCAGTTCGAGCGCTCGAGGGTTTCGGGCTGACGTGAAGGGTGGGGGTGAACTCCAAGCCGAATTGGTCGAACACGTCGACGCCGGCCAACACCGACAAGTCGACGGAGACCCACTGCGCGGCCTTCGTGCCATTGCGCGCGGCGGCCGTGCTCTGCAGTTCGAGCCGGTTCAATCGAGAGCCGACGCAGCCACCGAGCCGCGTCGATTCCAAGCCGGTCTGCGCAGTGTCGACGCACAGCCCCCCACCGAGTGCCCACATTCCCCACTGCACGTCGCCCTGGGTTGCCAAGCTGGTTTCTGCGGTTCCGGGTAGCCACCGGCTACCGACGAGCATCGGGCGGAGTGGCCCGACTCGCAGCGCCACCAGCAACGAGCCCATCGTGCCGACGCCGGTCGGAGCAACACTGTCGATGCCCGCCCCCAGCCCCACCATCCAATTGGCTGTCACTGGCGTCGATGGGTGGAAGGTTCGTCCGTCGTTCTGATCGCGTTCAGTTGCGCTCGTGGCTCCAGGCGACCCTCCCGCCTCGGAGCGCGTCGTCGTTGCGCTCGGCACAGCAGCGGTTGTGGGCCCTCGGATCTCGGCCACATCGGAGGAGGGCGCGCCCGGTGCTGGCTCCTCGACGAATGGGTCCGATACGAGGTCGTCGCTTGATTTCGCGCGATCGTCGAGCAGTAACCCGAGCGTGAAGGCCGTCCATTCCAGCGCCTCTTCGCAGGTGCGCACCGTGATCACGTCGGCCGGACGATTGCGATGCTCACCCCGATCCGTGTCCGTGGTCTCGAGGGTGAGCTGCAGCATCCGTCCCTGGTTGACGAGTCTGATTGCGTAGCTCCGTGTCAGGTTTTCACCTTGTGCGCGCAGTCTTCCCGACAGCTGATCGAAGTTGGGGCAGACTCCGTTGTGAAGCGTCAGCGTCGGCACTTCGGGCGCGCCGTGCGCAACCGCGGGGACCAGGGACGCTTGACCAGCGCCGCACGCGCACAATAGTGAATACAGCCACACCGTTCGAGACGACGCGGCGTCCCGGCCAACTTCGCGCGACGGCAAACGCCCCGTCATGGAGCGCGAGACGCCGTTCGCGACACAACGGGAGGTGACCCCGTGGGCAACCGATATTCGGCTCATTTCGCCTCCAAGGGATCGGGTGGAGGGCTGCCGGCTGCAGCGCGTTCGCAGGCAGCTTCGGGAAGCTTGCAGTACTCGCCCTGGATGTACTGGATGATCTCGGTGGGCTCGGGCTCGGGCTGGTTGACCCAGGAGCCGAGCCGTCGATCCAGCTCCTCGAAGGTATGATCAGGGATGAGCACGGGCAGCCCCGGGAGGAGATGGGCCGCATTCAACCCGGTTCGCACGTCGACCCGTGCGCTCGCGCCACCCTTTTCTGCTTGGTATCGCTCCTGGACGTCGCGGCTGGTGATCGCGCGCAGCCACGCGCTCGCTCCGGCTGGGTTTTCACTGTTTGCAGGTACGGCGAAGACGTCCGCGGTGAACACGTAACTGTCCTCGGTGCCCGGAAACACGGTGAGAGCTACGTCGGAGCCGGCCAGGTCCACGTCGTGCCAGTCGCCGCTCACGGTGAACACGGCTTCTGCGTCGACCACCGCCGCAAATGCTTCGGGTTCGGTCAGCGGAGCCGAGAAGTACGGCTTGAGTTCGACGAATAGTTGAAGTGTCGCGGTCAAGGCGGGGCCCGAAGGATTGCGTCCGGACCAGAACTCGCCACGGCCAGCAGGGCCATCGACTGCAATCATCAAGTTCTCGAACAAGAAGGTGCTGAGCGTCCAGCCGTCGCGGGAGGCAACGGCGATCACTGACGGTGGTGCTGGTGCCGTCGCGTGGTTCTGCACGCAGGTTCGACCACTCAGCTCTCCACCGTTGAATGCCCGATGCACGTCTTCGACCAAGAGCTGAAATGTCTGATTGTGCAGACCGGCTTCGTCGCTGCAACCGATGGAGGAGAGCAGTCGACGGTTGTAGTACAAGGTGTTGAGGCGATGAATGCCGACGGGTAGGGCGAAGGTCTGTCCGTCGCAGCTGACCGTCGCCATCACTTCTGGTCGGAAAGGGCGCAGCAGCAGCTCCCCGTCGGGGAGGCCCTCGATGGGGCGCAGCTGAGTTTCTTGGGGTGTGCCGCACGGCGTGAACTGTCTGACGTCCGAACCGGCATTGAGCTGAATCGCATCCAGCGGAGGGGCAACCAGCGCCGAGTCGCTCGTGCTCGTATCGAGCGCCGTCGGGTCGGTTGAAGTGAGTGTCTCTGGATCGTCCGCGGAGGCGGACGACGGAGGTAGGCTGTGGAAGACGGCTTCGATCAGCTCTTGCTTCTCGTCGTACGAGTCGGTGGACAGTTCGGCGTCTGGATTGCAGGTCTCGAAGTCTTCCTCCAAGCCTTTGAACGCGCGACCCTCGGCGCTCTGGGGTTCGTCGCCGTCCTCCCACCAAATGGCAAGTCGAACGGTTCCGTATCCCAGAGCCCCACACTCGCCTCCCAGATCGGCATCGCTGCAACCGCTAGAACCGAGCAAGCCGATCGCCAGTGCGCTCCAAGCCAGGGCGGGCGACACTCCGGGATGCCGCGCATCGCGGTTGCGCCGAGGGTGGCGCAGAACTCGACGTCGAGCCGGCCGACGGGTGGTGACGTCTCGTAATGGTGATGATGTGGGGCCGACGTCATCGCACGTTTCCCTCGCATCAGGGTGCCCCGCGCCGTGTCGATGTGAGTTGGTCCCCATCATCACGTTCAATCCGTGTCGCGGGCGTCAGCGTTCTCAGGTGCATTCCGCCGTAAATGGTGATCAGGGGCCAGGCGCTGGAAAATCACCGTCAGGCTGCGGGCAACGACGCGGTGGGGCGATCAGCCATCGCAACCTGGCCCTCTCCACCGCTGCAGGATCGATTCGGCGGCTCGCCCGACAGGCTCGCCGTGTGTGGTCAAGTGTTGGAAATCATATCTATATTGTCGGTCGTCTCTACCGGGGCGGTTCGCTCGCCGTGGCGCCGGCGCGGTGTTGGGGCGCGTGGATGGTCCCCCATCTTGCTTCCTCGGTTCAGGCCAAATACAAGCCATCCGTGTACTCGCTGCTCAAGCGCTTGCTGTTTCTTCTGCCGGCGGAGCTCGCCCACCACGTGGCGTTTGCTGCGTTGCGAGTCGCGTTCTGGTTGCCGATCGTCGGCGATGCGTTGCGTCAGTGGCTACGGCCTTCCGATAGTCGGCTCGAGGTTCAGACGCTCGGTCGGACGTTTTCGAGTCCGCTCGGACTGGCGGCAGGGTTCGACAAAGATGCGCTGGCGTACGAAGCGCTCGCTGGTTTGGGCTTCGGTTTCGTGGAAGTCGGCACAGTGACGGCTCAACCCCAGCCTGGCAATCCGAAGCCGCGGCTGTTTCGCTTGCCGAAGGACAACGCCATCGTCAACCGCATGGGGTTCAACAATCGCGGTGCCCACGCGATGAGCGTACAGTTGCTCGGCCCGCGCAGCACAGTGGTGGGGGTAAACATCGGCAAGACCAAGAAGGTCCCCGAAGAAGCGGCGATTGGCGACTACGAGCACAGTGCCAGATTACTGACGCCGCTGGCCGACTACATGGTAATCAACGTCAGCTCTCCCAATACACCCGGCTTGAGGAATTTGCAGGCGGTCGAGCTCTTGCGCCCGCTGCTGCTGAGCGTGCGTCGGGTGATGGACGACGCCAGTAACGCCCAACGCGTTCCGCTGCTGGTGAAGATTGCTCCCGACTTGAGTGACGAGGAAGTCGATGCTGTCGCGGATCTCGCTCTCGAAGTCGGTCTGGACGGGATCATCGCGACCAACACCACCATCAGTCGCGAAGGTTTGCAGACACGTGCTTCGCGTGTAGCCGCCTGCGGCGCGGGGGGACTGTCAGGGGCTCCGTTGCGGGAGCGCTCGTTGGAGGTATTACGACGTTTGCGCCAGCGAGTGGGGGACCGAATGGCTCTGGTTTCCGTCGGTGGGATCTCCACCGTTGACGACGTATGGGACCGGCTGGTGGCGGGAGCGACCCTGGTACAGCTCTACACGGCCTTCATTTACGAAGGGCCTCTCGTCGTGCATCGCGTCCACCGGCAGTTGCTTCGTCGCATGCAAGACAAGGGGGTCCGCTCGGTGCGACAGCTGCACAATTGGGACGAGAATGCGCGCCCTCGGAGCATGTTTCCCGAGTTGACGTTGTGAGCCGCTCGGCGCGTTCCGAGAGCACCACGTCGCTACTCGACTCGCAGCGGATCGGCGTCGGTCTTGGAGACGTGCACCGTGACGTCCGGTACAGCGCGAGTGATGGCTGCGGCATAATGGGGAAGGAAGCCGCGCTCGGAGTTGGTGTGTTCGGTCAGCACGACGTGGGTTCCAGATTCACAGCGATGCAGTACGTCGTGGTGACGCATTTCGCCGGTAAGGATCAGGTCCGCGTCCACGGAGCTCAGCAGGCTGCCGCCCGCTCCTGCACACAACGCCACGCGGCGAATGCCGTCGGGTTGGTGCTGGCGGGCGCGAGCGACGCGCAGCGTGGATAGGCCGAGGTGGCCCTTGATTGCCGCGATGGCGCTGTCGAGACTCATCGGTCGTTCGAGGGTCAGCAGACGACCCTGCCCGATCTGTAGGTCGTCCGGGGCGCCAATCAGATGCCCCTTGGCGTCGATGGCCACGCGCGCCCCGGCTCCGAACGCGTCTGCCAGCCAGTCGTTGACGCCTCCCTTTGCGGCGTCGAGCGCCGTATGGGGACTGTACACAGCGATGCAATGCTCGAGGGCGCTGACCACGACCCGCGAAGCGCGGTCATCGACGGTGATGCGCTTGAGCCCGCTGAAGATGGGTGGATGGTACGCCACGATGAGCTGGCAACCGAGCTGGGCCGCCTCCGAGAACACCGCGTCACTCAAGTCGATCGTCAACAGCACGTCAGTGGTCGGCTTGGGGTGACTGCCGGCGATGAGTAACCCGACGTTGTCCCAGCTCTCCGCTAGCGTCGGGGGGGCGACTCGTTCCAGGACTCGAATCAGGTCAGGCAGGTTCATCGGTGCGTAGCGCCCTTCGCGGAACGGGTGATGTTGCGCCCATATTTCGGTACGAGCGCGAAAGATCGCCGTACCTTCAGTCGGCTCGAAGCGTATAGCACACCACTCAAATCCCTCGTAGTTGCAGCGACCTGGCTTGCTTGCACCACGCGCAGCGTTGCTCGCCTATCCCGGGCGCGATCGATGCGTTCGATGGAGGGCTTCCGAATGCCGCGAGGCGCCCTTGTCAACCACGCCTTCGATGCGCGATAGAAGCGCCAGACTCGTTAGAGCAGGCCGCTCCCCAACGGGTCAGCGATAGAAAACGACAAAATGCGGCGCGTAGTGATTACAGGAGTTGGGTGCGTCAGCCCCAACGGGTTGGATGCGGAGTCGACTTGGTCGAGCTTGCTCGAGGGACGCAGCGGGATCGCTCCCATCGAAGGGTTCGACGCCTCGGCATTTGCGTCGCGGATAGCCGGCGAGTGCAAGGGGTTCGATCCGCTTCGGTTCATCGAGAAACGCAATCTCCGTGAAGGCGATCGCTTCATCCATTTGGCCATTGCCGCCAGTAGCATGGCCCTCGAAAACGCGGGCTTCGAGCCGACGGAAGAGCAGAAGGAACGAGTTGGAACCTTGATCGGCGTCGGTCTGTACGGCGTCGGTCTGGTCGAAAGCACCCACCGCGTGTTGCTCGAGCGAGGGCCGGGGAAGATTTCCCCCTACTTCATGCCGGCGATGCTCGCGAATCTGGCTCCTGGGCAAGTCTCGATGCGCTACGGTTTCAAAGGGCCGTGCTACACGCATACCAGCGCGTGCGCGTCCGGCGCTCATGCGATTGCGGATGCCGCTCGGTTGATCCGTAGCGGCGAGATCGATGCCGCAGTCGCGGGTGGGGCCGAGGCGGCGGTCACGCCATTGGGCGTTTCCGGGTTCACGGCGATGCGTGCACTTTCAACCCGCAACGATGCTCCAGAGGCGGCGAGTCGTCCTTTCGACGCGGATCGCGACGGTTTCGTGATCGCTGAAGGCGCGGGGATCTTGGTCTTGGAAGAGCGCGATGCGGCGATCGCTCGCGGCGCGAACGTCATTGCTGAGCTGTTGGGTTCTGGAGCGACGGCAGATGCCTACCACCTCACGAAGCCCGCTCCGGGAGGCGAAGGCGCGCGTCGAGCAATGAGCCTGGCGTTGAAGAGCGCTCGTGTCGATCCGGAATGTGTGGACTACGTCAATGCACACGGGACGTCGACCGGGTTTGGTGATTTGCAAGAGTGCCATGCCATTCGCAAGGCTGTCGGCACGCCGTGGGTGTCGAGCACCAAGAGCATGACCGGGCACCTACTGGGTGCCGCGGGGGGCCTCGAGGCGGTGCTGTGCTCGCTGGCGATTCGCGATGGTCGGGTCCCACCGACCATCAATTTGGACCGAGTCGATCCGGAGATCGCCGCGTTGGACATCGATTTCGTCCCGGCCGCCGCGCGGGAGCGGCGACTGCAGGTGGTGCTGTCCAACTCATTTGGCTTTGGCGGAACCAACTGCGCGCTGTTGTTCGGCGCTCCCGATCGCTGATCCAGAATGGTCGAGCGCGAGCGGTGGCGCCCGACCGTCAATCTGTCGAGGTGTTCAACCGCCGTCCGTGCTGGCGGGATTCGTGGCGGGGGCGCTCGCCGTCGTGGTGGTGGACGGTGCCGTGGGCGAAGTGGTGTTCGCGCTCGAAGGGACTGCCGGAGTCGTCGATGTGCCGGTGGCGTTGGGTTTGGGTTGAGCGCCTGCGTCTTGTACGAAGTCGTATCGACTGTAGTCGTCGAGGCACGCGCCACAGGCCAGACCCGAAAGGCAGATGGCGAGCACCGTCCAACGCGCAGCCAGATTCAAACGACGGTTCGTATCGACGATTGGGGAGTGTTTGCTACGCATCGTTCAGAACGTCCCCGCAATGGCAACTCGATTTGGCCCGAGCAGCAACCCGGCCGTCTTTTCCTTGGGCTTGGCTGCTTTGGGTGACTCCGCTTTGGGTGACTCTACTGCCAGCTCCGTACTGGGGCTGGAGTCGCTGAGGAAGAAGTACACTCCGGCGACGAGCCCCACGACGCCGATTGCGCCGCTGACGTTGGCGTAGGTCTGGTAGGCGCGTCCATTCTCCGCCACGTCGCGCAGCGACTCAGGGCATCGGGTGCCAATGCATTCGCTCTGTAGTTGGTCGTGGGCCCTGACGGCGAGCAGCCCGAACACGGTGAAACCAATGACGCCCGCGGCGCCAACGCCGATGCCGGTCCAGCCGAGCGTGCTGCGCGCAACGCCGGGATCTTCGCGCATTGGCGCCGCCGAAGCGGGTGCCGCGACGGGTGCGGGGGCGGCGGTTCTCGTTGGTGCGTCGATCGCCAACTCTGCTCGACTGCGTTGTCCCGGTTGAAGATCGACGGTCACGCGTTTCGTTTCGCCATTGGACAGCTTCAGTTCCAACGTGTTGGGCCCCGGCTGTAGGATGAGGGGAGACCGCCACTGGTCGGGGGGCAGTGGTTGCCCGCCGAGCGTGACCTCGGCACCGACGTCGAGTTCCACGATCGATACCTGCTTGGTGACCTTGTCGAGTTCGGCCTGGGCGGCCTTCGCCGTGTTCTCGTACTTGGACGCGCCTCGCGCGAGCGTCTGTGCCTCGTCGAGCGTTGCCGTCAACTCGTGGTATGCCTCGGTATAGCGCTTCAGTTCCACGAGGCAGCGCGCGATCATCAGCCGCGTGTTGGGGCTCGACACCTTGCTGTAGGATACGCGGAACATTTCGAGCGCCTCATCGAACTTGCTCTCTTTGAACAGGTCGATGCCCTCGGTGAGTTGCTTCTTGGCGTTTTCCTTTTGCCGCTTCGAAGCAACTTCGATAGGGACGGCTTCGTCCGAATCCTCCTCCTCCGCCGCGTGCACCGTTGGCGTCAGTGTCGCCCCAATGGCGAGACCGAACAGGGCTTTTCGGAGCAATGAGCCCACACGGGAACGCTGGCTAGTACGTTCGTGGGGCGTCTCGCGTCGTCGATACGTCATTTATCCTCACAGATCGCTTGGAATGAATCCGCTGCCGGACTTCTTCTGCTTCTTCGGCTTGGGTCGGCGCACGACCGGCGCCTGTTTGGGCGTTGCGGCTACTGGCGCGGGCGTCGTCGCAGCGGTGTCGAGTGGCGGTGGGTCGCTGCTTGCCTCGGGGGCAGCGCTGTCTGATGGGCTTGGTTCGTCGTCTGCTGCCTCAGTCTCCTCTTGCGCGAGGGCTTCGGCCGAGTCGGCTGGAGCCGTTTCAGCGCTCGTGTCAGGCGCAGCCGCGGTATCCGCAGGTTCTACGCTCGCGCTTGGGGCGGCCGGAGCCTGCGTGGTCGGCTGAGCCGAAACGGCGGGTTCGGGATCGGGTTCAGGTGCTGTGGTTCCTGCAACGGCCGGCGGCGCAGCGCCTTCATCCGGCGCCGCAGGCGTTTCGGCGACGGGTCGCAACAACAGGACAACCAACAGGACGGCGAGGGTAACCGTACAGCCGGCGAAAAACCAAGTCACTGCCGGCCAAGAGCGCGAACGCGGGTCCACTGCGGGGTGAGCTGCGGCCTGCTGCGACGGGCTACCCAACGCGTTGGGTGCTGTCATCGCGCTGGAGGCCGCCATCGCATCGAGGGTGGCGACTGGGGACGCTGTTGGTTCGTACCCCTGAACCGGCGAGTGTGCAGGAGCAACCGCTGGGGTTGGCGCCTGCATCGGGTCGGGTCCCGGGGGTTCGGTGGCGATGTCCGCTGGGGAAAGCACCAACCTCGTCGGGGGGGGATCGCCCACGGGCCCGGTTGGTGGCGTGAGCCTCTGGGTGATCTCCTGGCTGACCTCTTCGGCGTGGGCGGCGTCGTTGGCGACGGTTGGTTCGTTCCGTCCCAAGTTCGACAGCAAGCTCGGATCCAGTTTGCTCTGCCAGTTCTGTGTCGGTTCCTCCTCCGAGTCGGCGGGTATCGACGGGAGTTCGCGCGGGTCGGGGGGCGGCGGTGCGACTTTGCCGAAGGTGACGAGACCCGCTTTGGGCGCCAGGGTAGGCGCATCGTCGGCATCGCGATCTGGCTCCGGTTTCGGTGGACTCGGCAGTGGAGCAATCGGACGGGGCGCCTGGACGACCGCTGCGCTGGACTGCGCCGAGGTTCGACTGGCCGCAGTAGGTGAACTTGATAGTGAGACCGGCTCGGCGAGCGCGACGGGGGCGGGTAGGACGCGAGGCGCAGTGCTTGTCTTGCGCGCGGAGTCTCCTCCGCCGGCAAGGGGCGGAGCAATGCCGAGCAGCGTCTTGTTGGCATTGGCGGCCGTCTTGCGAGGCAGTTTCGCTTTGGTGGGCTGCGGGGGGGGCTTTTCGCCCGCGGATCGCCGCTTCTTTGTCGTTTGCTTCGCCGCTGGCCGCTCCTTCTTCAGGATGTCGGCGATGTGGGCCATCGTGGAATTTTCGGTCGCCGCGCGCTGGCTCTTGAGATGTGCAGCGGCCAACGATTCGACGAACTGTGCCACGGCTTTGGCAGGTGCGATGCTGACGCCGCAGTTGCGCAGCGCTTCAGCAAAGGTCTGCGCGGATTCGAAGCGTTCGAACGGGTCGAGCGACAGCGCTCCTTCCACGGCGCTGCGCAGCGGCGCGTTGAGATCTTCGCGTTCCCGCTGTCCGAGCGAGGGCAGCTTGCCTTCCAGCACCGCCTTCTTGATGCTCGAGGGACCGGTCACGTGCAGGCGACGATTGGCAAGCATCTCCCACAGAATGCAGCCGATGGCGTAAACGTCGGTTCTCTCGTCGGCTTCCTCGTCGCGCCACTGTTCCGGGGCGACGTAGATTGCTCGCTCGGGCTTGAGCTGGAAGCTGTGGTCCGCCGACGCAGCGGCGGATACCAACGGGTTGAGCAAGCGGGTCGAACCATCGGTTCCAACCAGCAGCGTGTCCGGTCCGATGCCGCCATGCAGGTGCATCGGGGCGAGGTCTTCGGTGTCCGAGCGCAACGCTGCGAGAGCTTCCAACGCGTCGACGGCAATACGCAGGGCTACGTCGACCGGGAATAGTACCCGTTGGGAGCTCTTGAGGCGGAAGAGCGCGCTCAGAGGCTGGCCCTCGACGAAGTCGTCGATCAGGGCGAAGGACGTCTTCTCGAACACGACGTCCGCGCAACGCGCCGTGCCCCGTGACTGGACCTCCAACGCCTCCCACGCCGCCTCGCTCAGCGTGTCGCGCGTTTCCGGGTCGGCATCGGCGTCGAGTTCGATGACTCGTCCCATGGCGAGCAGCGACTGCCCCTCGTGGTCGAATCGCATGACCCACAATGGTCCGAGGAAGCCTCTGTCCAAACGCCTGACAAGTTCATACCGACCAACTCGCACGATGTGTTCTTTCGCTTTCAGTTTCGGGCAATTCCGTTTGCCCGACGGGGTTCAACGAAGCTGTTGCCTCAACTTTATGAACCGATTGAGAACAAAGCCCGTAGTCCCGGGGAGAAAGTCATCGTGGCTTCAACCACACTGTTACTTCGTGAGGATGAACGCCACTTGGGCCCACAGTGTGCGTGCTCCCGCGCAACGCGATGCGCCACGGGACGTCGGGTGCTACACGTCGCTGATGCATCGCCGCGGCGAATGATCAGCCGGCCGCAGCACCCGCTGATGCGCACCCGAGGTGAGCACTCGCGTCGACGTTTCCGTGGGGCCTGAAGCCTCAGCGGGGCACGCCGAGGTGCTCGAGAAATTCCCGCGCCAACTGGTAGTCCGGATCGGCGGTCAAGGCACGCTTGGCAAGCAATGCGGCTTTGCGCGTGTCGCCCCGAAGGGCAGAGATTTGTCCTTGGCGAAGGTAGGCCTCGGCGCGGCTCATCGGGCACTCTTCCTTCAGCAGAGTCACCAGCTGCAAGGCTTTGAGAGCACTATCGTAGTCTTCACGCTCGATGGCGAAGAGCGCGAGTTCACTCGCGACGACACCATTCTTGCGGTCGCTTTGAAGCGCCGCGTCGAGCCAGGCGAAACGACCCTCGTCGTCCTCGGCGATTTGAGCAACTTGCGCCATGCCGTACTGCAACTCGGCCAGCTCCGGCGAGCGACGCTTGCCATGGGCTTTGATCGCCTCACCGAGAATCGCACAGGCTCCTTCGATGTCGCCATGGAGGGTGAGCGCGCGCGCCAGGCCCAGCGTGGCTCGATGATCACCCGTCTTGATGCGCAGGGCTTCCTCCAGCGCTCGTACGGCTTCCGGATGAGGTTCGCCGGTGTTGACCAGTAGTTCACCCGCGTCCAGCAAGAAGCGATAGCGACGGTCCATGTCGTCCGTCTTCGCCGCATTGTTGAGTAGCATCGAGGCCAGTTCGTGGTGTGCGCCAGCCGCTTCGTATGCCGTCCGCAATTGGCGGCCCACGCGCTCGTCTTCAGGTGATTCGGCGTAGAGCTGTTCGAGTACACTTCGCGCTTGGAGCGGAGTCCCGAGTCGTTCTTGCGCTTCGGCGAACTTCAATCCAGCCGTGATCTTGCCTTCCCCCGGCTCGGCGAGTTCGAACAGCTTGAGTGCGGCCGTCGCTGCGGCCTCCCAATCCTCCAGCTGCTCCGCCAATTCAGAGTAGCGTAGGGCTGCATCCTTGTCCCGCGGGTGTGCCTCTACCCATAGTGCCAGCGTGACGATCGCGTCGTGGGCCCTACTCAAGGAAGGCAGCAACTCGGACAACCGAAGGACCGCGCTGCGTTCCGTCGATTCCTCGCCCTTCGACGAGCTGAGGTAGCGTTGTCGTTCCAACAGCTCGGCGAGCTGCTCTTCGCAATCGGGTCGACCTCGGTTGATTGCCGTGTCCAGATCCAAGATGGCCTCCTGGGTGACACGAAGGCTGTTCTGGTCCAGCCGCCCGCGGGCGACCGCGCGCAGGTAGTGTAGAACTGGGAGGTCCTGTTCGGGGAGGCGCGGGTCTTCGATTGCCGTCGTCAGTGCGAGTGCCGCCTGGTCCGCGCGCCCGGAGGTGGTCAGGTGCGTGGTGAGCGGCTCCAGAATGGACACCGCGATCGGGTCCAAGGCCAACGCCTTGAGCAGCACATCCCCTGCGGCGAAGGCATCGTAGAGCTGCTGATCGTAGATTGTCGCGGCTTCGAGGTAGCGCGGGATTGCTGCTGCCGGCTCGCTTCGGTGATCGGCGTCCAACACCAGCAGCTCTACGAGGGGCCCCCAATGGTCGCGTTCGCGGTACCAGGCCTCGAGTCGCTCGCGCAGGAACGTGTTGGTAGGATCAGACCGGAACCCGAGCTCCATTGCGCGTTCCTCGCCCGCTTCGTCGCCCAGGCGAGAACGCAGGTCGGCGAGTTCCACGGCGAGACCTCCCACGCGGTCGCGGTTCTCGGCCGGGATGAGGCTCTCGAGGAGGTTTGCCCGTTCACTCTCTTCAGAACCCGGCAGCAGGCGCAGCACTGCATTGATCAGCTCGCGATTGTTGCGCACTGCGGACTGAGCGTCTCGGAACACGGCCAAGGCCTCTTCCACTTCGCCGGCGGCTTCTCGGATTTCACCCAAGCGGAGCGCGTAGCGAACGATGGCCTCGTCGTCGCCGGTGTCGATGGCGTCGGAGAGTGCCTGGGACAACAGCTGCTGCATTTCCGGGATGCGCTGCTGTTTTTCGAGCAAGTCGATCAACAGGTGCGTCGCCTCCTTGCCGGCGGTCCCTTCGTCGATTGATGCGCGCAACGCTTGCTCGGCTTCTTCGAGTTGGCCTGCATCGATCATCAGGCGCAGGCGCTCGAGGCGCAACGCTCGACGCTCGTCGTCGCCGGGGGCGTGCTCCTCAGCACGGCTCAGGCATGCTTGCAATTTGTCGACGTCGTTGTTTCGCCGGTAAATCCCCACCAGCGGCTTCCACGCGCGCGCGTCGGCCGGGAAGGATTCGGCGATCCCTTCGTACAATTCGGCGGCCCGTGCCGCTTCTCCCATCTTCTGATCGAGCAGCTCGCCCAGTTTCAACTGGAGGTCCAAGCGCTTCTTCTTGGGGGTTGCATCGATTGCTTCGCTGAGCAGCCGCTCTGCATCGGCATACTGTTCACTTGCCAGTTTCAGGTCAGACAGTTGCACCAGCGCCCAAACGACATCGGACAGTTGGTCCAGTTCACGTGCGACGTCGATGGTACGCCGCAACAGCAAGCCGAGCTTCTCGGTGTCTCCCTGCTCGCCGAACAGCTTGACCGCTTCTTCTAGGCGGGGGAGGTCGGGGGTGGCCCCCGTGCCCCGGTGGAATAGCGCGAGCGACAAGGCCGTTCGATCATCGGCGTCGCGCGCGAGCTGTTCGAGCTGCTCCAACATCGCTTCCGTCGGAGCTACGACTTCGACCGCCGTCGTCAGAATGGCGATCGCGCGTTCGGGTTGTGAATCGAGCTCGAGTGCCTTGGCCAGCCGCTCCGCGCCGTTCTCTCGCCCTGCCGCGCTGCACAGTTCGATCTCTGCCAGACGGTACATCGCGTCCGTCACGAGCGCGGCGTCTTGGACGTCGCTCGCGTGTTCGACGAAGCGCTGCAGCGCCAGGGTCAAACCGTGAATGTCGCCGGTCTGCTCGTGGATTCGGTGCAGGGCATTGAACGTCGCTTCGGGTTGTTCGCCGGTGATCTGCGCACGTTCGTAGAAGTTGGCGGCACTGTTCGAATCACCCCGCGATTCAGCGTCTTGGCCGAGGCGCAACCACAGTTGGCAGGCGACCGCCGGGCCCTCTTCCGCGAGTTGTTCGGCAAGCTCCACGATCGCGTGGCGGAAGCGCTCCTGCGCGCCCGTCTCTTCGGCGAGTTTGGCAGCGGCTTCGAGCGCCTTCTCGTCCGTCGGATCGAGAGAAACGAGACTCAGTCGCAGGTCGAGCGCCTCTTCGGCGCGCCCGAGATGCGTCAGCACCTCGGCTCGGTCGGACGTCAACGCCCGTTCTTCTTCGGGCGTGCTGATGCGCGCCTGCCGGCGTTGCAGCGCTTGGTGCAGCAGCTCCCATTCACCCGCTTCACGCAGCGTCTGCTCCAACACCGCGGCTTCGGCCGGGTGCTCCGACTTCTCCAGTGCCGAATCGAGCAGGTCGCGCGCGCGCTCCTGATCCTGCTTCTCGTTGGCGATCTTGTACAGCTCGTAGAGGATGGCGCTCTCCCCCTCTGGGGCTGGCTCGGAGCCATCGACGGTGACGCCGGCAGTCGGAGCCGTTGGACCGCGTCCGACCAACAGCAACAGCGCACGGTATGCGGTTTCTGCCCGCTCCAACTCGCCCTTTTCTCTGGCGACGTCGCCGAGGGTGCGCAGGATCAAGGCATCGCCGCGAGCGATGTTCGACGCTGCGTCGAGATGCTCCAATGCCGCATCGAGTTGTCCCTCGGCGCGATCGATCAGCGCCATCTGGAAATGGACGCGAGCGCGTTCTGGTGTTCTGCGACGGCCGAACTCTTCGAGCAGCGCGCTGAGCAGATCACGGGCCTCGGGTAGCAAGCCGGCGAGGCGCGATGCTTCGCCGAGCCACAAACGCAGTTGGCGGTCTTCGGGGGCAAGCTTGACGGCTTGTCGCAGCAGAGGAACGGCGCCAGCGACGTCGTCGAGTTGTCGCCAACGCACTTGCGCGGCGCGCGACAGGTAATCGACCTTTTCTGGCGTGTGCTCGAGGAACGGTACGCCCTCGGCGAGCAAAGCGGCCAGCTCTGGCCACGCGTCGCGTGACTCCTGTAGCGAAACCAGCAGTGCGCGAACCCCGTGCGCAGCCGGATCTCGCTCGAGGCCCGCGTCGAGCACGCTGACCGCTTCGGTCACTTCACCGGCGGCGCGCAGCGCTTCGCCGAGCCGCACCAGCGTGATTCTCCGCGCATCGGTGTCGTCTTGCGACGTCAACTGCAGCCGCTGCTTCAGCCAGAGAACCGCTTCGGGGAACTCTTCGCGCAGATTGTGAATGTCTGCCAGTGAATCCAAGACCGGACAGGTCGGCGAAAGCGCCACGGACTTTCGCAGTGCTTCGAGCCCTTTGTCGTCGTCGCGCAGCTCGGCGCGTGCCAAGTGTCCGGCGCGAGCGTACAGTTCAGACGCGCGTACGCCATCGCCGGCGTTGTTCACTTCGTCCGCCTGGTCGCAGAGGACCGTGTACAGATCCTTGGCGCGCTGGGCGCTCATCAACACTTCACTCAAGGCGTCGACGGTGCTGACGTGACCCGGCGTCTCTTGCAGGTTCTCCATCAGGCATTCGACGCGTTCACTGGCATTCGTCTTTTGCAGGCCGAGCACCCGCGCCAACTCCAGACGGACGTGGAGGCGTCGTTCCAGGGGACGCTTGCGCTCCAGCTCTCTGCGAAGCAGCGCTGCCAATGGCGTCAGCTTGTTTTGCCCTTCGTACAGGTGCATCAACAGGTTGACGGTATCCAAGCGGTCCGGCGCTTCGCTCAAGACGTCTTCGCACAGGGCAATTGCCGTGGCGTGCTGCTCGAGGTTGGCTGTCGCGATCACCGCCGCGCGGTGCTTGAGCGTCCAGAGCAGCTCCGGGTCGAACGGGATTTGCGCGGCATGCGTGAGTTGGACAAACGCCTCTTGATAATCTTCGGCGGCCGTCGCGATCTCGACGAGCCTGTCCACGCACCAAGCGGCGATCTCTGCGATGGCAGCGACCGGCTCCGCTTTGAGCTGTTTCTTCGCGGTGGCGAGCGTGTCGGTCAGGATTGGTTTGGCCAGCGCCGAGTCGCCGACGACCTCGAGTGCGACGTGGGCGGCTTCGTTGAGTTGCGGCAATGGATCATTCAGCAACTCGGATAGCTGGAGCAGACTGGTGACCAGATCGCGCGACGGAGCCACGCGCTGCAATTCCACGAGCAGCTCGAGGCTTGGGACTGCGCGGTGTTCTGCGACTGCCTCCTTGAGCAAGGCTTCGGCGAGATCGGCGGCCTCCCGCTCGCGGTACTGCCAGATCGCCAGTTGAAACTTGACGTCGTGGGATGTCTTGGGGGCGACGTCCTTCGTGTCGCGCAACGTCGCTTCCAGTTCGGCGAGGGCTTCGGTCCACGAGTTCATCTCGCGACAGATCGCCGTCCAGGCGAAAACCAATTCGGCGTGGACATCGCCGAGCGCCTTGGCCGATTCAATCAACGCCCACGAGGCATCGTGCCAGCGATGAATGTGGCCGGCGCTACGAATGACGGATTGGGCTCCCTCCAGTTGGGCGTGATCCAGTTCGACGACGCGCCGATAAGACGAGAGCGCCTCACTCCAGTCCTGGAGCTTCTCCTCTTGGAGGCGGCCTTGCTCGGACAGTAGCTCGATCGTTCGCTGGGCATCGGCGCTGTGAATCAACGCACGCTGGTAGCCCACGACCGCCGACGTCCAATCGTCGGTGTCGTTGGCTAGGCGCAACAACTCGCTCTCCAAATTCACCGTGGGCAGGATGGAGAATGCGCGTTGGATGTGTGCGAGCGCTTCCGACGGTTGCTCAATCTGCTCTTCGCTGATGCGTGCTGCTTCGGTGAGGATCGTCTGCTTGGCAGTATCGTCGCGGGCGGCGTCGAGGCGAGTCTCGAGCATGTCGAGGATCTCCTGCCACTGCTCGCACGTGCGATAGGCCTTCGCCAGTGCCTCCGCGGCTGGCTCGCGCACGGCTTGGGTCACCAACAGCGAAATCACGCCCTGGCGGCAGCGCTCGGAGTCGGGCAGTAACTCGAGGCCTTTCTCGTACTCGGCCAGGGCCGCTTCGGGGCGATCCAAATTGACGCGAAGCACGTCGCCGAGACGCGCGAGCAGCTCCGTTCTCCGTTGTTTGTCTTCCGCAGTTTCGCTGGCGCTTTGCAGTAGCGTTGCGGCTTCGGGCCAGCGCTCCGTGCGGCAGCACAGCTCGTACAGACAGTCGACGGTCTGGTCGTTACGCTCGAACAGCGATTCGATGTGACGCCAGGTGTCGATCGCCTGGCTCGGGTCGGACAGACGCTGGTCGTAGATCTCCGCGATCGAAACCCAGTCTGCGCGGCACTCGACGTCGTCCTTCGGGTGCTCGGTGCGCGCGCGGTAAGCCTCGAGCAGGTGAGGCCAGCGCTGGCAGCGCAACAGGATCGCTATCCGCGAATCGAGCGCCAACTTGTCCGCACCATCGCGCTGGAGGCACTCGTTCCACAGCCGCAACGCGCGGTCATCGTCGCCCAACTGCTCTGCCAGTTGAGCGGCTTCCTGCAATACCTCGCTCTGCGCCGGCAATTCGGGTTCGAGAACGCTGAGCTTTTCGAGCACGTCGAGGCGTTGTCCGAACTGGGCCGGGCTGATCAGCAGCTCGCGCAACTGGCGGGCGGCGAGCAGGCGTTCACTGGGTCCCGTTTCCGGATCGAGCAGCACGCGGGCGTACAACTCGGTCGCGCTATGCGGAATGTCCGCCTGTTCACGGAAGACTCGCGCGGCGCGCAACAACAGCTGCACCTTCACCTGCGCGACGTTGCTGGCATCGCTGGCAGCGACGAGGGCGTCGGCCAGCCCGCGGAAGTCCCTGGTCTGTTCAGCCAGCTCGGTCAGCTTTGCGAGTGCGTCCTCGTCAGCCGGTGAGACGCGCAACCATTCCCCGGCGCTGGTCTGCGCCTGGGTCGGGTCTTCCGCGAGTTCGAGCCAAGTCACCAACTTGCCGTAGAGCTCGCACTTCAGCGGCACTTCGTCGGCGATCGCCAGCGCCAGACGCAAGATGCGGATGGTGTCCTCGATGCGATCATCCTTGGAGAACTTCGCCTCCAACAGATCCAACGCCGCGCGCTTGGTGGCCAGTGGTGTGACGTCGAGCGTCGCCAGATGCTCCATCAACGTGCACGTGGCAGCTTCGGCCTGGCCATTGGCGAGCAGCAGCTTGGCTTCGTCCAAGGACGCCTGGGCTTGCCCCAGTGGTTCCAACAGCGTTTTGGCGATGTTCAGCCGCAGTTCGATGGCTTCGTCATCGCTCACCACTTCGAGACGCGCGCGCCAGACGTCGACCAGATCGGCGAAACGCTCTTGCTGCTCCAGGCGTCGTTCGAGCGACGTTGCCAAGCCCGTATCGCTCGGACGGAGCAACAACAGCGCTTTGAGGTAGTCACTGGCCCGGTTGGCCTGACCTGCGAAGTCCTTTGCGATGCGCGCCGCTTCTTCGAGCAAGTGAATACGTTGAGCGTTGTCGCTGACGTTCTGCAGCGCTTGATCGTACGTCCCGAGCAAGTCGTCCCAACGCTCTGCCAACGTCAGCAGCAGGCTCAGCTTTTCCAGAGCCCAAGCGTTGCCCGCATCCCTGCGGATGCAGTTAGTCAGCACTTGGATTGGTTTGGCGGTATCCTCGTACCACTCCTCGAGAAACTCGACGGCGCGCTGACCCACGAGACGACGGTCCTCGATGCTCAACTCGTCGCGTTGCAGGATCTCGTTGTACACGGCTTCGGTGGCGTCCGGTGAATCGGCGCTACGCGCTGATTCATCGACGGCGTCCCAATAACTGGCGTCGCCTGGGGTTTCGCGAATGCGGTCAAAGGGATTGTCTGCTCCATTGCTCCCCGAAGCTCGCGAGGTCCCCGATGTTGGAGCAGCAGACTCTGATGTGACGGTCTTCTCGTTCATGACGCAGATGCATTCGCCCCGCCCCTCGAGGCAGAAACGACCATGGGTGCACGATTGTGCATTTGGACTTGTCGAATCAATATGGAAGTGCGCGGAAGCATAGGCACTGACGGCGGCGCCAGTGCCTCTTAGTGGTAGCGCGTCCGCCAAATTACGGTACCGAATACGCACGCGATTCGTATGTGTGTGCAGGTGCGCCGGTGCGCAAGCCGGCTCGCGCACCCCGGTCCCTTCATACGGCCCCCACCTCATGCCCCACCCACCGCTTCGGGTGACCGCGTCGTGGCTCGGGGATCGGAAGCGTTGGGGTGTGACAACGCAGCGCGTTCACTTCAGCAAGTGCGGTCACCCCAACGCGGAGCTCCACCCGGCGCCTGGCCGCAATGCCCACCTCAGAGCAGATTGTGGGGAGCCCACGGTGACGAGTACTACTGGCAGCTCTGCGATTCGTGCAAGACTCGCACGATGCAGGTTCGGCCGAAGGGTGGATTGCGCGACGCGAATCCGTCCAGGATCCGAGGCTATGTAAGTGCCTTCGCGCGACTCGCGGCGGCGGCGAAGCCCACCGGCCGGGCCACGCATGGCTTGACGGTGTTGCTCTTGGGCGGATTCGTGCTGTCGCGTTTGCCGGTCGTGCACGCCGAATCGCCCTCGCCGGGCGTCATCGATCTGCACGTCGATCTGTCCTACCAGGTCAACTACAAGGGTCAGACCATCGCCGCGGGCAGCGGACAGTACGAGTCACGCTGGCTGCGCCAGGCGGGGATCGCCGGTGTCGTGTTGCCGCTGTACATCCCGCGCGACGTGTCGGCGACGGGTCCGCGGATGGTCGACCTCGAACAGTCGTTTTCTGCCATGCGCCGACTGTTGCCCAGTGTCGGCACCTACGCATCGGACTTCTGCTCAGCCAGCGGTAGTTCCACCGGGTTCCAATTCGCTTTCGAGGGGGCAGAGCCGCTCGGCTGGGAGTTGGATTCCGCGACACGCTGGGCCGGTCGCGGGGTTCGCTTGTTTGGCCTGGTGCACGCCTACGACAACGCATTGGCATCATCGTCGGGTGAGCGTGGCGCCCGCTTCGGGCTGAGCCGTCGGGGCGCAGAGCTGTTGCGACGAGTCCACGCCGTGGGGGGGATTGCAGACGTTTCCCACGCATCGGATGCTGCCGTGCAGGACATCCTCGCTCAGGCGGATGCGGCCGGGCGCCCTGTCGTCGCCACTCATTCCAATTCACGCGCGCTGGCACCCCACCCGCGGAATCTGACGGATGCGCAGCTGCGAGGGATCGCGCGCAGCGGGGGGATCATCGGCGTGAACTTTCACTCTCGCTTTCTCCTCGGTGGCGCAGGCATTGCTCAGCTGAGCGACGTGGTTCGGCACGTGCTCCACGTCGCCAAAGTGGCCGGCATCGAGCATGTGGCCATTGGTTCGGATTTCGAAGGCGGAATTTCGCCTCCACGCCAATTGCAGGACATTCGTGGATTTCCAGTTCTGGCGCGTGCTTTGGCCGATGCGGGAATGACACGCGAGGCGGTGGTCAGGTTGTTCGGAGCC
This sequence comes from Deltaproteobacteria bacterium, assembly GCA_003235365.1. Taxonomy (GTDB): domain Bacteria; phylum Myxococcota_A; class Polyangia; order Polyangiales; family Polyangiaceae; genus SZUA-265. The sequence goes on from QJWJ01000179.1 coordinate 49,487, forward strand.
AACGCGCGCCGTGTGCTGTGTAGCCCTCGCGCTCCGCCTCGCTAAATGAGCGTTCGCGATTCGCGAACGCTCATTCGATGCAACAGAGAATGGAGTCGAGAAAGCGACTGCAACGGGGGCGGTTCTTCGGGCCCTCACCAAAACGGGGGCCTGAGAAACTGCCCGACAATCGTGCTCGCCCATTTAGTGCGGGTCCGCGTTGCGCCTTGAGTTCCGACTCGCTTTGGTTTTGACTCCGCCGCCTGCCATGGACGATCTCGACGCACGTTGCCTCCAAGCCTTCCCCCAGTGGCTGCAAAGCCTCGGAGGCGATCTGCGAACGATGGCCGTCGCCGCCGACACCGAAGAGCTGGACGAGGCGGCTCGCCGGTACCTGCTGCGGGGGGTAAACTACGTGCTCAAGTCCCTGGACTTGATCCCCGACGGCATTCTCGATCTCGGCTACCTCGACGACGCGTTCGTGTTGCGGGTCTGCGCGTCGTCGGCGCTGCGCAATTGCACGGACGTCGACGGGTTCGAGCCCGATGTGCGCGAGGGCTTGGAGCGCTTGGCTGCCGACGCTTCCACGGTTGAAGAGTTTCTCGGATCCGACCTGAACGAGCGCTTGGCGCGCTTCGTCGACGGGCTCGGCGACTTGACCGTGCGCGGTCGAAGCGTCGCCCAGCTCACCGAAGACGCGTCGTTGCGTGGCGAGGTCTGTGACGAAGCGACGGCGTGGGCCGCGGACTATCTCAGCCCCAACTTCGCCTCCGAAGAGAAGAACCTGATCAAGCTCCGCGCGTTTCTCGGAACTAAGCTTCCGAGTTGAAGCGTCGCCCCGCGCCGAGTGTCAGGCGCCGGGGCAGTAAGATTGCCGGCGTACGGACGGTGTTCACCCGTCGTGTGCGTCAGCTCGCTTGCTGTCGAGCCGCCGGCGGAAGCTGTCGTTGAGACACCGCTGCCGACGAGGCTGGCCCCGCGCCGCTAGCGATGAACTCGGTGAGCAGTTCTCGGCATTCGGGTTTGCCCTTGAGCTGGCTGACGACCAGGCGTGAGACGCGCTCGAACTGCTCTTCGTATTCGAGCCCTTCGCGCGCACGGGCAGCTACCTTGCTGCGTCCCGATGCCAAGTCCTCTTCCAAAGCTTCGGCGTAGCGTGCGAGTTGGGCGCGAAGATCTTCGATCTGTTTGCGCAAGTCCTTGGCGGTCGCTTCTCTTGCAGCGCGCTTTGCCTCTTTCGTCTTGAGGTCTTGTTGTTTGACCTGTACCAGCGCCATCGCCGCGCCTGCGTCTTCGTACACTTTGCGGTCTGCGCGGCCGTGCCGTTCGTGGTCATTCGCCTTTTGACTGGCGATCTCTGCTTGACGCTCGGCGGTTTGAAGTTCGGTCCTGGCGGTGTTTTCTTGTTCCGCGTAGTTGGTGGCATCGCGCAAGGCGCGCGACTCCTCTTGCGCGAGCTCTTCCACCTTACGACCGATTTCGGCGCGCAGCGCCCGGCCTCGTCGCTCCAGCGCTTCGAGGCGTCGAGTGTGACTGGCCAGTTCTCCCTCCAGCCCGCTTGCCTTCGAAGCCAACTCCCAGGCGGATAGCACGGCTTGATGCAGCTCTTCGGGCGGTTTCGTGCCTGGGTAGGCTCGCGAAACCATGCGGCTGAACAACCCCGCGCGGCTGGCCCACTCCGTCACGTTGGCAGACCGAGAAGGGGGAGGAGGTGGCGGCAACTGTTGCTGCGGAGCTCCCACATCTGCGCCTTGCGCGTCCTTGTCCCACGCCTGTGAAGGCAGGGAGCGCTGCAGGGCTTTGAGTTCTTCGAGCAAGTGATGGCCGTCGCGGTAACGACGACGCGTGTCCTTCTCGAGCAGGCGGACGATGATGCGCTCCGCCGCGGGGTGACAGTCCTTGCGCAGCGAGCTCGGGCGGGGTGCAGGCGCCGAACGCTGCATCTCGAGCAGCGTGTCGCGGTCCGCCGAGCGGAAGGGCAAGCGACCCGTCAGCATTTCGAAGAACAAGATGCCCAGCGCGTACAGGTCCGACTGAGGGCCAGCCGTCTCACCGCGTGCTTGCTCCGGTGACATGTACTCCGGCGTTCCAAACACCGCACCCTTGGGCGCGAGTCGCGGGTCGTGCGCCAACGCGGCGAGGCCGAAGTCGAGGATCTTCACGAAGTCTTTTCGACCGCCTCGCGCCGTGAGCAGGATGTTGTCGCTCTTGAGATCGCGATGCACGACGCCGAGGTCGTGCGCACGAGCGAGCGCTGCGCCCATTTGTTCCAAGATGTCGACTGCACGTTGCAGCGGCATCGGGCCACGGGAGATCTCCGCGCTCAGCGGCGTACCGACGAGGTACTCCATCACCAAGTACAGCTCGCCTTCTTCCGTCTCGCCGATGTCGTGGATGTCGATGATGTGAGCGTGATCGACCCGGTTGGCGGCGCGGGCTTCCCTCAGCATCCAAGCGCGCAGGTGCGTCTCGCCACGGAGGTCGGGGCGGATCAGCTTGACCGCGACGATGCGGTCGATGAGCACGTGCCTCGCGCGGTACACGATGCCCATGCCCCCTTCGCCAATGCGAGCTTCCAAGCGGTAGCGCCCAGCGATGACCTTGTTGAGCGCGGGGTCTTCGGAACGTTTGCGGCTCATGACGAATTCCTCGACGACGATGGACGCTGGGTCCACGAAAAAAGATGTTCAGTTCTCGCAGTGGGTGCGAGCGCAGGTGGCGCGTCCAGTGCGACTTGGGAGCGCGCGAGGAGAGCAGGCGTTGGGGACTGCTCTGGGTTACCGCGCTGGGTGGTTGCGGGTCGGCGTTTTGGTGCCGACGAGACCGACTGCGGAAGTGAGCTGGAACGTGATCTCATGATGAAGGAGCGACTCAAGATGTTACGGGAAGCTTGCACGACGGCGAAAGGGATTCACGGAATCCTCCTCAATTTTCCGAACCCTCCTGGTCGCTGCGCCGACGCTTTGTAGCGGCTCAGAGGGGCGGTCGGCAGATCTACCCACATCAGAGTACTGAGCCCGTTTACTCGCGAACGAAACGCTTGCTTCGTGAGCCAGTGTGCGTGACGTCAGTAACTGGTTGGGCAGTGTCCACAAGTACTCATGCAGGTGAGTATGGTTTTCGATCGTGAACGTTCGACATCTTGCTTCTCGATGGTTCGATAAGGGTGGATGGCAACCTTCGCGGGGAAACGAGTAACTGAAATGAGATCGGCCACCCTTCGACCCCCGTCGCGCAACCATGCGTGTGGTGCACGGGTACCTCCGGAGTCTGACCCGTCTGCGTACCGACGTCGCGCGAACAGGATGGGATCTCGTCGTTGCTTTGTGTCGTGTTCCGCAAAGTGAACACAGTCACTCACAGGCGAACGCCGTTTCCGTTCCAGCTGGTACGTCGACGCGCAGTCGGGAAGGAAACAGTGCTTGCTCGGGTCAGTACCCAGGGGGAGGGGATACGGGGCCCGTCGAATGGCGGCCCGGTCCGCGACCCCTGCCCGGCGGTTTCAAAAGCGGCCGCCGAGGAGCGGAAACAGCACCTGAGTCTGCTGTTGCATGCCCAGTTCCAGGCGTTCGGCTCGCGTGTAAACGTCGGAGACTTGCACGTCGGGCACGTCGAGTCGGAGTGAGCCGTCCTCGACCTGCACCAGGCTCGGAGAAAGTCGGGTTGGCACGGTCTTGCCAAACTCCGCGTCGACATCGACCTCGCTGGGCACGTCGTTGGGATTGTCGCCGTCGAGATCTGGGGCGTACGAAGTGGCGTTGAGGTAGGAGATGCTCGCCGGGATCACCAGCGCCATCCCACCGACGAGCATGTACAAAGACAGCTCCGTCGGAGCGGATTGTTCGACGAAGTAGCCACCGACGCCGCCGCCCGCTGCGCCCAGGGTGCCTCCGAGCAGGTACCACCAGCCGTTGCTGAGTCCCACGAAGGACTCGGTGACCACGACTATCTCGGCGCCCAATAGCGCCCCGCCGGCGATCCCTTTACCGGTTGGACTGACCGGCTCGGCCTGTGCCGTCACCGTCGTCAACGTCAATGCGAGTCCTGCTGCGCCCCACGTACCTTTGAACATCTTTTGTCGCCACTCCCGTGCGCGCGTCATTCTTTGTCAGCGTTCCAGACCGGACAACCACCAGCGTGGGCTTTTTGTGACCAGACCGGGAAAGCAAAGCTCCACCGCTAAGCAAACGACTGGCCGGGCGGCAAGGTTTCTCGGTGTCTTCATTGGCCTTCGTGGCAGATTGCCCACCATACCCGACGGTGATAGGACCTGCGGGAAATTCCCCAGAGAGTGAGCCCATGTCGCCCAGTCCCCTTCAACTCCTGATCGTCGGCCTCATCATCCTCGTGCTGTTCGGGGCGAGCCGCCTCGGCGAGGTCGGCAAGGGCCTCGGCGATGGCATCCGCAATTTCAAGAAAGGCCTCTCTGGCGACGACGAGTCGGATGACGAGCCCGTGGCCAAGCAAATCGATGGTGGCAAGGCCAAGGCCTCCGAGACCGCTGAACGTCCCGCCGAGGACGTGCCCGAGAAGAAGGAAAAGGCCTGAGCGAAGCGCGTCCTGTTGCGTCGGCGGCCTGCGGGCCGGTGCTCCTCGGGGCGGCTGTACCCAGCTAGCACACATCACGTGGTGCCGTGCTAACACCCCCGGCGCGCCGCGACACTAGATCGCAGTCGGCGCGCACCAATTCGTTCTAGACCAGCGACCACCGATGAATACCCGAGTCGACGTCGAGAGTCCGTCACGTGACGCCCTGCGCGTGGCCGCCTCGTTGGTGCAACTCACCAAGCCCGGCGTGACCCGGTTGGTGATGGTTACATGCTGGCTCGGCGCCGTGCTCGCACCGGGACCCCTCGACCTCTCCAAGCTGTTGCTGGCGCTCGTCGGCACGGTACTCGTCGTCGGCTCGGCGAACACCCTCAACATGTACCTCGAGCACGAGGTCGATGGTCTGATGGAGCGCACGCGCGAACGACCGCTCCCCGCCGGGCGATTGTCGCGAGACGTCGCCCTCGGGTTCGGGTTGGCGTTGGGCGCAGCCGGCCTCGTCGAGTTGCTCTTGGCGGTCAACGCACTGACGGCTGCCCTCGGCGCGTTGTCGCTGATCATGTACGTGGCGATCTACACGCCGATGAAGGCCCGTTCGTCGCTGGCGCTCTATGTCGGTGCTGTACCCGGGGCCATGCCACCAGTCCTCGGCTATACGGGCCTGTCCGGTGAGTTGACGTGGCAAGCGCTCGCTCTGTTCGCCGTACTGTTCGTGTGGCAAGTGCCGCATTTCTTGGCGATCACGCTGTTTCGCCGCGCCGAATACGGCGCTGCTGGCCTGATGGTGATGAGCGTCGAGCACGGCGTGGAAAGCACGCGCCGCGCGGTCGGCATCACGGCCGTGGTGCTCGGCATCACGACGTTGCTGCCCTGGGTCACTGGGCTCGGCGGCACCGCTTACCTGGTCACGGCGCTGCTGAGCGGTGTGGCGTTCAGCGGCTGGGCGTGCTTGGGGCATCGCGGCCGCGACTTGAATCAGTGGGCACGCAGCGTCTTCTTTGCGTCGATGCCGTACCTGGTCGTGCTGTACGTGCTGCTCGGCGTCAGCGCACCCTGACGTGCTGACGCGCGCTGCAGTGTCGGGCAGCGAATCTCTTCAACGCCCCAAGCTTCGAACGTACATGATCAGCTCGTCGAGTTCGCTCGGCGGCAGCAGCTTGCCCAGCGGGGGCATGGCGCCCTTGCCATTCATCAGAATCGAGCGAATCGCCGCGTCGTCGTGTGTCGACTGAAACTGCGCCGTGGTGAGATCGGCGGGCGGAACCTGGTAGCCTGGAATGGGCAACCCCTTCCCATCCGCGCCGTGGCACGACGCGCAATTGCGCATGAACGTGCGTTCCCCGCGTTGGCTTGGGGACAGGTCACTCTGACCTTTGCACGCCGAAGCGATCACCAGGCATAGTCCGATGGTCATTATCTGCCGTGTCACGATGTCGGTAGCTCCTCGAGCGGAGCGCGGTCGGGCTCCGCCGGCATCAGTTGCAGTGCTAGGGCCGCGTTGAGCAGGAACACGGACCCCAGTGGAATGTCGGCGCTCGCTCTGCCGAGCATGCACAGCCCGACTGCCATGAGAGGACCAGCGGCGCGGCTGGTGGTCATTGCGCACAACGCAGCCGTTGCGATCGCCGTCAGTTCGATGACGTTTCGCACGAACGTGGGCAACATGGGATCGGGGTGTGAAGACAGTTGTTCGAGTGTGCGCCCCACGACCAACCCCCACCCTTGGTCGCGCGTTGCGCCGAGCGCCAGCGCCGGTACCAGGGCCAGCAACAGACTGCCGCTGGCGCGCAACTTGGTGTGCCGTGGTGATAGCAGCCAGACCAACGCGCCCACGATGCTCCCCAGCTCGACCACGGAACCGGCGCTTGCGAGTCCCCGCGCGACGCCGAAGCCCAGGACGCTGGCACGGTCTGCTGCCTCGAGTGCCGTGACTCGGCCAAGCGTGTGCAACGTGGCTGCTACCGCCGCACCAATTGCAATCAGTCCCGCAGCGCGCGACACGGGGCGGGCCAACGCTTGTGCGCCGGACCAGGCGAGCACGACGATGACCGAGCCAGCCAGCAGCACCGACCACTGCGTGGCGAGCTGATTGTGGGTCAGTAGGGCCGCCAGCAGCGTCATCGTCGCGACGGCTCCCGACGTCAGCGCCGTTGCTACCGTCAGCATGGGGCGGCGTGTTTGGGTGAACAGCAGGAACGCCGCACTGCGAACGGCGAGTGCAGTCAGCAGTCCGGCGGCGAGCTGCGAACAAATCGCACCGCTCAACTCCACGACTTCGATCGCCCCATCGATGCCGGTGAAGGTACCCGGCAATGCTTGCGCGACCCCACGTCCCAATACGACCGCGAGCAGCGCCAACGCGACGGCACTGCGTGGGAAAGGGACGGCGTCGTGCACCGTTGGTAATTAGTGCGCTGTCGCGCGCCGGGTCAATGCTTCAGTATCCCCGACATCGTGAGCGAACCGGCGCCTTGCGGTTCTGCCTGTTGGGGCCCACCTTCCGCCATCCGTGCCTCGCGCGGATCTCGTGCGGACGAGCCTCTGGGAGTGCGACCGACAGCGGGTTTGACGCGGCCCACAGGCGCAGAGATTGCGGATGCTACCGTCAGCCGTCCTTGGTGCCGTCGGCACTGTCGGGGTCCTGCTTGAGTCCGTGTTGTTCGCCGTCCGCTGGCATGGCTGGCTCGTTTGGCGGCGGCAGCGGGGCCGGTGATGGGGTATTGCGCAGGATGAAGGGGCGGGCGAAGTAGGTCGAGCACGCGAAGATCGGATCTCGATGGAACTCCCAGTGCAGGTAGACGTTGCCGTCGGGAGAGACGATGTCGCGAGGCGGAGTACCGAATGGCGATGCCTTCTGCACGGATTCGAGCGCGCCGACGTCGAAGGCCGTCGAACCGCTGGCGCGCGTGACACCCATGCGTATGACGCGGCCATCCTCGCGGCTGAGCACGATCTCGAGGTTTGTCTTCAGATCGGGCCGGTTGAGCACGTCGCCCGCGGGGCGCCCGTCCAGCGACGGTAGGAAGCCCAGCGCGAACACGCTGTGCAGGCGTTGATGAATTTGATTCAGGTAGCTGGCAAAGGGGACTCGCGCGGTGTTCAGGCTGGTCTGATTACCGGGCTGAACCGCCGCGACGTAGTTCTCGATGGCTGACTTCCAGCGTTCGAGCCCCATCGGGCGCCAAGACCCGCGGTGTTTGGTCCTGCGTCGTTCACCATCTGCGACGCGCTCCTTGAGCAGTTGGTCCGCCCCCACGGCGGAGAGTGCAGACAGGGGTGTGAGGTTCGGATTCAGCCCCCCGGGTGTCAGCCCCAGCGAAGCTGAGCCACGCAGCGACGGCAACCGTCCACCGTTACCCTGTGGCGCCCTCTGGTGGCGCTTGGCGAGCTGTCCTGCTCGCGCGGCTTGGCGCTCGCGTTCGAATGGCACGGCATCGGTTCCTGTTGCCGACTCGAGCAGTTTGTCGCTGGCTTCGTGTTCCAGGCGCGCGTCACGAGCCTCTTGGCCGCGCGATGCGACTTGGGAGTTCGGACTGCCGTTGCGCGTTCCCTTGGCCGCCGCTTCCGCTTCGCCGAAGACCGCTCGAGTGGGATCGACCGCCTTTCGGGCGTCGTCCTGCTTGTTCGCGACGCGTTCGTCTTGCCCATCCTTGGGTGATTCGGAGAAAGCCTTGTCCGGGTCGCCCGGCGTGTCGTCCGATTGCGCCAGGTCCGAGACGTGGGCGTTGCCGGGATCGCTGCTTGGAGACATGTGCTCCATGCCCGGGTTGGGGTCGGGGTCGTCGCGATCCATTGCCGTGACGCGAGCGCGCTCTTGCTTGTCGGTGTGATTGGCTTGATCGGCGATGTATTCGGCATCCGGGTTGTCAGGCTGATCCGGATCGTCGACGTGCTGCTTGACGGCGACACGGCGCTCTTGCTGCAACAGCTTCGCTGGGTCGACCTGAACGATCTCCTGTGGCGGGTCTTTCTCCTTCTTCTCCGCCTTCGGCGGCTGAGACTTCTCTTCGCGCTTGTTGGCCTCATCGTCTGCCGGGACTTGCTTGTCCTCGTCGAACTTCTCCTTGGAGTCGTCGGTTCGCTCGGTGTCCTGGTCAGGCTTCTTGGTGTTCTCTTCCGGCTTTTTCTCGTCTTCTTCCGGCGGCACCTGCTCCGGATTCTCGGGCTCTTGTTCGACCGCGTTGGTGGTACCGTCTCGAGCGGACGAGTCGTCCATCAACGACGACTCGTCGAGCAGCTCTATTTCGAGGTTGCGATTGCTTTGCTCGACGTGCGTGCGTACGGCATTGGCGAATTGGGAAAGGCTCGACGCATCCTCGAGCACGCGCACGACTTGCTCACTGCCGCCGCCCCACAAGATGTGGACCAGCGCAGCCGTCGCGACCCACAGAAAGAGCGGGATACTTGGTTCACGAGCCATCGAGCACCGCGCGGACGTGTCCGCTCATCCAACCTAACACCCCGCCCCGGGGGCAGCAACGGGGGGATCGGTTGCTCCAGTGTCGGGCGATGACGGGGCCCTGACGGACCGTGGCAGCTGACGTCCGACCGGGCCGTCCCAGCCGGCGAAGAACTGCGAAAGACTGTCTTGCCATCTGAGGATCCCTGGAGAAGTCACGGGGTTACGATACGAATGTCCGTTCTTCGGTCGAGTCGCCCGTCGTGCTCAAATCTTGCGGATCGCCGAAAAGTGTTCAGCGATTTCGTGGGCATCCCAGATCCCTTCATCGGCTTCCTTGAATTCTCCGGCGCTTTCCACCATCCGGTACACGCTCAAGCGCCCTCCGGCCACGCTGACGATGCTGCCCGTCGTCTGTCCCGACAGAGCGCTCGCCAAGAACAGGTGAACCGGCGCCACGTGTCGGGCGGACATGCTCTCGACGTGCTCGAACATCGGCAGTTCTGCCGTCAGGCGAGTCTTGGCGAGCGGGGACACCGCGTTGACTCGAATGCCGAAGCGTTGCAGCTCGATCGACGCGGTGCGTGTGAGCCCATACACGGCAGCTTGAGCCGCTGATGCGTTGACCTGTCCGAAATTTCCCATCAGGCCCGCCACGCCGGTGGTGTTGATGATGCTGCCCCCACCTCGCGTCTTCATCGCGTTTGCCGCTGCCTGGCAACACAAGAATGTTCCTTTGAGGTGAACGTCCACGACGTCGCTGAAATCTTGCTCGGCCATTCGCAACAGCGACTGATCGCGCAGGAAGCCGGCGCTGTTGACCAGAACGTCGACGCCTCCGAACTGGTTGCGAGTCAGGTCGAAGAGGGCCTGCACGTCGGAGTGATTCGAGACGGAGTGAGAACTGGCGACGGCATTGCCGCCGGCAGCGACGATTTCTTCAGCTACGCGCTCGGCGACGGGTTCCGTCGGGAGCTTGCCGTCCGGACCCGTGCCCGCGTCGTTGACCACGACGGCGGCTCCCTGCGCAGCGAACAGCCGCGCCGTCTGTTCGCCGATACCGCGTCCTGCGCCGGTGACGATGGCGACCTTGCCGGCTAGCAACGTCATGGCTGGCACCATGGGGGGAGAAGGGCGTATTGCATGGACAGATCCGTACGAGTGAGCGAGGCGAGGTGTGCGGCGTTGGGCGCCCAAGCAAGACCTGCGATCGAGTGATACAGGAGCCTCTTACGCGCTTGCGCTTTTGGCGTAAAGCCCGTGAGTACGCAGGTAGTCGAGCACGGACGCTGGGACGTGTCTGGAGAGCCACGCCTCGGCCTCGGCACTCGGGGCGGCGAGACAGTCGCGTATCTGCGTGGACGAGATTTCCGGAAGGATTGAACGTCCAGCAGCGTCGTGCCCCGCTCGGTCCAGGAGAAACAGCGGGGCGAGTTTCGCTACCTCGTCGAAGGAATGCCAGCGGTCCACCTCTCGCATGACGTCCGAGCCGACCAAGAGTCGTAGCTGCCAATCGGGGTGCGCGGCGATGACCGCGCGCAACGTCAGCAACGTGTAGTTCGGAGTTGGCAGTTGTGCTTCGACTCGCGAAACCTCGACGTCTGGAAGGGGCGTGAAGGCCAACTCGGTCATGCGAGCTCGATGCTCGAAAGCTACTAGCGGTTTGCCGAACGCGTGATCCTTGACGACGACCGCGAGCACCCGGTCGAAGCCGATGCTCAGCGCGTAGCTTGCCGCCAACACGTGGCCGACGTGCGGAGGGTTGAAGCTGCCGCCGAAAAACGCGACCTTCACATTGCATCCACGTGGGTAGTTACGTGGGCAGACGACGATACCGACACGCGCTGTGACAGGGGAAGTTCCACGAGCGCCAGGTAGCTGCCCGATTCGTCGTAGGCCTCCACGTTCAGTCCTGCGCGGTCGTCGATCACGAGCAAGCCGCCCTCTTTGCCCCGACCCGTTGCCAACGTCACGGTGCCATCACGTTCCTGAGCGAGCCAGGCATCGCGATCGCCGATTGCCACGACGTCAGGGGGCGGGGCGGAGGAATCGACACCCGAGTCGGCGATTGCGTTCGAGCTGCTTGGAGTGCGGTCGTCGTCGAGCGCCGTGCACAACGCGAAACGCAGGTCTTTCGGAGACCGAAACTCCAACGCCGGCTCGTCATCAACCGCGTTCAGTGCCAGCAGCGCGTTGCGCTGCCTGATTGTGCTGATCACCGTTCTGATTTCGTCGATGGTGGCGTCGGTGCAACGACTGGCCAACGTCCAAATGTCTTCGCCGCCTACGGGGTGCTCGGATCGCGCGGCGGGGAGCTGCTCGCGGATCTCTGGTTGGCCACCGATGTAGAAGATCTGATCGACGTCCAGCGCCGCGCAGCGCTCGCACAGCGCTCGCAGGGTGTGGATGTCCGAAATTTGCCCAATCAATCCGATGCGCACCCCGCTAGCCTACACGGATACGGCGTGTCGACCAAGCGACGCACTGCAGGTGGACGTCACTGTTCGGCGAGAGTGCCGAACAGGCCCAGACCACCCGTGACGAACACCACGTCGAAAAGAATCATGATCGATAGGTAGTCGGTCAGGTCGCCCAGCCCGACGCCGGCGAACAGCTCGCGGGTCGCCACCGTTGCCGCTAGCAGGGTCGGGGCCAGCAGCGGAAACAACACGATCGAAAGGACCAAGTCGCGCGCCTTGGTCCGCACCGTCATCACGCCGAACAGCGCACCCGAAGCAGCCACGCCCGGTGTGGCGCACAGGCAAGTCAGTGCGAGGGCTGCAGCGTGGTCGAATAGGTCCAAAGAAAAGAAGAGCGTACACGCCGGGACCACGATCATTTCGATGACGAACAAGAACGCCAGGATCCCCAGGGCTTTGCCTGCGTACAGCGCACTGGGGAAGACCGGAGAGACGAGCAGGCCATCCAGCGCGGCCTCCTCCCGTTCACGTTGCCAGGTACGGCTCAGCGACAACACCGCGGCAAAAGCCGTTGCGATCCAGATCACCCCTGCCGCAACTTGGTTTTTTGTCGAGGGGCCCGCGAAGAACGCCAGCGAGGAAATCACGGTGACCAGCACGCTGAAGAAGCCACCGGTGATCACCACCTCTCCGGTGCGCAGCTCGATCAACCAATCCTTCTTGGCGATGGACCAGGTTTGGCCGAGCCAGGAACGTGCGATGCCGGCGGGCGTCGTGGAACTCATCCGGTGAGCTCTTCGGGTTGTAGCCAGGGAGTTGGGCCTTCGGCAACGAACCCGGGGGCGGGCCGATTCCCGCTCGCCCGCCGCGCCCGAGCGCCGCGCCGGCACAGCCAATCGGGTCGTGCCCAGGGCGACAGCCTTGGCGCGCGCGTCCACCGCGGTTCGCCTCTCTGAAGCGGACGGGGGAGTGGTTGCTCCCGAACACTCACCGTCTTTTGGGGATTGGGGTCGAGGCGTCTCGACGAGTCGGGGGCGGTTGAAGTACAGACAGTGTTCGAGACCATGGCACAGCGACGAATCGAGCACACCTTCGAGTGCAACCCTGCGACGTTCTGGAGCGACATCTTCTTCGATGAAGGGTACAACCAGCAAGTCTTCGTGCAGCGACTGAAGTTCGAGCGCTGGGCGATCGTCGAGCGGCAAGACACCGCAGAAGGATTCCGAAGGGTCATCGAAGCGGTGCCCAGCGTCGGCGATTTACCGGGGCCCATCAAGGCCTTGCTCAAGAACGGGGCCGGCTATCGAGAGGTGGGACGGTTCCTCGAGGGGTCGTCGCGGTACGAGTTCGAGGTCGTCTCCAATTCGCTCGGCGAGCGGCTCCAGGTTGCTGGGGTCGTCACTGTCGAGCCCGTCGACGGTGGCCGATGTCGTCGAGTCCAGACCCTCGACGTCCGCGCGAAGGTGTTTGGGATCGGCTCCATGTTGGAAAACCACATCATCGACAACATGGTCAAAGGCTACGAGAAATCGGCGCGGCACACCCAACGTTGGCTCGCCGAGCGAGCGGGCTGACGGTCGCGCTTGGTGCGCTTCTCGCAGACCCCAAGCTCCAAGCCCCAGACGCAGCAACGCGAAAGTCCGAGATGGACTTTCGCTCGTGTCTACCGGGTTCACCCGGCTACCAAATCCGATGTGTTACTTCGACGCAGCGGCTTTGGCCTGAGCCTTGCGGCTGCGTGCGAGCTTCTTCTTCGGAGCAGCGGCAGGGGCAGCTTTGGCCTTGCTCGCTCGTCGTGCGGCCGCGCGGTGGGTGTCGAGCAGCCGGGGCAAGGGTTGCCCTTCGAGGCGCGCCCGCAGTCCGGTGTCCTTCTGACGGTTCTGCAGGGCGAGAATCGCGTCGACCAGTTTGCCTCGACTACCGAACTCCTTGGCCGCAACGGTCAGGGTGTCGTGCAGGCGCAGCAACTTGGCGTTGGAAACGCTCGCCAGCCCCTTGGCATCGTTGACGCGGTCGAGCCACAGATCGCCCTTGGCGAGCTTCTCGACTGCCGCTACCAACTTTTCCTTGTCGCCGAAGCGCTCTTTGACCACGTTCAGGGGGCTTTTCATGCTGGAACTCCGTCGTGCGCGCCGTGACGCGCTGGGGGGCGGCTAACTAGCAACAGGAACCGGACCACGCAAGGGCTGAAGGGATGGAAGCTCTCGGCACTCATGGACAGGTCGCTGTTTGGTCAGCCGTTTTGTGCGGGTATCCAGCTGCATCAGCTGGGATTCGAGCCGCTGCGCGTGATACGGCCCGGCCCCTATGAACGACCCCGTCCCAGTCGCCACGCGTTCTGACGTCGTCGTCTCGCTTCGGCCCAAATCATCCGCCCGGAGCAAAACGAACGGGACCGGGCCCGACGCGGTCGGAACCGACCGGTGAGGGACGGTCGTCGATGATTGGGATGCTGACCTCCATGCCCGAGGTGCCGAAGCTGCCGTTGCTGCTCGAGCCCATCGCCGAGCCGAGTTGGTTTCACGCCTTGATAGCCAACCCGGTCGTCAAGTCGTTGATGCCCTTTCCGATCCTTGCGGCGTTGGCATACCCCATCTGGTTCGTGTTTCGCGACACGTGGAGGCAGATCGACGTCGAGGCCGCTCGAGAGAAGTCGGAAATGCTGGCGCGCGGCGAAGTCGACTTTCGCCCTGTCGTCTGCCTGGTGTTGACGGCAGCGACGTTGACCTTTCACGAGTACTACGGGGGCCGTTCCCTTTACGAACAGCTCATCCGCCCCGAATTGATGGCCCTCGATCAAGCAGGGCACAAGTGGCTGCACGCGCAGAAGTACGACCAGTTGTACAGCTACGCTTGGTGGTCGGCGGCCAGGGTGATCGGTTACGTGTTCATTCCGTTTACTCTCTGGAAGATCATATTTCCCAAAGACCACTTGCTCGACTACGGCTTGCGGACTCGGGGGTTCTTCAAGCATCTGTGGATCTACGGCGCGTTGCTCGCGGTAGTTGTCCCGGTGATGCTAATCGTGGCGCACCAGCCAGACTTCGGTAGCTACTACCCCTTCTACAAGCTGAGCTCCCGCAGCTGGTTCGATTTTCTGGTGTGGGAGTTGGTTTACGGAGCGCAGTTTCTTGCCTTGGAGATGTTCTTCCGCGGATGGATCGTGGAGTCGTTGCGGCGGAGCATGGGGTCAGCGGCAATCTTCGTGATGTCCGTGCCGTATTGCATGATCCACTACGGCAAGCCGTATCTCGAAGCGCACGGCGCGATCGTGGCTGGTGTGGTGCTCGGGTCGCTATCGATGAAGACCCGCAGCATTTACGGCGGGTTTCTCTTGCACGTCAGCGTCGCGGTACTGATGGACGTGCTGAGTCTCTACAAGCGCAGCGTGCTGCCATCGGTGTTCTGGGCACCGGGTTGAAGCCGAGCACCGAAAGCAGTGGCAGTGTGCGCCGCGACGTGTACCATTCCCGTCCGCCCGGCGCGCACCATTTCCCTCCCTCGCGGTAATGACGATGGCTGATTCCACCTCACCTTCTTCGACGAGACTTCAAACCACCAGCAGTCGACCGAACAACTCTTCGCCGGCTGAGGCGCGAGGGGACTGGTCGCCGACGAAGAGCGCGCGCCTGTATCAGGTGCAGGGCTGGGGGAGTCCGTACTTCTCAGTAGGAGAGAACGGTCACGTCCTCGTTTCCCCGAGCGCCGAAGACGACCGCTCCATCGACCTGTACGACCTGACGCAGGACCTGCGCGTTCGAGGCTTGGATCTGCCCATCCTGATCCGTTTCTCCGACATCCTCGCGGACCGCATCAAGAACATCAACGAGTGCTTCAGTCGCGCCATCCGCGAGTACGAATATGCTGGTGCCTACCGTGGCGTCTACCCGGTGAAGGTCAATCAACAACGCCACATCGTCAACGAGGTGGTGGAGTTCGGAAAGCCGTGGCAGTTCGGGTTGGAGGCTGGGTCCAAGCCCGAGCTGCTCATCGCTCTGTCTGCGATGCGAGAGGCTGGGGGGCTGATCATCTGCAACGGCTACAAGGACCCGTCCTACATCGAAACCGCGCTGATTGCTCAGCGTTTCGACAAGACGGTCATCGTCGTGCTCGAACGAATCGAGGAGCTCGACTACACGCTGAAGGCCTCGGAGAAGTTGGGCATCAAGCCCATGCTCGGCGTGCGCGCCAAGCTGAGCAGCAAGGGCATGGGGCGTTGGGGGAACTCCGCTGGCGACCGAGCCAAGTTCGGTCTGAGCGTGCCGGAAGTCATCCAAGTGGTGGACAGACTTGCCGAGCGCAACATGCTCGATTCCCTGCAGTTGCTGCACTTCCACATCGGCAGTCAAATCTCGAGCATCATTCCCATCAAGAGCGCCCTCCAGGAGGCTTCCAACATCTACGTCGAACTCGCCCGCCTCGGCTGCAAGATGGGCTACTTGGACGTCGGTGGCGGCTTGGCCATCGACTACGACGGGTCGCAGACCGACTTTCACGCGTCGCGCAACTACACGTTGCAAGAGTACGCGTCCGACGTCGTCGCGACGATCCAAGCTGCCTGCGAGAAGGCGGAAATCGGCGTGCCGACGATCGTCAGTGAATCGGGACGCGCCGTCGTGGCGCACCAGTCCGTGCTCGTCTTCGACGTCGTCGGGGTCAACCGGATCTCCGTGGAAGACCCGGGACCGCCGCAGGGCGATCACGGCGTGTTGCACGTCCTGCACGAGACCTATCAAGGGATCCTGCCCAAGAACGTGCAAGAGTCGTGGCACGACGCGTGCACGGCGAAGGAAGAGGCCCAATCGCTGTTCAAGTATGGCTACCTCGGGCTGCGGGAGCGGGCCGAGGCGGAACGCTTGTTCTGGGCATGCTGCAAGAAGATCGAGCGCACCTTGAGTCGGCTGAAGTTCGTGCCCGAAGAGCTGCACGATCTCGTGAAGCAAACCAGCGCCATCTACTACTGCAACTTCTCTGTCTTTCAGAGCGCACCGGACACGTGGGCCATCGATCAGCTATTTCCGATCATGCCCATTCACCGCTTGGACGAGCAACCCACGGTGCGCGCCACCTTGGCGGATCTGACCTGTGATAGCGACGGCATCATCGACCATTTCATCGACGTCGAGGACGTTCAAGACACCCTTGGCGTTCACGAGTTTCGAGAGGGCGAGCCGTACTACCTCGGTATGTTCCTCAACGGCGCCTACCAGGAGATCCTCGGTGATCTACACAATTTGTTCGGCGACACCAACGCGGTGCACGTGAGCCTCACCGATTACGGGTACCGGGTGGAGCACGTGATCAAAGGCGACTCGATGACCGAGGTGCTGCGCTACGTGGCGTACTCGCCCGAGGACATGATCGATGCTGTGCGTTCTCAGGCCGAGGAAGCGCTCGCGCGGGGCAAGCTCTCGTTGGAGCAGATGCGCGTCCTGATGAAGCACTATGAAGACGCCATGAACAGCTACACCTACTTGTCGGAGTGAGGCCGGGGCCGGTTGCGGCGTAGCCAGTTCCTTGGCAATGGGGGGGTGAAAGCTACCGCGCCGCCTCCACTGCGGACGGCGCGGACACCCCCTGGTCGCGACGATGTGCGTCGCGGCTGGTTGCGAATTGGCCGGTGGTACAGACTTCCGAGTATTCCTCGCTTCGGGGAATACTCGCGGCCGGCTCGGCGTTTCGCTGAGTCAACGCTCCGGGTCGAGTGTCGTCGTGTCAGATTCTTTTGGGTTGTTGCAGGTTTGGTGTCGTGAGATCGCTGAGTACGGCTGAGCGCCAAGGCAAGGCCGAGTGCCGAAGCGACATGAAAGTGTTCGATGAGTCGAGATAGCCAAGCTCAGCGCCACGCGCATCCGTTCCTGCGGCGGGTTACCAGCAGGGGTTTGCGGCGATTCGAGTGGGGGCAAGCACCGTTGGCTGTCGCGTTGATTGGTGGCGTCTTGTTGTGCAGTACCCCGTCCAGCGCGCAGATCCAGCGCAGTGTCGGTGCGGACGGCGTGCTCGAGTTCAGCAACAAGAAGCGCACGACTGGATCCAAGAAGGCGACGAAGCGGGGGGCAGCACGTGCTGTGATGCCTCGCACCGTCTCGTCGTCGCAACGGTCGCGTTACGATGGGTACATCGCCGAGGCCGCGGCGCTGTACCATCTTCCCGAACCATTGATACGCGCCGTGATGAAGGTCGAAAGCAACTTCGATCCGCGAGCTGTTTCCCCGGCAAATGCCCATGGGTTGATGCAGCTCCTGCCGTCGACGGCCGAGCGCATGATGGTCAGCGACATCTTCGACCCTCGCCAGAACATCCTCGGAGGCAGCCGCTACCTGCGGGTGCTTGCCAACACGTTCAACGGCAATCTGCAATTGACCATCGCGGCCTACAACGCGGGGGAGGGCGCGGTCGCTCGCTACGGGGGGATCCCTCCGTACGCCGAGACCCAAGCCTACGTCGTCAAGGTCCTGGAGTACTACCACTTGTATTCGGAACGCTGAGCTCAATGGCCGAGCACGAAACTCCCAATTAGCGGACGCGAGGCAGTTGGTCCGACTGCCTACGAGCTACTCGTCGCGAGGACTCAAGCTCGGGCGGGGCGCTCGCTGGCACGTTTGCGTCGTGCTGGCGTCGTTTCCTCGTCGTAGGCGTTCAACGCGGCCTGCAACTCGTCGCGCACCCGCTGCACGAGCTCGGGAGGTTGGATGACCTTCGCTCGCTTACCCCATTCCAGGATCCAGCTGGTGAGTTGCGTGAGGTTCCCAACCTCCATCGAGAGGCGCAGTCGCCCCCCGGGGAGTGGGACGAGCTTCATCGACGGGTGCGCGTTTCGCATTCGAACGTACTCTGCTGCGTACTCGTCGAACTCGATCACGACGTGTTGCTTCTGCGCGGCTTTCCAAATGCCGAACTCGCCTTGGAAGTAGTCGTCGACGTGAAAGTCGTCGGGCAGCTCGAAGCGCTCGCTCACGGATGCTTGGGTGTCACGCATTCGGTCGAGCAGGAACGTGCGGATCTCGCCGCGTTCGGTGTGGTACCCGACGCAATAAATCGAATCGCGATGCAACACCATCGCATAGGGGTGGATGGTGATGCGCTCTTCCGCGTGGCGACTCAAACTGCGATACCGTAAACTCAGTGGGCGTAGGTCCGACACGCACTGAAATAGGTCGTCCAGCTCTTCAGTCTTCTCCTGATAGTTCTTGGGTACGAACGGCAGGTACAAGAAGCGTTCTTCTAGCCTGAAGTCGGCGCGACCGGCGTTTGGCCCTCGGCCGGTGCGGTGTGCCAAGCCGAGCAGCTTGTTCACCGCCATGTCGATCTCCTCGTACAACGCGGAGCCTTGCATCATCGCGAAAATGCGTCGCGCGGCGAGCAGAGCGTAGGCTTGGGTCCGACGCAGCTCGATCTTCCGCGGCAGATCGGCAGCAGGAATACGCCAGCGCCGAGCACCCCCAGGTCGTTCTTCCTCTTGTTCGAGGTCGAACTGCGCGGACAGTTCGGACATGTAACGGCGCATCGTGCGCGGCGTGACGTTGAGCAGTTGGCTCAACTCGTAGAGTGTCAGCCCCTTCGGATAGCGCGTGAGGAGTTCGCGCAAGCGATCCATTCTGCGGTGCTGGGTAAAGCGCCCCGAGGGACGACCTGCATGACTGCCGGACACTGGCTCGTTCACTCCGTGGCGGATACTGGATCAGTCAGTCACCCGATGAAAAGGCCTATCCGTTGAAGGGGGCGATCGCCGTCAGTTTCTGCCGCACCTGGAACACTGCGCGGTGAATCGGAATGCGCCCGTGCCGCATCCCACCTGATCTGCGTCGGTTGTCGCGTCGGCGCTTGCGCTCGGCGATCTTACAGCCTGAAATTGTGGCGTGGACCTTCGCACGCAAACGTCGCTGTTTTGTGGGGCTCTGGCGCTCGCGATCGCGGCAAGCGTTCTGCTTCGCGGTCGCCCCGGGCGCGCACAGTGGCTATTTGCCGCGTTCTCCGTCGACATCGGGTTGTGGTACTTGGCGCAGTGGCTGTACCTCGATGGTCGCGCGCAAGTCTGGGCGCACTTCACAGCTGTGCTCGTCGTGTTGATGCCGCAGCTCGCGTTGCACCTGTTCGAGGCGATCTTTCCCCGGCCCGGTCCTTCGGTGCTGCTGCGCGTCGCCGGCGGATTGCTCGCGGTCATGGTGGTGCTCGTGATGTCGCCACTGCACGAGCACGGTTTGGTACGTGCGGCGGTGCTGCTGTACGTATTTGGCCTCTTCGCCGCCGGCCTGCTGTCGCTTCTGCGTCGGGGCGAGAGTAGCCGCTCGCGCGTCACACAACGTCGAGTGCGCTTCCTGGTCGTGTGCGGTGCTTCGGCGGCCACGTTCAGCCTCGCCGACTTCTTGTGGTTCGTTGGAGCACCGCTGCCACCGGTCGGCGCAGTACTGAGTCTCGTGTTCTTGTTCGTCCTGGCCGAATCGTTGATTCGCGCGCGCCTCGTCGATCTCTACGACATGGCGGGTTTGGCGTTCGTGTCGACGGCGCTGGCGTTCAGCTTGGCGGGCATCTTCTACCTGTGCGTCGTGATCCTCGGCGGTTTCCAGACGATGTACCTCAACGCCGTCCTCGGCGGCATCATCATGCTGATCTTGTTCGACCCGTTGCGCGCCAAGCTGGACGCGTACATCAATCGCGCGATCTTCTTCGAGCGAGCAGATCTGGAGCGCGCGGTATCGAGGGCCAGGCAAGAGCTCGCTCGAGTTCTCGATGCGGACGAAGCGATCCGTCTCGTCCTCGGCGTGCTCGAAGATTGCCGACGCGCCACGTCGGGGGCGTTGTTCTTGCGAGACTCGCTCGGCGCGGGCTTCGAACTCGGTGGCGCATTTGGTGCGGAAATGCCAGTTCGGCTCGATGCTGCGTCCCTGCGCACCCTGGCCGAGTTGTTGTCGGAGCGGCGCGTGCTCGACCTGAGCACCATCGAGAAGCAGCTGGGCTTGGTCCCGGAGGACCGGACCGAGCGCTACTCATCGAACGAGCTGGAGCTCCTGTTGCTGTCTGCAGAGAACTTCGGTCCTTTGCGGCGTGCGGTTTGTGTGGGCGTTCTCGGTGAGCAGAAAGACGTGCTCGGCATCCTATTGCTCGAAGACGATCGCGTGGAGGATGCCTTCTCGGCGGATGACCTACAATTGCTGGAGTCGCTCGGAGTCCTGTTGGCGACAGTCTTGGAGAACTCGCGCCAACACCTCCGGTTACAGGAACGGGCGCGCCTGGCCGCGCTGGGTCAGATGGCGGCCGGTTTGGCTCACGAGGTTCGCAATCCGCTGGGCGCCATCAAGGGTGCCGCACAACTGCTGGCAGACTTCGAACGCGGTGAACACTCGATGGAGTTCGTGTCGATCATTCTCGAAGAGGTCGACCGGCTCGACCGCGTCGTCGGATCGGTTCTCGACTACGGCCGCCCCGCGCCGGCCAGTATCGGCACGATCAACGTCCGGACGATGGTCGAGCGTACGCTTTCCATCCTTCGCTCGAGTGTCGAATACCAGACGCGTTTCGAGTTCTCGGCACCGGGTGGTGAGCTCTGGGTACGTGGCGATCCAGAGCATCTGCACCAGGCGTTGATTAACCTGTTGCGCAACGCGGCGCAGGCGATGGATGGCTCGGGTGTCGTGTCCGTCGCGGCGCGGAAGCGCAGTGATGGCTTGTTGCACCTCGTCGAGATTTCAATCACCGACCGTGGGCCAGGGCTTTCTGAACAAGCGCGGCGTAGTCTATTCGTGCCATTCTTCACTACCAAATCGGGTGGAACTGGCTTGGGCCTTGCGATTTCGCAACGCATCTTGGCGGCGATGGGCGGTCGAATCGAAGTGAGCTCCGTCGCCGGGGTGGGAGCGACGTTCACCGTTGTGCTGCCCGCAGCGGACGAACCGGCGGGGAGGCCGGTGAATGAACTGACGGGCGGCACGCTCCTCACTCCTGAAGGCACGCGTGCCGACGCTGGTGGTCTGGCGACACCGTAAAAAACGGGGTGTGCTCTCGCCAATCAGTCGCAGCGCGACGTGTGTGCATTCGGCGGGCAAGTGAGAACGCGCCGCACAGCGGGAGGGAACGGACACAACGCCGCTCCCGTTTCCGACGCACGGCCCGCCTTGGTCGTTGGAGCGAGCGGTTGGTTGCTTGCGCGGCGTTTT